>CAXNGW010000127.1:0-3090 GCA_964201975.1 Longimicrobiales bacterium | reverse complement strand
AGTCCATCGGTGAGCTCCTCGACCGCGACCCCGACCGCGCGGAGGTTCTGCACAAGCGCCTTGATGCGATCCGTCTCCTTCACGCGCAGCTCACCCGCGCCCGTGATGCGCGTGGTGCCACTCGCGCGCGCCGCGGCGGCCGCGAGAATCGGGATCTCGTCGATCGCGCCGACCACGTCGTTCGCGTCGATGGCGGCTGCGCGCAGCGCGGTGGGTCCGGCTGTGATCGCGCCGACCGGCTCGCCGCCCTGATCGGCTTCGGGCTCGAGCTTCAGACGCGCGCCCATGCGCCCCAGCACCGGGAGGATGCCGGTGCGCGTCGGGTTGAGCCCGATGCCTCGGACGGTCAGCTCGCCTTGCGCGCCGCCGAGCAGCGCGAGGACGATCAGGAACGCGGCGGACGAGAGATCCCCGGGCACGCTCAGGTCGAGCGGCCAGAGACGCTCGGGAGGATTCTCCAGTCTCACGCGCCAGAGCGCGCCGTCCGCGCCGCCGTCCACCCTGGCGCCCAGCGCCGAGAGCATGCGCTCGGTGTGATCGCGCGAGCGGCCGGGCTCGGAGAGCGTCACCGGCACCCGACCCGCGACCCCCGCGAGCAGCAGCGCGCTCTTCACCTGCGCGCTCGCGACCGGGAGGTCGTACTCGTACGCGTGCAGCGAGCCGCCTTCGACCTCGAGGGGAAGGCGATCCGCCGCCTCGAGCGAGCGGAAGCGCGCGCCCATTTCGGAGAGGGGACGGGTGACCCGCCCCATCGGCCGCGAGGAGAGCGAGGCGTCGCCGATCATCGTCGCCTTGAACGGCTGGCCGGCGAGAACGCCCATCAGCAGCCGCGTCCCCGTTCCGCTGTTGCCGAGGTCGAGCGGCTGGGAAGGCGCGCGCAGGCCGCCGAGCCCGAGTCCTTGAACGATGATCTCGCGGCCGTCCGAAGGGAGCTCCGGGATGGCCGCTCCGAGCGCGCGCACCGCGCCCGCGGTGGACGCGGGATCGGCGCCCGGCAGGAGGCCGCGCAGCCGGCTCTTCCCCTCCGCGAGCGCCGCGAGGATGACGGCGCGCTGCGTGATCGACTTGTCCCCGGGGACCGTGACGATCACTTGCCACTCCTCCACTCGCGCGTCCGCTTCATCAGCTTCGCCACCTTCCTCATGTCTCCCTTCTCGAGACTCTTCGCCAGCTCGTCGATCTGCGAGGCCACCGACCGCAACAGGCCCGCCGCGTCCGAGGAGCTGTGCTAGAGCAGATCCGACCACATGCCGGGCGAGCTCGCGGCGAGTCGGGTCATGTCCCTTCCGCCGGGGCCGAGGTCGTTCGGGTCCACCCGGGCGCTCTCGAGGGCGAGCGCGAGGGCGTTCGAGACCAGCTGCGGGAGGTGGCTCACGCGCACCATGAGAAGATCGTGCTTGTCGGGGTCGATCCACTCGGGCCGCGCACCGAGGCCGGACCAGAACTCGTCCAGCCGATTCGTGGCGGCGGCTTTGGCCGCCTTTTCCGCGCACAGCCACACGCGCGCGTTCTCGAACAGGTCGGCGCGCCCGGCGTCGAAGCCCGCCCCCTCCCCGCCCGCCATCGGATGGGAGCCGACGAACCGTTCGCCCAGCCCGGCCGCACGCGCGGCCTCGAGCACGGGACGCTTGAGCCCGGCGACGTCGGTGACGAGCGCATCCGCGCGGATCCGCTCCGCGTGCTTCGCGAGGAGCTCGATCACCGCCCCCATCGGCACCGCGTAGATGACGAGGTCGGCCTCACCGACGATGTCCATGCCGTCGGCGCTGACCGTCACCCCCGGCACGCGCTCGGCCCCGGCGCGGTCCCTCGCGTCCAGGCTCGACCCGAGCACGCGCGGCCGGGACGGCAGGCGCGCGAACGAGCGCACCAGCGAGCCACCGACCAGACCGAGCCCGACCACGGCGATGGTGCGGGGAAACGCACTCGCTTCGCTCATCGCCGTCAGTCCTCCCCGTCCGCGAACGGGATCTCGAGCACCAGGCCGTCCTGCGCCACGCGCGCTCCGGGGAAGAACGCGCAGGCCTCCTCCTCGAGCGCGCGCGGGTTGTCCGCATAGCGCGCCGAGATGTGGGTCAGCAGGAGCCGGCGCACGCCCGCCTCGCGCGCCAGGCGCGCGGCGCCCGCGGCGGTCGCGTGCATCGTCTCCTCCGCGCGCTCCGCCTCCTCCTCGCCGAACGTGCAATCGTGCACGAGCAGGTCCGCAGAGCGCGCGATCTCGGCCACCAGCCTGGAGGGCTTGGTGTCGCCCGTGAACACGACGCGCCGACCGGGCCGCGCCGGGCCCACCACGTCGGACGGGGCGATCGTGCGCCCGTCCACCTCGATCGGCTGCCCGTGGTGCAGTCGGCCGAACAGCGGTCCCTCGGGAACGCCCAGCGCCCGCGCGCGCTCGACGTCGAAGCGGCCGAGCCGCTCGTCCTCGACCAGCGCGTAGCCGACGGCGCGCACCCCGTGCTCGACCGCGAACGCCCGCACCTCGTCTCCCTCGCGCCGGACCGCGTCGCCCGGAGCCAGCTCGCGAATCGGCACATCGAAGGGAGTCCGCTCCGCTCCCAGGTGCACCATCACCCTGAGCGTCTCCTCGCTTCCTGGGGGGCCGTACAGCTCGAGCGGCTCCACGCGACCCTGAAGGCCCATGGTCCGGAGCAGGCCGGCGATCCCGAGGAAATGATCCGCATGCATGTGCGTGATGAAGATCGCGCCCACGTTGAACCCGGTGGCGTAGCGCATCATCTGCCGCTGCGTGCCCTCGCCACAGTCGAACAGCATGAGGTCACCCTCCCGCTGGACCGCCAGGCCGCTCACGTTGCGGCCGGTGGTGGGGCGGGAGGCCGCGGTGCCGAGAAAGGTGACCCGGATCACGGCCGGAGACGTCCTGGGGTACGGGTTGGGAGCGCGAAACCGGGCAAATGTAGCGCCGCGAGCTACGTTTGTTCCTGCGACCGTCCCTTCGAACCCCCTCCCGGAGGGCGAATGAAACGTTCTCTCGTTCTAGTGATGGTGGCGCTGGCCACCGCCGGTTGCGGGCTGGAGCGCCTGGCGAACGATACGGCTTCGGCCCAGGCGGCCCTGGAGACCATGCAGGCC
>CAXNGW010000126.1:0-3154 GCA_964201975.1 Longimicrobiales bacterium | reverse complement strand
GTACCTCCAAGCCGATTCCAGCGCAGCCCCGCATCCGCACCGGCGCCCGCGCGCGCGTCCGCACCAGGGACAGCCGGCCGCTTCCGGTGGGCAAGGGCTTCCGCAGCCCGGACACGGGAGCGCCGCGCCCGGCTCGGTCTGGAGAACGCGCGCCCTTTCGTGTGGGGTCGTGACGCCCTCAGCAACCTTCCGCCGCGCGTCCTCCGCGATCGTACCCATGCCGCCCTCGCCCGCGAGCCTCCGCAGCCGCCCCGTGGACGCTCCGCGCACCACCTCGTCCCGCAGCGCGTCGGTCATCACGAGCACCTGAAAGACGCCCGTGCGGCCCCGATATCCGCCCTGACATCGTCCGCAGCCGCCGGAGACTCGCCCTTGGCAGGCCGCGCACACGCGGCGGATCAGCCGCTGCGCCACGACCCCCGCGAGGCCGCCCGCCACCAGGTAGGGCGGGACTCCCATGTTGAGCAGGCGCGTGACCGCGCCCGGCGCGTCCACGGTGTGGATCGTCGAGAGCACGAGATGCCCGGTCACCGCGGCGGCCATCGCGATCTCGGCCGTCTCGCGATCGCGGATCTCTCCCACCATCACGACGTCGGGGTCCTGCCGCAGCACCGCGCGCAGCGCGACGGGGAACGTGAGGCCCGCGCGCGGCCGCACCTGGACCTGGTTCACTCCAGGGATCCGCCACTCCACCGGGTCCTCGAGCGTGACCACGTTCAGGCCCTCGCGGTCCACCTCGTGCAGCGCCGAGTGCAGCGTGCTGCTCTTGCCGCTCCCCGTCGGGCCGGCGGCCAGGATGACGCCCTGATTGCCGCGCAGCAGGGCGCGCACGCGCTTCAAGTCCTCGTCGACCAGGCCGATCGCGGCGAGGTCGGGTGGCGTCTCGCGCGGATCGAGGATCCGCACCACGCCCTTCTCGCCGTCCTCGACCGGAAGCGTGGACACGCGCAGCGTGAGGTGGCGCCCGTCCCGGTCGAGCGGGATCGCGCCGTCCTGAGGGCGGCGTCGAATCGAGATGTCCATCCCGGCCATCACCTTGATGCGGGATAGCACCGCCCGCCGCGCGCCCTGAGGCAGCTCGAGCACCTCGCGCAACAGCCCGTCGATGCGGAAGCGCACGCGCACGTCGCCCGCGCGCTCCTCGATGTGGATATCGCTCGCGCGCTCGTCCACCGCGCGCTGCAAGACATGGTCGACGAGCCGCACCACCGGCGCGGAGCGCGACGTCTCCTCGAGCCCATCCCGCGCCGCTTTGATTTCGCCTGTCTGTCCAGGCAGCGCGTCGACGAGCTGGGTGAGCTCCTCCCCGTACGCGCGCGCCAATCCGCGCTCCACCGCGGGACCGCTCGCGACCACCTGCTCGACTCGCCGCCCCGCCTGGAAGCCCACGTCGTCCACGGTGCGCAGGTCGAGCGGATCCGCCATCGCGAGCTTGAGGATCTTCGGCGACGCGGCGATCGGGAGGACGCGCCGTTCGCGAGCGAGCGCGGGACGCACGAGCGCGCGCGCAACGGGATCCGAGTCCAACGGGGGCGACGCGTACGCCAACCCCAGCTGTCCGGCCAGCACACGAGCGACCTGCTCGCCATCGGCGAGCCCCTTGCCGACCAGGATCTCGCCGAGACGTCGGCCGCTGCCGGGCTGCGCATCCAGCGCCGACGCGAGCGCTTCGGCGGTGATCGCGCCCTCATCCAGCAGGAGGCGGCCGAGGATGGCGGGGCGCGCGGGCATGCGCGGAGAATCGGCGCGCGCGCGCGCCGGAGGGATGGCGCGGAGGGCCTATGTCGTGGTCGGCGATCAAGGTCGCCGCCAACCTCCAGCAACCCTCCGCCTTCTCCCGCGGTTCGATTCCGTGGAGGCGGAGGCGCTGCTCGTGGCGGACGGGTGAAACGCGCGACGGCCCTACGCCGAAGGTCGGCGTTTCTTCATTCAGGTGTCAGCGACCTTGGGCGGCGGCCCGACGTATCGAGCCCTTGGGCGGAGCACGTGGGGCGAGCTGTACTGTTCCAGGCTGTGGGCGATGAGGCTGATCGACCGGCCCAGGACCCACAGGACCAGGGGAGACCCGGGCGGGAAGCGGAGCGAGCGAGCCAGTGCGATGAGCCCGATCTCGACCGTCGGCCGATCCCCCAGCAACGCTTCACCTGCGGCGCCGATCGCGTCGGCCATCGCCAGGGCCGGACTCCCCGGATCGACGGTCCGCAGGCGAGCCAGTAACTCCGTGGCGCGAGGGTCGCCGGAGGGATGCAGCCGGTGGCCGAACCCCGGGATGGGCTCTCCCCGTTGGAGGCGCGCTTCGAGAACCGCGCGCGCCGACGAGGGGTCGGACACCTCCGAGAAGAGGGCCTCAACCCGTTCGATGTGACGAGCGTGGTGCACCCCGTGCATGGCACCGATGCCCGCGGACACGGCGGCGTAGAGGGTGGATCCCGCGGAGGCGACGCACCGCGCCGTGAATGATGCCACGTTCAGCTCGTGGTCCGCCAACAGAATCAGCGCAGCTCGAATCAGCGGTTCGGCCTCTGGCCGATCAGGAGCCCACGCATCCTGAAGCGCGGCGGAAAGCCGAGATTCACGCGACGCCCCTGCTACCGAGACCGCCACCAACCGCCGCAAGACGGTCGCCCCGGTGCGCGGAGCTCGCTCGAGGCGCCGGTCCCACGCGGATGGATCGCCGGCTTCGGCCCGGGCGAGCTCGATCTGATACGCCCGCAGCGGGCTCAACCCGCGCTCGACCTGCGGCTCCGGAAGAGGACCGGCGAACCAGTCGGCCGGCGCGGCCGCGGTGCCCGTCCAGAGGAGCGCGGCCACCTCCTCGACGGTGCGGTGCCGGGACAACTCGACCGCATCCTCCCCTCGGTAGTAGATGCGGCCGTCGGTGATCAGCGTCAGGGCGGAATCGAGCACGGGGGCCCCCCAGTGCAACGCGTTCGCCGCGCCCACGTCGGGCTCCCGACGAACCGCTCGTCGCTCTTTGAGCCGCCGGACGTCTTCCGCGTGATACCGGCGGCCGCGCTTACCGTCGGGGCTGGGCTCCGAGCGAATCAGCCCCCGACTGACGTAGGCGTAGAGCGTCTGTGGGGCGATTCCCAGTTCTCGCCGCGCCTCGTCGGCGGTCAGATACACTCGCCTCGCCAAGTCGGCCCCCTTTCTA
>CAXNGW010000125.1:0-3211 GCA_964201975.1 Longimicrobiales bacterium | reverse complement strand
GCCGCGTCCTTTCACCACCCGGGCATCCGGCTCGGGATCGCGGCGCGGCACCACCACGACGACCCCCGGCTGGTAGTAGCCGCCGCCGTAGCCGTAGCGATCGCCGTAGTACGGGTCCCAGTAGACCGGCCCGAAGAAGCCGCGCCGCCGCCCGTATCCCCCGCGTGGCCGCGGGGGCGCGCCGCGCGCCGCCAGCCGTTCGACGTCGCCGTCGCGGTCGAGCGCGAAGCGGTCGGGATAGGACACCGCCACCATCACGTCGATCACGCTGGGCGGCACCCCCGCGTCGGCCAGCCGGAGGAGCCGCCGACCGTCCAGGTCGAACGGATCGCGCAGCTCGGCGATCCAGGTGCGCACCGCCTCGGGATCCACGGCGCGCGCGGCCTCGATCACGTCGTCCACGTCTACCGCGGCGGCGGCGGCCGTGCGGGCGCGCTGCGTGGCCGCGTCGCGTCCGCCCGTGAGGTCGCCGAAGCCCGCGTCCGCGGCCGCCTCGTGGCGCGCCGGCCGGTAGCGTCGCGCCCACCCCAGGCCCTCTCCGTCCTCCTGCGCCGCCTGCGCGTCGATCCACTCCCGCGGCGACACCATCGCGATCAGGCCGGTGGACGTGCGCGGCTCGTCGCCGTCGCACGCCTGCTGGGTGAGCGTGAAGAGGCGCCGCCCGTCGGTCGAGAATTCGGCGCTCCGATTCCCTTCACACCCCTCCGCCGTGATCGGGTACGCGCGCCCGTCGGCCACCAAGGTCTGGCTGGAAACGACCGTGCCCCCGGACAGCTCGCTCACCTCGACGCCGGCTCCGCTCGGCCGCACGCACGTCAGGTCTCCCGACGCTTCCTCTGCGGAGGGCTCCCAGCATCCGACCCATGGGAGCCAGCGCGGATCTACATCCTGCGCCCCCAGTACGGGCGCCCCGGCCAGCCCCAGCGCCACCGTGGCGGCGAGGAAGAGACGGCGGACGGCGTTGCTGCGCGTGGTGCTCATGATCGCCCTCCTCTTCAGAAACGGACTGCGACGCCGATGGTCACCTGGAAGCCCGACAGGTCGATCCGATCGAAGTCCACGAAGTCCCGGCTCATCTCCGCCCGCGCCCACTGGTAGCGTCCTTCACCGATCGCGAGAAAGTGCGGCCCGAGTGAGACGTCGAGACCGCCCGCGACGTGCGCCGTCGGTGCCGTGCCTCGCGAGCTGAAATCCTTGGTGAAGATGTCTTCGGTCTGGTAATCCACAAAATCGCCGCTCTGGTCGAACGAATACACCAGCGCGCCCGCGCTGGCTCCCACGTAGGGAGCCCAGCCGTGCGGCACCCACGCCAGGCTGCTTACCGCGCGTCCGCGGCTCCGCAGGTATCCCTTCACTCCGAGCTCGATGGGTACGCGGCGGAAGCGCGTGGTCTGCTCGATCGGGAGGTCGTCGGTGCCCACCCAGTCGCGGAACTCCGAGCGGACGCTCGCCGCGGAGTAGCCGGCCCCGAGCGTCAGGTCGAGGCGGTCCCGCACGCGCACGGCGATCTCGCCCTCCACGGTGGCCGCGGAGAAGTCCTCGCGCTCGATCGTGAGCTGCTCGGTGGTGAAGTCGAAGATCTCGCTCTGCGTGCGGGGGACGGACCAGCCGAAGCGGACCGCGGCCGACACCGTCGGTCGCCGGAAGAGGAAGTCCGCGCGCTGCGCCCGCGCCCCCGAGGGGAGGAGAAGCACGCCCAGCACCCCGAGAAGGACCCGCCCGCTCATCCGCTTGCCCATCGCCGCCTCCAGTCCCAGGAGCCCGACCTCCGGCTCCCCAGGCAGGCAACGGCTGTGCCGATCTGCTTATCCTTATGTGGCATGGAGTTACGCCATCGAGCCAGGGGGTTCCGCGGTCCCGCGGGGACAGTACCCGTCTCCGCGGGGAGACGCGAGTCCGCTCATCTCCTGGGGTCCAGGCGCGGCGGCCGGCTGCCATGGCCGAAATGGCGCTACCCTTGCAATAATAGAAGATCACGGCGAAAGCATCCCCTGGAGAAGACAATCATGAACTCGGGGATACCATGGACCGGCGTCTTCCCGCCTTGGGCCGCGCGGCGACCCTGACTGCGAGCGGGCCCGGCCGGCTGGCTGCGCCGCGGCGAGCGGCGGCGGGACGCGTCCAATCGGCCCGCATCCGCATGAGTAACGGCGGGCACGGACGGGGTCGGTCCGGTAGCTTCCGCTGATGCGCCCCGCCCGCCTTCTTTTCCCCGATCTCCGCGCCGACGCGAACGGCGAGTACGGCCATCAGGAGGAGAGGATCCGCGACTGCCTGCGGCTCGGCGTCGGC
The DNA here is from genome assembly GCA_964201975.1 of Longimicrobiales bacterium. GTDB lineage: Bacteria > Gemmatimonadota > Gemmatimonadetes > Longimicrobiales > Gaopeijiaceae > UBA2988. The sequence continues at coordinate 919 of CAXNGW010000125.1, read as the reverse complement.
GGCTTCATCCTGTTCGGGGGCACCGCGGTGGCGGTGGCGGAGCTGACCGCGCGCCTGCGCGCCGGGAGCGCCCACTCGATTCTGATCGGGGCGGACTTGGAGCGTGGGGCGGGGCAGCAGTTCCGCGGCCTCACCCAGCTGCCGCCGCTCGGGGCGCTCGCCTCGCTCGACGACCTGCTCGTCCTGTACGAGGCCGGCCGCGTGACTGCCGCGGAAGCGCGTTCGGTCGGCGTGGACTGGGTGTACGCGCCGGTCGCGGACCTCGCGGTCGAGCCGAACAACCCGATCGTGGGCACCCGCTCGCCGGGCGCCGACCCGCGGGCCGTGGCGCGGCAGGTGAGCGCGTGGGTGATGGGGTGCGAGGCAGGCGGCGCGCTGTCGTGCGCGAAGCACTTCCCGGGACACGGTCGCACCACCACCGACTCCCATCTGGTGCTCCCGACCGTGCGCGCGCGCGAGCGGCGGTTGGCCGCGGACCTGACGCCGTTTGCGGCGGCGGTCGCGGCCGGCGTCCCCACCGTGATGACCGCGCACGTCGCGTATCCGGCGCTCGACCGCTCGGGCACGCCCGCGACGCTGTCGCGGAAGATCCTCACCGGCCTCCTGCGCCAGCGCCTCGGGTTCGACGGCCTGATCGTGTCCGATGCGATGAATATGGGTGGCGTGGTGGCCGCCGCGGGCGCGGGCGGCGCGGCCGGGATCGCCGCGGTGGCGGCCGGTGTGGACGCGCTCCTCCACCCCGACGATCCGGAAGGGCTGGCCGGGGCGCTGGTCGCGGCCCACCCGTCGCGGCTGCGTCCCGCCCGCGTCGCCGACGCGCTCGCGCGGGTGGCGGGCGCCGCCGCGCGGGCCGCGCTGCTCGAGCCAGGCGACAGCTCGGGGGCGAGGGAATGGGCGGCCGCGACCGCCCGCCGCGTGG
>CAXNGW010000124.1:0-3233 GCA_964201975.1 Longimicrobiales bacterium | reverse complement strand
TAGCACTCGCCTTCCTCCAGCAGCATCTGGCGCTCGAGGTAGTCCGCGCGCGTCCGAATGTGGAGGGAGTTCGCGAGGCCGAGGGCCCAGGAGAATCTCCGCCCGGTGATGTCGGCCGGGGCGAAAAGCGAGTAGTTCCGGATCTCGATCCGGCTCACCCTCCCCAGCGGGCATGGCTCGCTCTGTGCCGCGGCAGGCGTCGCTCGGACCAGAAGCGCCCAAAGGGCCACGGCCCCGGTGAGCCACCCGAAGCGGCGGCGGCGGGGCCGAAAGCCGCGCGGCGCCGCAGGGACCGGCATCAGCTCACTTTTCCAGGCATGTGGGTCCTGTAGCTTGGTGGTCGGCCAGGCCGAAGCGGTCATTATAACCCAGACGAAGGACCCGCCCTCATCGTCACGCCTCGAGCACGCACCCTCGCCGCCTGGGGTCAGTTCGGCTGGTTCGGGGTGGTCGCGCTGGTCTGGTCGGGCCTTCTGCTCTCGCTCTCGGTCGATCCGGACTACACCGCCGGGGAGCTCCTCGATCACTTCCAGGCGTGGCGCGAGGGCGGCGCATTGTATCCGGCCCTGGGCATCGCGCCACCCCTGCGCGTGTTGAACTATCCACCCCTGGTGTTCTTGCTGATCCGCGGCGTGGCCGGGTTGGGCGTGCCTCCCCTCGCGGCGGGGCGCCTGGTCGACGCCCTCGGGCTGGTGGCGATGGCGGGAGCGGTGGCGTGGTGGGCGCGGGCGCGGGGGGCGCACGGCGCCGTCCTCGCGGGTACCGTCGGTCTGCTCGGTGCCAGCTTCCCGGTCCTCTACGGCGCGGGCCCGTTCCACATCGAGCTGTGGGGCGCCGCGGGGACCGTCCTGGGATTCGCGCTGATCGATCGCGCGTCGTCGTGGCGAGGCGCCGCGTTCGGAGGCGTCGTGCTCGCGCTCGCGTGTTTCGCGAAGCAGACGCAGGCGGTGCCGGCCATCGTAGCGCTCGCGTGGTCCTGGTGGTACCGGCCGCGCGAAGCCGCGTCCGCAACGGTGGCGTTCGCGCTCACGGGAGCCGCCGGTGCAGCCGCGATCACCGCGGCGTGGGGACTCGAGCCCTGGCGCCACATGGTGACCTACACGGTGGGCACGTTCTCCGGCGCCAACCTCGCGGAGCAAATCGGCAGTCACGTGGTCCCCTGGGCGATCCTGCTCGCGTTGACGGCATCCGCCTGGTGGACCGACCGCGCGCTCGTGAAATCGGATCCGGCATGGTGGTACTGGGCGGGCGCGCTCGTCTGGTCGCTCTCGGCGGCGCGCGCCGGGTCCGGCTATCCGTACTTCCTGGACCTGCACCTGGCGACCGTGGTGTTCGTCGGGCCGCGCTTGTTCGGCAGGGCGACGCTGGCACCAGCGCGGACACCGCTGCTGAACGGGCTCATCGCGCTGCAGATCGTCGGCGCGAACCTCGGCGTGGCCACCGCGCTGGGCGTGAACGTCGCGCGCCTCGCGCGCACCGAAGCCGAGCTGCCGGCGCTGTGCGCGCGGCTCGGGACCGACCGTACGGTCGTCGCGGAGGAAGCGGGGGTGATGCGGGCGTGCGGGCTGCCCGCGCTCGTCCATCCGTTCATCACGACGTCGCTCGCCACGCAGGGGATGTGGGATTCGAAACCCTTCGAGCGCGCCCTGAGCGAGGGCGAGTACTCGGCGGCGCTGCTCCCGTTCGATCCGCGCGCCGCTCCCGGGGGCGTGCACGCGGAGCGCTGGACCGCCGCCGAGCTCGATGCGTTCCGGCGGGCTCCGCTGGTCGAGGCCGCGCCGACCGGCCGTTGGATCGCGCGTTGGTGAGCATCTTTCGCCGGTCCCGCGTCCGATCGTTCCTCGACGAGGAGACGCGCGCCACCGGACTGCCGATCGGCGCCGTGCTCGCGGTGGCCGCGGCGCTCCACGTCGCCGTGACCTTCCTCGCGATCAATCCGTGGCATCCGGACGAGCACTTCCAGATCCTCGAGTTCGCGTGGGCGAGGGCGGGGCTCGCGCCGGTCGATTCCCTGCCCTGGGAGTTCGCCGCGCGGATCCGGCCCTCCCTCCAGCCCACGCTCGCGCTCGCCGTGCTCGAGGTTCTGCGGGCCGTTGGGATCACGTCTCCGTTCGTCTGGACGCTCCTGCTTCGGCTGGGGACGCTGGCCCTTTCGCTCTCCGTTCTCACGTACGTCTGCGCGCAGGTTGCTCCGCGCATCGGCAGGTCGGGCCGGCGGGCGCTCTGGCTGACCGCGCTCTTCCTGTGGTTCCTCCCGCTGTTCCTGTCCCGCTTCACCTCCGAGAACCTGGCCGGGTTGGCGTTCGTGGCCGCGCTGCCGCTCGCCGAGAGCGGCCGTGGCGGACGTCGCGACGGCTGGTTGGCGCTGTTCCTCGGGCTGTCCTTCGTGCTCCGCTTCCAGATGGCGTTCGCGATCGGCGCCCTGTTCGTCTGGATCGCGCTGGAGGGCGCCGGTGGCTGGCAGCGCGTGGCGCGGATCGCCCTGGGAGCCGCGGCGGTGGTGGCGATGAGCGCGCTGATCGACCGCTGGTTCTACGGCGTCTGGGTCTTCACGCCCGCGCAGTACTTCCGCGTGAACATCGTGGAGGGCATGGCCGCCACGTTCGGCACGAACCCCTGGTATGCCTACCTGATGTGGGCGCCGCTTTGGATGGCGCCTCCGCTGGGTCTCGCGGTCGCCGCGCTAATCGTCGCGGGAATCGTCGCGCGGCCGAAGAGCGCGTGGAGCTGGGCGTTCGTCGCGTTCGTCGTGGGCCACTCGCTGGTCGCGCACAAGGAGCTGCGCTTCCTCCTGCCGCTCCTCTACCTCGCGCCGGTCTTGGTGGCGTTCGGATGGGAGAGCCTGGCCCGCCGGGCGGGGCAGCCCGCGCGGCGCGCGGCCGTGTGGCTGCTCGTGGCCCAGAACGTCGCGTGCGCCGCGCTGCTCGCGACGCCGGCCCTCCACCGCGGCAAGGAATTCGACGCCCACTACTTCCGCCTCCTCTGGGACACGGCGGAGGCGCGAACCGGCGATACTCTGTACGTGCTCGCCGCCGACCCCAGTCCCTACGTCGTCCGCGACCTCGAGGCGAGCGTGGTCCGCCATCCGCGCGTCCGGGACGTGGCCTACACGCCGGGAGGCGCGCTCGGGGCCTTCGTTCCCACGGGCGTGCCGGCGGCGGACGTGCTGGTCGTGACGCGCGACGATGGGCCCCCTTCGATCGCGGGTGCGAATGGCTTCGACCTGATCTACC
>CAXNGW010000123.1:0-3251 GCA_964201975.1 Longimicrobiales bacterium | reverse complement strand
AGCGCCGACTTCTACCTGGCCCCCGGCCCCGGTGAGACGTTCGGCCTCGCCATCGCGGAGGCGCTCGCGTGCGGGCTCCCCGTCGTGGTCGTGGACCGCGCCGCCGGCGTGGACCGGCTCCCCGGATCCGCTGCCGGCGAGTCGTATCGGCACGGCGACCCGCGCAGCGCGGCCGCGGCGCTCCAGCGCATGGCGGCCCGCCTGAACCCGGCGCTCGCCCAGCACGCCCGCGACCACGCCGAGTCCACGTTCGACTGGCGGCGCACGTTCACAACGCTCGTCGATCTCTACCGGGATCTCCTCGCTGTCACGCGCTGAGCCCGCGCCGTCGCGCCGGCCGGCCCTGGTCGCGGTCGCCTCGCTGGCGCTCACGACCACGATGGGAGCGATCATCGTGCGCCGCGCCGGCGTCGACGCGGAGACCGTGCTCCATTTCGTCCCCGCGTCCGCGCACGCGCTCGCCGCGCTCGCGGTCACGATCGAGCTGCTCGCCCGCGGCGCGCGCGTCGCGTGCGTTGCCGCGGGGCTCGGACTCCCCGTCTCGCTCGCCACTTCGGTGCGAGCCCAGCTCGCGGGCGACGCCCTCGGCGCGGTCACGCCCTCGCGTGTGGGATCGGATCCGGCCAAGCTGAGCGTGCTGCGCTCCGGAGGCGTCGGGATCGGCGCCGCCGGCGCGCTCGTCCTGGCCGAGATGGCCGCGGAAGTGCTCGTGCTGGTGATCGCCGCGCTGGCGATCCTCGCGCTGCGGCCCGCGCTGTGGTGGGTGGCGCTGGGCGTCGGCGGCTACGCGGTCGCGGTGTCGGCGGCGTGGATGGCCGCGATCGGCGTCACGCGCTGGGCCGCACCGAGCCTCGAGCCACCTCGCGGATGGCGCCGGCTGCGGCTCTCCGAGCGGCGCTGGCGCGATCTCTTCCGGCTCGCGCACGCGTTCCACCTGCACGCCCGCGCCCTCCGCCGTGTCCCGGCCCGGTTCGCCGCGGCCGCATTGGCCGCCGGGGCCCTGCACCTGGCCGCGCGGCTCGCGCTCCTCCCCGCCCTGATGTCGGCGGCGGGAGCGACCGGACTCGGCTTCTCCGACCTGGTGCTGCGGCCTTTTTTCGTGCTGTACGCCACCGCGCTCCTCCCCCCGCCCGGGGGCGGCGGGGGTGTGGAGGTGGCGTTCGCAGCCGCGCTCGGCGGCGCGCTTCCTCCGGCCCACCTCGCCGCCGCGCTGGTGTGGTGGCGGATCTACACTTTCTACCTCTCGGCACTGATCGGATGGCTATATCTAGGGGTGTCCAACCTCCGACTCCACAAAATGTTGGATACCACTTCTTAGCCGCGACCATGTCCTCTCTTTACTGCGCACCCCCCGCTTCGTGACGTCTCCATCCGAACCTTGAGGGAGAAACCGGCGGCAGCCGGTGCCGTCCCCCCTGGTTGCGGAGAATGCCAATGCCCAAGGCCCGGGCACGCCCCCGGCTCCTGGCCCTGCTGGCGGTCGGCATCTACCTGCTGGCCGGCTTCACCACTCCGGGCATCCGCGGCGGGCGCGTGGTGGCACAGACCATCGAGCGCTGCCCTGCCCCCACGCTCGCCGCGGGAGGCGGCGCGGACGGCATCACCGTCCTCCAGGGCAACGCGTGGATGCTGCCCACCCGGCCCCTCCTCCTCCCCTATCAATTCTCCATCGACGGCCGCGCGCGGATCGAGACGCTCATCCGCGTCGTGCGCAGCTGCCGGCCCGGGCTGGTCCTGCTGGAGGAGGTCTTCGAGAAATCGATGGTGGAGGTGCTGGAGCAATCGCTGCCCGAATACCGCGTCTTCACGTCCGGCGAGACCGACTTCACGGGGACGGTGAACGCCTCCGGTCTGGTGACGCTGTCCCGGCTGCCGGCGGGAGGGGCGATCTTCCACCCGTTCGCGGCGCTGCCGGCGGGGGCACAGACCATCGAGAAGCTGGGACGCAAAGGCTTCCTCGCGCTCGCGGTGGACGCGCCCGGATTCCGCGGCACCGTGGTCAATCTCCACCTCTACGCGTTCCGCGAGCCGGCCGAAGCGGACATCACGCGCGGGCAGCTGGGCGAGGTCGTGGACTACGCGCGGGAGGAGGAAGCGCATGGCCGGCGTGTCTTGCTCGCGGGCGACTTCAACCTCGACCGCGGAGACATGGAAGCGCTGCTTCCGACCGCGTGGGCGATCTCCAGCCACGGCCCCACCTATGACCCGACCGGAAACCGCTACGCGGTGACCGGCGGGGTGAGGACGATCGACTTCCTCGTCAACGCGGCGCCCGGCGTCGTCGTGGTGCGGTCCCATCTGTTGAAGGATCCGCACCTCTCCGACCACTGGTTCCTCGAGCACCGGATCACGCTCGGCGGCGAGTGACCCTAGCGCGTGCCGATGTCGAGAAGGCGGCGTGCTTCCTCGATGTGGTACGCATCGAGCGCGTGACGCGGGGGCCGCCCGGCCACGTCGGTCAGGATGGCGGTGCTCTCGACCCGCTGCTTCCGGCTCCGCAGCAGCTTGGCCAGCTCCACCGAGTGGACCAGGGGTTCCGGATCGAGCTCCAGCGCGCGGCGCTGATCGCGCTCCGCGTTCCCCCACGACGCCGTGGAGAGGATCGCGCCCAGCCCCAGCCCCCGCGCGATCAGTCGATTCAGCCGCCCCAGCCGCAGCGCGCCCGCGTGCAGCCGGCCGCGGATGTGGTGCGCGCCGGCGTGATCGAGATCGATCGCCAGCGTCGCCATCGTCTCGGTGTACGCCTCGCGCGCGAAGGTGATCTTGCCGAGGCCGCCGGCTTGATCCGCCGCCAGCCCGAGGGCGGCCGCCAGCCAGTAGTGCCCCTCCGCGCTCGCGCTGTCGAGCGCCACTGCGGCGCGCGCCACGGTCACCGCGTCCCGCAGGCGCGCCTCGCGCTCCGGGCGGGTGGCACAGAGGAGCCCCAGCGCGGTGAGTTCGCGCGCGGCCGCCAGGTGCAGGTCGAAACGCTCCGGGTGGGCCGCGATCAGCCGCAGGAGGACAGGCGCTGCGGCGGCGGGGTCCCGGTAGGGCCCCGGGATCGAGTCCTCGATCGGCGGCGCGGACGCAGGCTCCCCGCTCTGAGCGGCGAGGGCGGGGGCCGCGACGAGCGCGGCGAGCAGCAGCGCGAGCTTCAACTTCCGGTCAGGACCTCGCTGAGCGGGCGGCCGTCCAGCGTCTCGGTCGGACGCAGATTCAGCTAGGCCGCGATGGTCGGCGCCACGTCCACGGTGCGCACCGGCCGTTCGATC
>CAXNGW010000122.1:0-3281 GCA_964201975.1 Longimicrobiales bacterium | reverse complement strand
TCTCCGGTTTGATCGGCGTAGCGCTCGTTCAGCGCGCGCACTCCGGCGGCCGCCGCCGCGACGATGGCTTCGTCCCCGTCCACCGTCTCCGTGGGCGCGTCGGTGAAGTCGCTCAGCAGCGCGAAATGGAGGCGGGGCTCGCGGTTCGCGAGCGCGCTCTGCCCCTCGACGAAACCCTTCCAGTCCAGGTGCGTGATCGTGCGTAGGCTGGTGATGCTGTTCGCCATCATCACCTGGGTCAGCGCCAGGTGCTGGGTCGAGCGCGCGCTCGGCGATCCACTGCTCGATCTGGACGAGGGACGTATGCGAGCCCCGGATCAGGCGGAGCTGATGCAGGAAGCGGGAGACGAACACCGCCCCCAGGCGTAGAGGAGAGCGGACGAACGTGTCCAGCACGGCGCCCTGCACGCGCGCGCCCTGCGCGATGGCGGTCTCGATCCGCTCCGCCCATGCGTCCGCGCTCTCGATCTCGTCCATGCGCTGAACGGTGCGCAGTGCCATGCGCCGCACGCTCTCGATCAGCGCCAGGCGCAGCATGGCCGGAAGCGCCCACAGCTCGCCGATCGAGAGCGGCGCGACTTGCTGGAACGCCCCCACGAACAACTCGAGGTTGTCGCGGTCGATGCGGCCCTCGGAATGCGAGATCAGCGTGATCGCGAGCTCGTAGACGCGCGGATAGCCCGTGAGCGGCCCGCTCGCGAGCTCGGGCAGCTCGCGGTAGTAGCCGTGCGGCAGCGTCTCGCGCACCTCGCGGATGTGCTCCTGCACGACGTGGAAGTTGTCGAGCAGCCACTCGCTAGCGGGGCCGGCGTCGACGTCGCGGGCGGCTCCGGCGGCGAGGCGGGCCTGGGTGTCCCGCAGGATGCGGCGGGTTTCGGTGAGGCGGGCGAGGAGGGGAGCGCCCCTCCAGCCGCGCCGACGGGTGGAAAGGCTCTGCTGGCGCGCGACGGTGCGGGCTTTTTCCGCGAGCTGGTCGGTGCCCAGCAGCTCGCCGCGGATGGGTCCGGCGAGGAGCTTTTCACGTCCCGTCGAAGCGGCGCCGGTGAAGAGCGCGAGGAGGCTGGAGCGTGAGGCCACCCCCCATGCGATAGGCATAGGGATCAGGACGGTCCCAGTCCGAGCGGCAGCCGCAGGGTGAACGTGCTCCCCGCACCCAGGGTGCTCTCGGCGGTCACGCGGCCCCCCAGAAGGGTCGCGAGCGAGCGCGCGACGGCCAGGCCGAGACCGGTTCCGCCCTTCTCCCGCGTGCTGCTCTGATCCACCTGCGTGAACGGGTGGAAGATCTTTTCCAGTTGGTCCGAGGAGATTCCCGGCCCGTGGTCGCCCACGTGGAAGAGGATATGGCGCTCGTCGCTCTCGACGGTGAGATCGATGGATCCCGCGTCGGCGAACTTCACGGCGTTGACGAGCAGGTTCGTCAGGATCTGGCGCAGCTTGGCCGGATCGGTGCGGAGGATCGCCGGTCCGCGAGGCACGGTGACCCGCACCGGCAAGCCCTTATCGTTGCACTGGGCCTCGATCGACGCCAACGCCTCGCGCGCGACGACGACCGCGTCCACGTCCTCCAGGTTGATCTCCTCGTGGCCGGCCTCGGTGCTGGCGAAGGTGAGGATGCTTTCGATGATGTGGACCAGATGCCAGGCGGAAGCCTTGATGCGGCCGATCTGACCGTGCTGGCCCGGGTTGAGCGGACCCATGATCTCGTCGTTCAGCAGATGCGCGTAGCCGATGATGCCGGTCAGCGGCGTCCGGAGCTCGTGGCTCATTACCGAGAGGAACTGCGTTTTGGTGTGATTGGCGGCCTCGGCAGCTTCCTTGGCGACCGTCAGCTTCTCTTCCGCCGCGCGGCGCTCGGCGGTGACCGCGCCGAGGACCAGGAACGTCAGGGCGACGACCGCCGTGAACGTCTGCAGCGATCGCAAGCGCTCGGGCAAGGCTCCCTCCGGGAAGGGCGCGGTGGCCAAGGCGGTGCCCCAGATCGCGATGGCGGAGACCAACACGAGGGCGGTGGCGGCGCCCCTCTGCTCGAAGCGTAGCACGGCCCAGATCAGCAGGGGGGCGAGCATGTAGGGCTGCCAGAAGGGGTCGGCTGCGTCTGCGGAAGTCCCCCGGAAGACGAGCCAGCCGACGACCGATAGAGCCGCGGCGAGCACCAGGGCTTCGCCCCGGCGCTGGGCCTCGAGGCGGGTGATTCGGGTACCCGCCCACAACAAGATCGCGGGAGTCAACGTGAGGATCCCCATCGCATCCCCCAGCCACCACGCGGTCCAGTCGCGGCCGAAACGGTCCGCCGCGACCTCTCCGAGCACGAGGCTGGACACCCCAACGGTGGCGCCCACCGCCGTGCACAGGCTCGCCGCGAGGGCCAGGGCGAGCACGTCCTGGCGCCGATGGAGCGAAGGGTGGAAGCTCGGGATGCGGGCGAGCGCGGCGGCCCCCAGGACGGGCCCGAGGGTGCTCCCTATGGCCATTCCGCACGCGACCAGCAGGGGTGCTCCCGCCCAAGCGTTGGCCAGGAAGGCCCCGACCGCGACTCCGGGCCAGAGCCGTGTACCGAACAGCAGGAGCGCCGCCAGGACGATTCCTGCGGCAGGGCGAACCAGAGTCACCGGTCCGCCGCCCGGGTCCAGCATCCAGCCGAGCTGAGCGGCCGCCAGATAGACGAGCGCCAGCAGAACTCCGGCGAGCGGCCCCGGGACAGCCTGAAAGGGGGCGGCGCGGCCTGGAGTGGTCACCCACGACAGAGGGAGGGCCCGGATCATCTGGAGCCCATCAGGACGGAGCGACCCGGTCCGGCGCGCTCACCGACCGCGGTGGCGGGCCGCGCTCCCGGCTGCCTCGATGGCCGCGTCCAACGCGGCCATGAATTCGTTCACCCTGGTCGGCTTGTTGAACAGCTGGATGACGCCGTGCTCGTCGGTCGCGATGCTCGAGAAATTGGCGCTGTTGAAGATCGCGTCTTGCAGCGCGCCACTCTTGAGGAGGGCCGCTTCGCGGCGGGCCGTGGTGGTGGCGGACAGGGTCATGGAATGAGTCTATACTCCTCGCCTGTTCGACGCCCGATTGGGGCGCGATGGTACCCCGACGGATGGCTCGAAAGGACTACGACGTTGGGCGCATGTGGAGACTACAGGAGCGCGACGGGCGGCTCCGGCTCGTCGGCCATGGCCAGGGGAGTCGTGATCGAGAACGCTGCCCCCATCTCGTCGAGGGCGGCCGCGAGCCCACCATTGACCTCGCGATCCTGATTGGGACTGTCGGCCACCACCAGGATGTGCGTG
>CAXNGW010000121.1:0-3506 GCA_964201975.1 Longimicrobiales bacterium | reverse complement strand
ATCTGGACGCCGCTCCCACCCGGGCTCTGGCACGACGACGGCGTCTATCTCCTGCTCGGGCGCTCGCTCGAGCAGGGGCACGGGCTGCACTACGTCGGCGTTCCCGGCGCGCCCGCGGCACCCAAGTTCCCGCCCGTCTACCCGCTGGTGGTCGCGATCGCGTGGCTCGTCGGGGGAGACGCTCTCGGCGCCGCGTGGGCGGCGGCGCTGCTGAACGTCCTCTTCCTCGGTGGCGCGGTCGGTCTGATCGGCGCCTACGCGACGCGGTCCCTCCGGCTCCCCCTCGGTCTCGCCGTCGCCGTAGGCGCGATGACCGCGGTGTCGGTCGATTTCTGGCGCCCCGCGCTCGTGGCGCTCTCCGAGCCGCTCTACGTGCTGGTCATGATCGCGGCGCTGTGGGCGGCCGCGCGGGCTGAAGGGGACGACGCGAAGCCGCGCGACCTCGTGCTGCTCGCCGCGCTCCTGGTCCTGCTCGTGCACGTGCGCACCGCGGGCGTCGCTGTGGTGGCGGCGGCGGTGCTGGCGCTCGCGGTTCGGCGCCGGGCGCGCGCGGCCGCCGCGGTCGGGGGCGGGGTCGCGATCCTGCTCGTTCCCTGGGTCATCTGGTCCGGCGCGGCCGACGACACGATTCCGGGTCCGCTCATGGACATCCTCGGTCCCTACGGGCCGTGGCTCGCCGCTCAGATCGGCACCTCTCCCGACGCCTATCTGAGGGCGCTCCCGGGAAACACCCTCGCCGTCGCTCTCAGCGCGTTCGATCTCGTCGTTCCGAGCGCCCATCCGCTGTTGTGGACGATCGCCGTGCTTCCCGTCATGGCTGCGCTGGTCGTCGGCACGGTCAGCCTCGGTAAACGTTCGCTCACGGCGGCGTTCGCCCTGATCGGCGCGCTCGCGCTCGCTTCCGCGTGGCCGTTCCTGGAACGTCGTCTCGTGATGCCCGTGCTTCCGCTGCTGGTTCTGGGGTTGGGCTGCCTTGCCGCCGACCTCCTGGCACGAGAGCGGGTGAGGGCGGATGGGCCCCGCAGCTGGTCCGCTCTCCTCGGCCTGACGTTCCTCACCTCCTGGGCGTTGATCTTCGCCACGGCGTCGCTGATCCGACTGGGGCTGGGATGGGTGCCTGCCGGATACGAGGAGAGGGCGAAGCTGTTGGCCGCGTCTCTCGAGACGATGCGCGGGACGGTCCCGCCGAACGCGGTGGTGGGATCGCCCGAGCTCTGGCCGGCGTTTCCCCTGATGATGCCGGTCCAGGCGGTGCCCAGCGCCCGCTTCCAGCCGATGGAGCCGGGAGGGCGGCCGCTCTGGGGATCTCCCGGAGAGCAGTTCCGGCTCTGGGCCGCCGCCCAAGTGGAGTTTCTGGTGATCGAGGATCTGGCCGTGCACGAGGATGCGCTCAACGTGTTGCATGCGGCGTGTCCGGGCGCGGTGCAGCTGGTGGATTCGATCGGTGGGGTGATGCTGGTGCATTTGGGGTGGGACTCGAAGTGTCGGCAGGCGGTCGGGGCGGAGTAACTGACCCTCCTTTCTGGTCCCTTTCCGGCATGCCTTTGCCCGGCGGGCTCGCTGACGTTTCTCCATGCGACGAGCGGGAGTGACTCTTCTTGAGCTGGCGGTCGTGCTCATGCTGATGGGGATCGCCGGAGCGGCATTGTTGCCGGCGGCGCGGGTAGCGGCCGATCGCGCGGCGGTGGCGGGGGCTCGGGAGACGGTGGCTGGGCTGGTGGCGCGGACGCGGACCGAGGCGATGCTCCGTGGGGGTGCGGCGCTGCATGCGCGGGTGGCGGATCGAGCGGTCTGGGTGCAGGTGGGGGATTCGCTCCTCGAGGTTCATCGATTGGGGGAGGAGTTCGGGGTCACACTCTCGCTGGGGGGCACCGCGCGGGAGGCGGAGCTCGCGTTCGACGCGCTCGGACTCGGACGGCGCGCGAGCAGCACGATCGTCTTCAGGCGGGGCGGCGCGGAGGCGCGATTGGTGATCGCCGCCTACGGCCGCGCGGTTCGTTCATGAGATCGCGCTCCGTGCGGGGATTCACGCTGCTCGAGGTGCTCATCGCGCTCGCCATCCTCGAGGTGGGTCTGGTCGGCACGGTGGGGGTTCTCGTCCTCGCGCACCGCGACCTGTCCATGGCCGAGCGACTCCATCTCGCCACGCAGGCCGCCGCGAGCGCGGCCGACTCGCTGATCGCGGATGGCGTGAGCGGCCCCGGAGGCGAGGAGACGGCATGGGGACGGCTCCGCTGGTCCGCGGACGAAGTCGGCGTCGTCCTGATCGCCGAGGAAGCCTCCGGAGCGAAGCTGCTCGAGTGGTCGATTCCTCTTCCTCCGCCCGCCCCGTGAGCAGGAAAGCCGGGTTCACGGTGATCGAAACGCTGACCGCGCTCCTGCTGCTCTTGCTGGTTCTCGAGGCAGTGTGGGGCGTGACCGCCGCCACCGCGCGGTCCGCCGGGGCGCTCGCCGATCGAAGCGAGAGCCTGGCTGCCGCGCGCGCGGTCGGATGGATCCTCCAGGAGGAGCTCGAGGGCGTCGGGGCCGGAGCGGACCTCACGGTGCCGGCGGGCGATTCCTTCTCGATCCGTGCCTATCGCGGCAGCGCGATCGTGTGCGCGCAGCCCGGGCCCCAGGAGATCCTTGTGCGCTGGACGGGTCTGCGATCGCCCGATCAGACCAAGGATTCGGTTTCCCTCGTGGGGCGGGGCGGTGCGTGGACCACGCGCGCGCTCGTGAGCCGAAGCGCGAGCCGCCTCGAGTGCGCGCCCGAGGCCGCGGGGCGCGTGGAGACGTGGAGGTTGAGCGAGCCCGTTCCATCCACCGCGTTCGTCCGGTTCTTCGAGCGCGGCAGCTACCACCTCTCGGACGACGCGCTCCGCTACCGGATCGGCGCGGGCGGGCGTCAGCCCCTCACGCCGCAGGCCGTCGATCGGGCCCGGAGCGGAATGACCGCCGAACCCCGGGGCCGTCTGATCGTCGCGGTCGCCACGCTCGGAGCTCGCCGCGGTCGCAACGGCCCTGCTTGGCGACGCGCGTTCGCGCTGCCCGGCACATGGTGAAGCCGCTTCGCGCCCGGGTCGGCGGACTCGAGAGGGACGGCTTCGCCGTGGTGGCGGTCCTTCTCGTCCTCGTCGGACTGATGGGACTCGCGCACGGTGCTCTGCTTCTGGCCGGACGCGAGCGGATCGCGAGTACGGTGGAAGCGCGGCTGGTCGCTCGCCGACTGATCGCGCGCGCGGCCACCCACCTCCCTCCCTTCTCCGATACGCTCCCTTCGCTGGGCCGCGTGCCGCGGGTTCTCTCGAGTGGTGTGCGGGGCCCGGCCCGCTGGACGGCCCGAGGGTCAGCGCTCGGCTCCGAAATGATGCTCGTCACGGGAACGGCCGAGTTGGATGGCGTTCCCGGTGAGGACCGCCTGGCAGTCGTGATGTGGATGCTCGACCCGTCCGAGCGGGTGGCCGAGGCGCGTGCCGTGGTGGAGTCGGGCGGTGGGGGGCAGCTGTTCGGGGGCACGATCGACG
>CAXNGW010000120.1:0-3539 GCA_964201975.1 Longimicrobiales bacterium | reverse complement strand
GCCGCTCCTGCCTTTCCGCCGCCACCCCCGCATGGCCCGGACGCTGCCGCGCCAGAAGCTCTCCGGCCCTCGCTTCGGCTTCACCACCTTTACCGGCGCCGTCGCCGACCTACGAGACCAAGCGGGGCTGGAGCCCCTCATGACCCAATTCGGCTGGCCGTGGGAGACCCAGATCATGTCGCTCGGCTGGCTGACCGGATACCGGCTGGCGAACGGGCTCGAGCTGGGCGTCGGCCCCAATTTCAGCGTGAACAAGCAGTTCGAGAAGATCACGACCAGCATGGTCGTGGCGGGAGGCTCTACGCTGTCGTTCGGCGACATGTACGTTCCGCTCAACCTGGCCGTGGCGCTCGCCAAAGGCGGGCCGCGCATCACGATTCTGACCGGCTGGATCATCGGGTAAGCGCGGGGGAACGCAGCGGGTCCCGGCGGACCGTCGTGGACGGCCTGCCGGGACCCGCTTCGTCCCGCCGTTCACGCCCCCGCTGGGAGCGCTGGGGCCTCCGCTCAGCGCCCTCCGAACGACAGCGTGAACTGCCCTATCGTGGTGTCGTCCAAGTCTCCCGTCCGCTTGCCGGCCGCGCCGGTGAGGCTCACCGGCCCGAGCACGAGGGACGCGCCGCCGGCGAACTCCATTCCGTCGGTCACGATCGCCGCGCCGCCGCGCAGATGCAGCACCTTGAGCCCGCGGAACTCCGCGCCCACCCCGGCGTGCATCTTTGGAGCGAGCGCCATGCCGTCGCCGAAGCGGTTGCGCACGTCGGCCGAGAGCGTGAACGCCTCGCTCACGTCGTACGACGCGCCCACCGACAGGGTCGGGTCGAATTTCATGTCCGCGACCGGCGTCACCAACGCTGCCGGCGCCGTCGCGAGTGGGCGCTCCTCGAAGTCGTCGGTCGAGCCGTTGACGTCGAATCTGGCGGTTCCCGGCCGGTAGACGAGCTTCTCCTCGTCCCACTTGAACGAGTTGACGGCGTTGATGACCGCGGCTCCGAGGCCGAACGCGCCGCTCTTCATCTGAAAGCCAACGTCGAGGCCGATGCCGCTGCCGTTGTTGATCCCGCCTTTTTCTGCATTCATCACGACCGGAAAGTCCAGGCTCACCACGAGCGGATCCGCCCGCACGCTGCCGCTGGTGACGCGACCCACGACGATGCCGTGGCCGACCGAATACTTGACGGTCGCCCCGACGGCCATCGCGCCATCGTCGCGGGCGATCGGGAAGCCCACGCTGGCGCCGACCGTGCTCACCGCGAAGGCGGTGACGTCGGAGCCAGTCAGCGTGATGTCCACCGCTCTACCGGTGCGTCCGGCGTTCCCGAACAGCATCAGCTCGGTGACGTCCGGCGCGAGGTTCATGTCGGCCGCGACCACCGTGGACAGCTGGATACCGAAGCGGCCGACGGACAGGCCGAGGCCGGAGACGTCCACGCCGATCGCGCCGGACTCGCTGCCGGCATCGGCGATCCGGTCGAGCCACTCCTCCCTGGTCGCGGCGGATACACGCACACCCGCGACGTCGTTCAGATCCTTGAGGGTGACCGGATCGAGGCCGGAGCGGAGCTGCAGGGGGACGATCGCCAGCGTGAAACCGGATCCGGGCATACCGAGCCCCGCCGGATTCACCGACAGCGCGGCGAGGCCGCGCGCGGTGGCGGTCGCGTTGCCGGACAGGCCGAGCGTGGTCGCGCTCGCGTTGGCGAGCTGCGCCGAGGCGGGCGCGGCGAGAGCCGCTCCGCATGCCGCCAGGAAGAGCGCTCGTGGGATGACGTTCGGGATGCGCATATAGGTTGCCTCAGCTGCCGATCAGGAAGGTGACGTCGAGCTTCGCCTTGATTTCCACTTTCTGCGCCGGCGTGACCGTGATCGCTCCCGCGGAGCTGGATACGGTACCCGTACCGGACATCGTCACGTTCTCCCTGCTCAGAAACGATTTCAGCTCGGCGCCGGTGTACGCGATCCGCACGGTCGAAGTCGCGGCGCTCGTGATCGCCACCGTCCTCGTCACGGTCGGTCCCCCCGGAACCTTGATGTCGAGACGGACGCTGATCCCCACCCCGAACGGGTTCGTGATGTCGAGGATGAGCGCTCCTTCCTCCAGCACATCGACGATGCCATCGCTCAGGTTGGGAACATCCACATCGGCGAATGCCACCGTCTTGCCCGCGACGTTTACTCGCGCCGAGCTGATCAGGATCGCCTGCGGCGTCGCCCTGACCGTGAGCTGCTGGCTGGTGTTGATCGTTGTCGTCTGCCCGCCCTTGGAGTCGATCACCGTGGTCGCGGTCAGGCTCGAGCCGACCGTCCCGACGATGGGGATCGAGAGCGTCCTGGACTGAAAGGCAGGGAGCCCTCCGCTGGCGCTGTTGATGGTCGTCGTTCCCAGCGTGGTGCCGCCCGACGTCAGGGTGACCGTGACGCTTCCCCCGCCCGCGGTTGGATCGAACGAGAATCCGTTCTGGACCACGACCTGGACAGACCCACTCGCGATCACCGCGCTGGTGACGTTCGCGGGCATGGTGGTGGTGGTGATGATCGTGGTGTTGAAGAGAGGCACCACTCCGGCTTGGCCGTTGAACGGCACGCACGGCGGGCAAACCGTGCCCAGGCTCGTGGTGGTGGTTTGCGGGCTGATGCTCACCGCGAACCGGGTCCCGCTCACGGTGACTCCGCTGGGGAGCATCTCTGCGACCGACACGGTGGTGTTCTCGACCGGCAGGATCCACCGGTGCTCCAGGATCGGAGCCTCGGTCGGGATGTCGCAGGCGGCCAAGACCATCGAGCCCATGGCGAGCGCCACGGCACGACTGAAACGCATGGGGACTCCGGCGTCGTTGTGGGAGATGCGGGCGCCGGAACGCGGGCGTCTGTAGAAGGAGATGTTACCGCTTCGGTGGCGCCAAATCAAAGCCGAGCCCTGGGGGGCTCCCCCCGACCGCTTGCCCCGGGGGGATCGCCCGCCTAGCGTGGCCCTGGGGGGTCGCCGGGGTTGCTCGCCCTATCGCCGGGAGAACGTCATGAAGAGGCTCGCGCTGTCTCTGGTGCTCCTGCTGACTCCCCTCGCCGCGTCCGCTCAGGAGGCGGGGGAGGACCCCAACGGCCCGCGCCCGATCGCCATGCGGCCGACCGTCTGGATCGACGAGATGACATGGATGGAGCTGCGCGACGCGATCCAGATGGGCAAGACCACGGTCATCATTCCGACCGGCGGCACCGAGCCCAACGGCCCCTACTCGGTGGCGGGGAAGCACACCTTCATCGTCCGGTCCGACGCCCAGGCGATCGCCGAGGGGCTCGGCAACGCGCTGGTCGCGCCGGTGATCTGGTTCGAGCCGGGCGGGAATCCCGCCCCATCCACCCTCGCTGCGGACGAGCTGCCGGGTCAATTCGCCATCCGCACCACGCTCTACAAGGATGTGATCAAGGACATCGCCAGCTCGCTCCGTCAGTTCGGGATCAAGGACGTCATCCTGATCGGCGACAACGGCGGCAACCAGACGCCCCTGAGCCAGGTGGCGAGCGAGCTGAATCAGCAATGG
>CAXNGW010000119.1:0-3541 GCA_964201975.1 Longimicrobiales bacterium | reverse complement strand
GCTCGCGGGCAGCTGGTTCGTGGAGCGGCTCACCGACGAGGTGGAGGCGCGCGCGCGGGTATACCTGGACCGCATCGCCGAGCTGGGCGGCGCGGCGCGGGCGATCGAGTTCATGGCCGCCGAGATCCACCAGTCGGCGTACCGGCACCAACAGGCCGTGGAGGCCGGCGAGCGCACCGTGGTCGGGGTGAACGCCTTTGTCGAAGAAGAGGAGGAGCCGCGCATCGGACAGCCGGACTACACCGCCCTCGAGGCGCGCCAGCGCGAGCAGGTGTCGGTTTTGCGCGCGCGACGGAATCCCGACCGGGCCCAGGCCGCGCTGACCCGGGTGACGGACGCCGCGCGCAGCGACGCGAACCTGATGCCCCCCATCGTGGAGGCGGTCAAGGCGGAGGCCACCCTCGGCGAGATGAGCGACGCGCTCAAGGCCGTTTGGGGGACCTACGACGCGGGGCGGCCCACCCGTTAGTTTCTGCGTCTGTCGTGTCCCGCACCCCGGACCCACCCCATGCCCACGTACGAGTACCACTGCCCCGATGGACACCGCTTCGACGTCTTCCAGAAGATGTCGGACACGTCCGGCGCGACCTGCCCCGAGTGCGGCAAGCCCGCGGAGCGTGCGATCGTCCCGGGCGCCGGCTTCCTCCTCAAGGGCGGGGGCTTCTACATCACCGACTACCGCTCGGACGACTACAAGAAAAAAGCGGCCAGCGAGGGACCCGGCGGGGGCGGCGGCAGCGATAGGAAGGAGGGCGGGTCCAAGTCCTCGGGTGAGGGCGGGGGCGACGGCGCCGGGAAGGAGCCCAAGCAAGAGGGAAAGAAGAAGGAAGGCGGCGAGAAGCCGAGCAAGAAGCCCTCGGGCGGCGACGAATGAGGCTGGATCCCCGCGCGGCCATTACGGCCGCGGTCGAGCGCGCGCTGGCCGAGATGGGCGCGTCCGCGGATGCGCCCGTGGAGGTGCGGCTGGAGCGGCCGCGCGACCCTTCCCACGGCGACTGGGCGACCAACGTCGCGCTCTCGCTCGCCAAGCGGCTGGGCCGGCCGCCCCGCGACATCGCCACCGAGCTGGCGACGCGCATCGACCTCACGGCCACCGGACTGCAGACGGTCGCGGTCGCGGGCCCCGGCTTCCTCAACTTCCGGCTGGCGCCGGCCTCGATCACCGACCTGCTCGCGCGCATCGTGGCCGAGGACGAGAGCTACGGGCTGAGCGCCGCGGGTGCGGGCGAGCCCATCATCGTCGAGTGGGTGTCGGCGAACCCGACCGGCCCCCTCCACCTCGGCCACGGCCGCCAGGCCGCGCTCGGCGACGTCCTCGCCGGCCTGCTGCGCGCGACCGGCTGGCGGGTGCACCGCGAGTTCTACTACAACGACGCCGGCAACCAGATGGAGCTGCTCGCGCGGAGCGTGCGCGCGCGCTACCTCCAACTGCTCGGTGTCTCCGCCGAGGTTCCCGAGGGCGGCTACCAGGGCGAGTACGTGCTCGAGCTCGCGCGCGAGTTCAAGGTCGGCGTCGGCGACCTCTACAAGGACGACGACGGCCCGGCCGCGCTCGAGGCGTTCCGACGCTTCGCGGTGAAGCTGCTGCGGGCCGAGCAGGACCGCGACCTAGCCGCCTTCCACGTACATTTCGACCACCACTACCTGGAGTCGTCGCTCTACGCGGAGGGCCGCGTCGAGGCCACCATCGCGGCGCTGCGCGCGACCGGGCTGGTGTTCGAGGAGGACGGCGCGGTCTGGCTCCGCACGACCGCGTTCGGCGACGACAAAGATCGCGTCATGGTGCGGCGTGACGGCGCGCCCACCTACTTCCTCCCCGACATCGCGTATCACGTCACCAAGTGGGAGCGCGGCTTCCACCACGCGATCAATGTGCAGGGGGCCGACCATCACGGCACTACCGCGCGCGTGCGCGCCGGCTTGCGCGCGCTCGGCCACCCGGAAGGCTTCCCGGAGTGGGTGATCCACCAGATGGTGCGCCTCGAACAGGGGGGGCGGGAAGTCAAGCTCTCCAAGCGCGCGGGCTCCTACACCACCCTGCGCGAGCTCTTCGAGATGGTCGGGGTGGACGTGGCCCGCTACTTCTTCCTGATGCGCAAGCCCGAGTCACAGCTGGTGTTCGACCTGGACGTGGCGCTCGACCAGTCGGAGAAGAATCCGGTTTACAAGATCCAGTACGCGCACGCGCGCATGTGCAGCATCTTCGCCAAGGCCGGCGGGAGCGAAACGGTGGCGGCCGTGGCGGGCGCCGCGGACTTGTCTCTACTGGGCCATCCGACCGAGCTGGCGCTCGTGAAGGCGCTGGCCGATCTGCCCGAGGTGATCGAACGCGCCGCCCTGCAGCGCGCTCCGCACGTCCTCTGCGACTACCTGGAACAGACCGCGGCCACCGTGAACTCGTGGTACCACGCGGGCAACCCGAGCCGCAGTCCCGAGCTCGCCGTGCTTGTGGCCGACCCCGCGCTGCGCGCCGCGCGCCTGGTCTTGGCGCAGGCCGTGCGCGTCGTGCTCAAGAACGGTCTCCGCATCCTGAACGTGTCCGCGCCCATCCGCATGGAGCGCGCGCTCGACGAGACGGCTTCGGCCGCCTCCTGACCCGCACCCCGGAAAGAGATGTCCATCCTCGTCGTCGGCAGCGTGGCGCTGGACCATGTGGAGACCCCCTTCGGCTGCGCCGAGGAGATGCTCGGCGGCTCGGCCGTCTTCTTCGGCGCGGCCGCGTCGCTGCTCACCCCCGTCCAGATGGTCGGGGTGGTCGGCTCCGACTATCCCATGGAGAAGCTCCGCTTCCTCGAGCGACGCGGCGTGGACCTGTCCGGGATCGAGACCGCCGCCGGCGAGAGCTTCCGCTGGAAGGGGCGTTACAGCTACGACCTGAGCAGCCGTGACACGATTTGGACGCGGCTCGGCGTGTTCGCCCATTTCCATCCCCGCATCCCCGAATCCTTCAAGGATGCGCGCACGGTCTTCCTCGGCAACATCGACCCCGTCCTCCAGCTCGACGTGCTCGAGCAGGTGCGGCGGCCCGAGCTGATCGCGTGCGACACCATGAATTTCTGGATCGACGGCAGCCGCGACGCGCTGCTCGAGCTGCTGAAGCGCGTGCACATCCTGATGGTGAACGACTCCGAGGCGCGCCAGCTGGCCGATCAGCCCAACCTGCTCAAGGCCGCGCGCTGGATCCAGGCGCGCGGGCCCGCGTGGGTGGTGGTGAAGAAGGGGGAGCACGGCGCGATTCTTTTCGGGCCCGACTGCGTGTTCTACGTGCCGGGCTATCCCCTTGAGGAGGTGTTCGACCCGACCGGTGCGGGCGACGCGTTCGCCGGCGGCTTTGTCGGCTACCTCGATGCATCGGGCGGCCGCATCGAGGACGACGTCCGCCGCGCGATGGTGTACGGCTCGGCGCTGGGCTCGTACGCGGTGGAAGCGTTCAGCGTGGAGCGGCTGATGGAGCTGCAGGTCGAGGAGGTCACGGAGCGCATCCGCCGATTCCGCGACATGACCGCCTTCGAGCTGGAAGAGGGTGCCGCGCGCGATGGCT
>CAXNGW010000118.1:0-3619 GCA_964201975.1 Longimicrobiales bacterium | reverse complement strand
GGACTCCCGGCAGGTCTACCGGGGAATGGACATCGGCACCGCCAAGGTGGCGCGGGCGGAGCAGGACCAGGTGCCGCACCACGGCCTCGACCTGGTGGACCCCGATCAGGGCTACTCCGCGGGCCGCTTCGCGCGCGACGCGCTCGCCTGGATCGAGGCGATTCGTGACCGGGGGCGGGTTCCCATCCTGGCGGGGGGCACCGGGTTCTTCCTCCGCGCGCTGACGCGGCCCATCTTCGGGGAGCCTCCCCTCGATCCCGAACGGCGCCGGACCCTCAAGCGCTGGCTCGCGGTCCAGCCGCAGGGCGAGCTGGCGCGGTGGGCGCGGGCGCTCGACCCGGCGCGGGCCGCGCTGGCCGCCGAGGGCGGACCCCAGCGGCTCGCCCGCACGCTCGAGGTGGCCCTGCTGACCGGGCGCCCTTTGTCTTGGTGGCATCGGCACGCGCCGGCGGACGGTGGAGCGGTCGCAGGGGTGGTGGCGGTGTTGGAGCTGCCGCGTGACGAGCTCGACCGTCGCATCGCCGCCCGCGTGCGGAGCATGCTGGACGCCGGGTTGGTGGACGAGGTGCGGCGGCTCCTGGCCGCCGGCTACGGACCGGGCGACCCGGGGATGAGTGGCGTGGGGTACCGCGAGATCGCGCTCCACCTGGCGGGCGGGTCGTCGGCGGACGAGGCCGCCGAGCGGATCGTGAAGGCCACGCGCGCCTACGCGAAGCGGCAGGCCACGTGGTTCCGGAATCAGCTCGACCCGGGGTCGCTGCGGATCGACGGGCTCGCACCACTGGGTGAGCGGGTCGAGAGGGTGGTGGGCGCGTGGGCCGAGGCTCAGCGCACGGGTGGACGTCCAGACGGAGGAGCGGGCGCGTGAAGATCGGCATCAGCTGCTACCCCACCTACGGGGGTTCCGGGGCCGTCGCGACCGAGCTCGGACTCAGCCTGGCCGCGCGCGGGCACGAGATCCATTTCATCTCGTACGCGCAGCCCTTCCGCCTCGACGGCTTCCGCGAGCGGGTGTTCTTCCACGAAGTGGAGATGGAGCAGTACCCGCTCTTCGAGCACTCACCGTACTCGCTGGCGCTCGCCGTGGCCATTCACGAGACCGCGTCCAAGCACCAGCTGGACCTGGTGCACGTCCACTACGCGATCCCGCACGCGACGTCGGCGTGGATCGCGCGCGAGATGCTGCTGCCCGAGCGGGACCTGCCCATCGTCACCACCCTGCACGGCACCGATATCACGCTGGTGGGGCTCCAGCCATCCTACCACTCGATCACGAGGTTCTCGATCCTGCGCTCGCAGGGGCTAACCGCAGTGTCGGAGTTCCTGCGCGACGAGACGGTCAAGAACTTCGGCGTCCCGCGCGAGCGCATCCAGGTGATCCCCAACTTCATCGACCCCGTGCGCTATCAGCGCGGCCGCCAGCCCTGTCATCGCACGACGCTTGCGCCCGGAGGCGAGAAGATCGTCATGCACGTCTCCAACTTCCGGCCGGTGAAGCGGGTGCTCGACGTGGTCGAGGTTTTCGCGCGGCTGGTGCGGTCGGTGCACGCCCGCCTGATCATGGTCGGGGACGGCCCCGAGCGGCCGCGCGCGGCCGAGCGCGCGGAGGAGCTTGGGATCGCGGACCGCGTCGTGTTCCTCGGCAAGCACGCGTCGGTGGACGAGCTGCTCCGGTGCGCCGACCTGTTCCTGCTGCCGAGCGAGAGCGAGTCGTTCGGTCTCGCCGCGCTGGAAGCGATGGCCTGCGGGGCTCCCGTCGTCTCGTCGAACGCGGGGGGGCTGCCCGAGGTGGTGGAGGAGGGCCAGTCCGGGTATCTCCTACCGGTCGGCGACGTGGAAGGGATGGCGAAGGCGGCCGTCGCGATCCTATCTGACAACGCGCTGTGGCGGCGCATGAGCGCGCACGCGCGCGAGGGCGCGGTGAGCCGCTTCGCCGCCGAGCGAGTGGTCCCGCTCTACGAGGACCTTTATCGCGAGATCCTGGCCGGTTCGGGCGCGCACGCGTCCGCCGGCTCGCCCGCCGCCCGGGCGCGCTGAGTGGTCCTCGGGTACGTCGTCCTCTCCCCCCGGGACGAGCTCGAGGCGCTGGTGCGGCTCGCGCTCGCGGAAGATATCGGCGCGGGTGACTGGTCCACAGCGTGGACGGTCGATCCGTCCCATGCGGGGAGCGCCACCATCGTGGCCAAGTCCGACCTGGTGGTGGCCGGGGTCGAGGCGGCGGTCGCTTCGTTCGCGGGCGTGGACCCGGACGTGCGCGTGGGCGTGGTCCGCAGCGACGGGCTCCGGGCGGGCGCGGGTGACGTCGTCCTAGAGCTGGCCGGCGCGGCCGCGGGTATTCTCACCGCGGAGCGCACCGCGCTCAACTTCCTCGCCCACCTGTCCGGGATCGCGACCCTCACGCGCGCCTTCGTGGACGCCGTGCGCGGCACCGGGGTGCGCGTCGTGGACACGCGCAAGACGACCCCCGGCTGGCGCCATCTCGAGAAGGCCGCGGTCCGCGCCGGCGGCGGCTCCAACCACCGCATAGGGCTCTTCGACATGGTGATGGTCAAGGACAACCACATCGTTGCCGCGGGCGGGATCACCGCGGCTGTGCGGCGGGTGCGCGAGCAGAACTCCGCCGGCCTGCCGATCGAGGTCGAGGTGGGGACGATGGAGCAGCTGGACGAAACCCTGCGGCTGGGCGTGGACCGCATTCTCCTCGACAACATGAGTCCGGCCGTTCTCGAGCGCGCGGTGGAGTGCGCGCACCGGCTCGGCCCCGCTCGCCCCGAGCTGGAGGCGTCTGGGAACGTGACGCTGGCCAACGTCCGCCAGGTCGCCGCAACCGGCGTGGACCTGGTGAGCGTGGGCGCGCTCACCCACTCGGCGCCCGCCGCCGACCTCTCGCTGCGAATGGCTTGAGTCTCCTCGACCTTTGGGAGGGGGACACGGCGGCAGCGTGGGCGTCGCGCTGGAGGGTGCCCCGTCTCGAGATCCACGACCTGATCGGCTCCACCAACGACCGCGCCCGCGAGCTGGCCGAGGCCGGCGCGGAGGGGTTCACGGTCGTGATCGCGGAAGCGCAGAGCGCCGGCCGCGGGCGCGAGGGGCGGCGCTGGGAGTCGCCTGGGGGGAGCGGCCTCTGGATGAGCGTGGTGGCGCCCCCGCGCGAGCCCGCGGCGCGCCCCCTCGTGCCGCTGCGTGCGGGGCTCGCGGCCTGTAGAGCGATCGAGAGCGCCGCTCCGGGAGTGCGCGCCGGGCTCAAGTGGCCGAACGACGTGCAGATCGGGGGCCGCAAGGTGAGCGGGATCCTGTGCGAGGCCGGCGCCGGTGGGGTCGTGATCGGGATCGGGGTCAACGTTCGGCCCGGGGCGCTGTCCCCGCGCCTGGCCGATGTCGCGGTATCGCTCGAGGAGGCGTCCGGCCGGAGGGTGGACCGGGCGGCGCTCGCCGGGAGGCTGCTGGCTGAGCTGCGCGAGCTGCTCGCCCCGGCCTCGCTCGGGATCGAGGGGGAGGTGGCCCGCGAGATCGAGGCGCGCGATGTCCTGCGCGGCCACGAGGTCGCCGCGGCGACCGGTGAGCGGGGGATCGCGCTTGGGATCGGTCGGGACGGCGCGCTGCGCATCGAGGTGGCGCC
>CAXNGW010000117.1:0-3653 GCA_964201975.1 Longimicrobiales bacterium | reverse complement strand
CGCAGCACCCCGTCCCTGGAGAAGACAATTCTCCAGTACATCGACAGCAACAACGCGAACCCGAAACCGTTCGTCTGGACCAAGACCGCGGACGAGATCCTGGAAAAGCTCGGTATGTTCTGTAAATCTCTTCTGACTCAATAGACTAGAGACGAGCCCAGATGCCGACCTTCGCGTACAGCGCCCGGCCCGCCACCGGCGGGGACATCCAGTCGGGAGAGATCGAGCTCCCTACCAAGGACGACGTCCTCGCCTATCTGCACAAGCAGAAGATGATCACGGTCTCGGTCCGGGAGAAGACGAAGGCGTTCGCCTTCCAGATCGGCACCGGCGTGTCGATGCGGGACATCGTGATCTTCACGCGGCAGTTCGCGACCATGATCAACTCGGGTCTGCCGCTGGTGCAGTCGCTCGACATCCTGGCCGAGCAGACCGAGAACATGTCGCTCCGCAAGGTGATCCAGGAGGTGCTCTACAACGTCGAGTCCGGCCACACGCTGGCCGACGCGATGAGCAAGCACCCCAAGGTCTTCACCGAGTTGTTCACGAACATGGTGGCGGCCGGCGAGGCGGGCGGTATTCTGGACACCATCCTGCTGCGCCTCGCCACCTTCCTGGAAAAGAACGACGCCCTGGTGCGCAAGATCAAGGGCGCCATGGTCTATCCGGCGGTGATCTTCAGCGTCGCGGGCATGGCCATCGTCATCCTGCTCATCTTCGTCATTCCGACCTTCCAGACCATGTTCGCGTCGGCCGGGATTCCCCTGCCGCTGCCCACCCGGGTCGTGATCGGGATGTCGCAGTTCCTGCAGAGCTTCTGGTGGCTGCTCATCATCCTCATCATCGCGGCGGCGTTCGCGCTGAAGGCGTTCGCCGCGCACCCGACCGGCCGCCTGCTCTTGGACCGGCTCATGTTGAACCTACCGGTGCTCGGGGATATGCAGCGCAAGGCCGCGGTGGCGCGCTTCACGCGCACGCTCGGCACGCTGGTGTCCTCGGGCGTGTCGATTCTGGAGGGGCTCGAGATCACCGCCAAGACCGCGGGCAACCGCGTCATCCACGACGCCGTGATGGGCTCGCGGGCGTCCATCGCCGCCGGCGAGACGATCTCGGGGCCGCTCAAGGAGTCCGGGGTGTTCCCCCCCATGGTCGTACAGATGATCAACGTGGGCGAGCAGACCGGAGGACTCGACGAGATGCTCACCAAGATCGCCGACTTCTACGACGAAGAGGTGGACGCGGCGGTCGAGGTGCTGTTGAAGGCGATGGAGCCGATCATGATCGTGGTGCTGGGGGTGGTCGTCGGCGGCATGATCGTCGCCATGTACCTGCCCATCTTCGACATGATCAACGCTGTGAAGTAGCGCGCGGCTTCACCTGGTAACACGGTGTTCGGGGGCGGGGCTCCAGGGGGCTCCGCCCCCGCGCCGTCTCTCGGACCTTTCGCCTGTGGGTGGCACAGTGGCTCAGCTCGACAAATTCATCAAAGCGCTGCACGACCACGGGGCCGAGACCCTGACCGTGCGCGCTGGCCAGCCCATCTCGCTGTCGAAGGGGAAGAAGGTCTATCCCCTCCTCCCGCAGGAGGTGTCGCCGGCGCAGGTGCTGGGGCTGGTCCAGGAGCTGGCGCCCGCGGATGCGGCCGAGCGCATGACGGCGCAGCAGCCCACCGAGTTCTCGTATCAGGCGCCCTCGGGACCGGTGACGGTCGCCGTGGAGTTCGGTCCCGCCGGTCCTGCCGCGGTGCTCCGCAACGGTGCTGCGGCGGCTCCGGGCCGCGAGGCGGGCGGGGTGGTGGTGTCCGCTCCCGCTGCGGCTCCAACGTCGGCGGTAGACACGCTCCTGCACCGCCTGGTCACGTCGGGCGCCTCCGACCTGCACCTCCGCGTCGGCATCCCGCCCATCTATCGGCGCGACGGCGAGCTGCAGCGCGACGACAGCAAGATCCTCGGCCCCGCCGAGATCCAGGCGATGCTTGATTCGATCGCGCCGGAGCGTGACCGCAACCGCCACCGCGAGACCGGTGACGCGGACTTCGCCTACGAAATCGAGGGGGTGGCGCGCTTCCGCGTCAACGCGGCGCGCGACCGCGGCGGCCCGATGGCGGTGTTCCGGGTGATTCCGAGAGAGATCCCCACGGTGAAGCAGATGGGGATCACCAAGGAAGTCGAGGCGCTCTGCAACCTGAACAAGGGACTGGTCGTGGTGACCGGTCCCACCGGCTCGGGCAAGTCCACGACGCTGGCCGCGCTGGTGAACAAGATGAACGTGGAGCGCAACGATCACATCCTCACCATCGAGGATCCGATCGAGTTCGTCCACGAGAGCAAGCGGTGCCTGGTCACCCACCGGCAGGTGGGGGTGCATACCGAGACCTTCAAGAGCGGCCTGCGGGCTGCGCTGCGCGAGGATCCCGATATCGTGCTGATCGGCGAGCTCCGCGACCTGGAGACGGTGGCGATCGCGATCGAGACCGCGGAGACCGGTCACCTGGTATTCGGCACGCTCCACACCACGACGGCGGCCTCCACCGTCGATCGCATCATCGATCAGTTCCCCGCTGACCGGCAGGCGCAGATCCGCATCATGTTGTCGGAGTCCTTGCGGGGGGTGATCTCGCAGACGCTGCTGCGGAAGATCGGCGGCGGGCGCGT
Organism: Longimicrobiales bacterium; assembly: GCA_964201975.1. Taxonomy (GTDB): domain Bacteria; phylum Gemmatimonadota; class Gemmatimonadetes; order Longimicrobiales; family Gaopeijiaceae; genus UBA2988. The sequence continues at coordinate 999 of CAXNGW010000117.1, read as the reverse complement.
CGCGGCCCGCGAGATCCTGCTCACCACGCCGGCCATCTCCAATCTGATCCGGGAAGGGAAGACCTATCAGATCCCGTCCATCATCCAGACCAATCGCAAGCTGGGGATGACCACGCTGAACGATCACCTGTTGGAGCTGATCGACAGAAAAATCGTGGAGCCCAAGGAAGCCTACATGAAGGCCGTGGAAAAAACCCAGCTGCTCAAGGATATGCAGGCACGGGGGATCAACACGGGCTTCATGGACGCGTGAGCCTCCCCGCTCATGCGGGTTGCACGACGCAGGGGACGCTGACCGCGAAGATCGAGCCTTCGGCGGGGAACTCCGCCCAGGCCAGACCGCCCACGGGCTCCAGGGTTTGCCGCACGATCGAGAGACCGAGCCCCGATCCTTCCTCGCCCGTGATCGTGTCGTGGACCCGGTAGGAGCGCTCGAACAGGTGGGCCCGCGCGGACTCGGGAACGCCGAGCCCGTTGTCGATGACCCGCACCACCACCGATCGAGATTCTCCAGGATGCGCTGGAGCGTGTCCAGGTTGCGCGATACCATGGCCGCGAACTCCATCCGCCGCTGCGGCGTCAGTCCCATGAGGGCAACGTGCGGGCCACCCCCGACGTGGCCTCGGATCGACTAGCCGGAGGATGCCGCCGAGCCGTTCGCCAGGTGCGCGAGTTCCGCCGTCGCCGACGAAGGATATGGCACAAGCGCGCACCTGCTCCTTAAGTTCACTCGCGTCACAATCACTTCCACCTCGAGGGACTCCATGGCCACGAAGAAGTCCGGTCGCAAAGCCGGAAAGAAGTCCGCGAAGAAGGGAAGGAAGAAGGCGGCGCGGAAGGGCGCCAAGAAGTCGACCAGGAAGGCGGCCGGTAGGGGCGCCAAGAAAGCGGCCCGGAAGGGCGGCAAGAAGGGCGCGGCCAAGCGCGGCGCGAAGAAGGCTGGCGCCAAGAAGGGCGCGCGGAAGGGCGGCACCAAGAAGGCGGCCGGCGGTAGAAAGT
>CAXNGW010000116.1:0-3682 GCA_964201975.1 Longimicrobiales bacterium | reverse complement strand
TCTTCGACCCGAACGTGTTCGCGGTGGCGACCGGGATCGAGGAGCACAACCGCTACGCGATCGACTTCATCGCAACCACCCGCCTCCTGAAGGAGCGCTTCCCGCTCGCGCTCGTGAGCGGCGGACTCTCCAACCTGTCGTTCTCTTTCCGCGGGAGCCCGGTGGTGCGGGAGGCGATGCACGCGGCCTTCCTGTACGAGGCGATCAAGGCCGGCATGGACATGGCCATCGTGAACGCGGGCGCGCTCCCGGTCTACGACGACATCCCCACCGAGCTGCGCGAGGCGGTCGAGGACGTGCTGTTCGCGCGCCGCCCCGACGCCACCGAACGGCTGACGCGGATCGCGGAGGGCCATCAGGGGAAGGAGAGCCGGCGCCACGAGGACCTCGCCTGGCGGTCGGCGCCGGTGCGCGAGCGGCTCGTGCACGCGCTCGTGCAGGGCATCGACGAGTTCATCGAGCTGGACACCGAGGAGGCGCGCCTCCAGGTGGCGCGCTCGATCGAGGTCATCGAGGGGCCGCTCATGGACGGGATGAACGTTGTCGGCGACCTGTTCGGCGCGGGCCGCATGTTCCTTCCCCAGGTGGTGAAGAGCGCGCGCGTCATGAAGAAGGCGGTCGCCCACCTGATTCCGTACCTGGAGGCCGAGAAGGCCGACCTGGGCGCGCACTCGGCCGGCCGCATCCTGATGGCCACCGTGAAGGGCGACGTACACGACATCGGCAAGAACATCGTCGGCGTCGTGCTGCAGTGTAACGGCTACGAGGTGATCGACCTGGGGGTGATGGTCCCCCTCGAGCGCATCCTCGACGAGGCGCTCGCGCGCGAGGTGGACGCGATCGGGCTGTCGGGACTGATCACCCCGTCGCTCGACCAGATGGTCAACGTGGCCCGCGAGATGGAGCGCAGGAAGATCCGCCTGCCGCTGCTGATCGGCGGCGCGACCACGTCCAAGACCCACACCGCGGTGCGCATCGAGCCGGTGTACTCGGGCGCGGTCGTGCACGTGCTCGACGCGTCGCGGAGCGTCGGCGTGGTCGGCAAACTGCTGGACGCCAAGCGCCGCGATGCCTTCCTGCGGGAAACGCGGGAGGAATACCGCGAGCTGCGCGAGCGCCACGCCGCGCGGCGCGACGCGACTCCTCTCCTTCCCTACGAGGAGGCGGTGCGCCGCAAGCTGCACGTGGACTGGGAGGCGTACCGGCCGCCCCGTCCCGCGCACCCGGGGCTGCACGTCTTCGACGACATCGACCTGAACGAGCTGCGTCCCTACATCGACTGGACGCCGTTCTTCCAGGCGTGGGAGCTGCGCGGCAAGTACCCCGACATCCTGACCGATCCCATCGTGGGCGAGCAGGCGGGCAAGCTCTTCGCCGACGCGCAGGCACTGCTCGCCCTCATGATCCGCGAGAAGCGGACCCGAGGGCGCGCCGTGGTCGGCCTCTTCCCCGCCGGGGCGGTGGGCCCGGACGAAGTGGCGGTGTGGACGTCCGAGGAACGCACCCAGCGCGCCGCCACGCTCCAGTTCCTGCGCCAGCAGTTCGACAAGCCGGGGCGCCCGGACTTGTCTCTCGCGGACTTCATCGCGCCCGTGCAGAGCGGGCTCGGCGACTGGATCGGCGGCTTCGCCGTCACCACGGGCGACGGCCTCGACGCCTTCGTCGCCGAGCTGAACGCCCAGCACGACGACTACAACTCGATCATGGCGCGCGCGCTCGCGGACCGGCTGGCGGAGGCGCTCGCCGAGCGTATGCACGAGCGGGTGCGGGTCGAGCTATGGGGCTATGCGCCTACCGAGAAGCTCGCGAACGAATCCCTGATCGACGAGAAGTACCGCGGCATCCGGCCCGCCCCGGGCTATCCCGCGTGCCCCGACCACACCGAGAAGCGCACGCTGTTCGCGCTGCTCGACGCCGAGCGGCGCGCCGGCATCCACCTCACCGAGAGCTGCGCCATGCTCCCGGGGGCGTCGGTGTCGGGATTCTACCTCGCGCATCCGATCTCGTCCTACTTCGGCGTCGGCCGCATCGGTGAGGACCAGGTGGAGGACTACGCGCGCCGCAAGGAAATGACGATCGAGGACGTGGAGACGTGGCTCGCCCCGGTGCTGGCCTATGAGCGGGAGCGGACGCCGGCTTGAACCCGACCCTCGCCGCCCCCGCGCCGACCGCGCGCGACCTGATCGCGGACGGGCGCGTCCACGTGCTGGATGGCGCCATGGGCACCCTGCTGTACAGCCGCGGGGTCTTCGTGAACGTGTGCTACGACGAGCTTTCGGTCACCCGCCCCGATCTGCTGCAGGCGCTGCACCAGGAGTACGTGGCCGCGGGCGCGGAGATCCTGGAGACCAACACGTTCGGCGCCAACCCGGTGAAGCTGTCGAGCTACGGGTTGGACGACCGCACCGAGGAGCTCAACCGCGAGGCGGCGCAGGTGGCGCGGCGGGCGGCGGCTGGACGGACGCTGGTCGCGGGGGCAATCGGCCCCCTCGGGATCCGCATCGAGCCGTGGGGCCCGACCGGGGTCGCGGAGGCGGAGGCGCTCTTCCGCCGTCAGGCAGCGGGGCTGTGCGAGGGCGGCGTGGACGCGTTCATCCTGGAGACGTTCTCCGACCCCACCGAGCTCGCCGCCGCGTACCGCGCGGTGCGCGCTCTCTCCGACCTCCCGGTGATCGCGCAAATGACCGTCGGCGAAGACGGCAAGACGACCTACGGCGCCGACGTAGAGCACCTGGCCGTCGAGCTGGACGAGCTGGGCGCGGACGTGATCGGCCTCAATTGCTCGGTCGGCCCGGCGGCCATGCTGGACGCGGTGGAGCGCATGGCCCGCGTGACGCGGAAGCCCCTGTCCGCGCAGCCCAACGCGGGCGTGCCGCGCACCGTGCGCGACCGCAAGATCTACATGGCGAGCCCGGACTACATGGCGGCGTACGCGCGCCGCCTGATCGACGCGGGCGCGCGCTTCGTGGGCGGCTGCTGCGGCACCACGCCCGAGCACGTGCGCCGCATCCGCGACGTGGTGGCCGCCGTGCAGCCCGTGCACACGCGCCGCGCGATCCGCGCGGTCGAGAACGCGAGCGACGACGCCCCACTCCCCCCGGTGCCGCTTGCGGAGCGCTCGGAGCTGGGGGCCAAGCTCGCGGGGGGCGCCTTCCTGAAGAGCGTCGAGCTGGTGCCTCCGCACGGCTGGGATGCGGGGGCGCTGGTGGCGGGCGCCCGCCGATTGCGCGAGGCGGGCGTGGACGCGGTGCACGTGGTCGAGCGCACGCGCGCGGGCGGCCGTATGGCGTCGGTGCCGGCGGGAATCATCCTCGCCCGCGAAACGGGCGTCGAACCGGTCGTGCACTACACCTGCCGCGACCGCAACATGACCGGGATGCTGTCGGATGTGCTGGGGGCGGCCGCGGCGGGAATCCGCAACCTGCTCGTGCTGTCGGGCGATCCGCCCACGCAGGGACCCTACCCCGACTCCACCGTCGTCTTCGACATCGACTCGATCGGGCTGATCAACATGCTGACCGGGCTCAACCACGGGCTCGACCCAGGCGGCGCGCGCATCGGCGAGCCCACCCGCCTGGTGGTGGGGATGGCGACCAACCCCGCCGCGCTCGACCTCGACCGCGAGGTCGAGCGCTTCATGTACAAGGTCGAGGCGGGCGCCGACTTCGCGGGGACCCAGCCG
>CAXNGW010000115.1:0-3748 GCA_964201975.1 Longimicrobiales bacterium | reverse complement strand
CCTCGCGCCCGGCGCGAGCGCCGCGGTCGCGATCCATGCCGGCATGCCCACCGAGTCCAAGCCGAACAGTACGTCTGCCACGGCGAACCGCATCGTGGTGAACGGCTACGTGACGGGCCAGCTGAACGCCACCTACCGCGAGGCATGGTTCGTGGTCGTGATCCCGCGCACACAGGAATACACGTTCGAGACCAACGGTGTGATTGGGTCGTGCGGCTACGGCATCGAGCTCGACACGGCGATCGACCTGGTGGACGCGAACGGCGTGGTGCTCGCGACCAACGATGACGCGGCGTTCCCCGGCAGCAGGTTCTGCTCGCGCGTCGTGCGTGCGATGGTGCCCGGCGCGTACTACGTGAGGGTGCGTCCCGGGCCCGCCACCGCGATCGGCCAGTATGCGCTGCAGGTGCGCGACTACCCGTGATGCAATGGCGGCGCGCGTTCGCGGCGGCCGCTCTCGGGGCGGCGGCGTGCGGCGGGCCGAGCGACCGCACGGCGGAGAGGCGCGGGTCGCCGGACACGGCCGCCGCCCCGTCCCGGCCTAGCGGACCCGCCCTGTCCGCGCCACCCGCCGACTCGTCCGTGCCGACCGCCGCCGGGACGAGGCCGCGCCCGTGCGGGGGCTTTTGCGTGAACGTGATCGTGCAGGCAGGGGCGCTCCCCGTCGCCGCCGAACTGGTCACGGTCGAGCGAGAGCTGCGCGCGCTCGCGGGCCGCCTGATCCGACCGCTTGGTGAGCGCGTGGTGGCCGGCTCGGTCGAGGTTTCCCCTGCCGTCCGCGCTTTCCGGGTTAGCGTGCCCGATTCCGCCGCGGCCACCGCGGTGGTGCAGGCGTTGCGCGCCCGTCCCGAGGTGGACGCGGCCGAGCTGGACGAGTGCTCGGTGCGAGTGGGCGGGAGCTAGCGGGGTGCCGGGGCGGGCTCGCGGATGGCCTTGGATTGCTGCTGCGTAGCGCCTGACAACTTTGAAAGGGATAGACGAAGCGCGCAGGCCCTTCACCAAGCGGGCGGACTGCCGTCCCGAGCTGGGGTCGTTCGCACAGATATATCACATGTGCTATACTCTTTCATGATCTCCGGCTCTCTCATCCGTGAGGCTCGCCTCCGGGCTGGTCTAACCCAGGGCGATCTGGCCAAGCGTACCGGCACCAGCCAATCCGCGATCGCCCGCTGGGAAGCGGGCAGGTCGTCCCCTTCCATGGAACGGGTGCGCGATCTCCTTGTCGCGTGTGGGCTCGAGTTGCGCGTCGCGATGGAACCGCTGGACTCGGGACACCGTAGCCTGATCGGACCAGGGCTCGGACGCACTCCCGAGCAGAGGCTCGACGACCTCACTCGCGCCGTCGCCTTCCTCCATGAGGGCCGAGAGGCGATGGCCGAAGCGTTGGAGCGGCGGGAGCGAACCCGCAAGCGCACGCGACAGAAGGGGCGTCAGGCTGGCTGAGCCGCCGTTTCTTCCGGCTGAGATCCTTCGCGTACTCGACCAGCACGGTGTCATCTACGTGTTGATCGGCGGCGTCGCGGCCAACCTCTATGGGTCGCCCCATATCACCACCGACGTCGACATCACCCCGAGCGACCACGGCCCCAATCTGCGACGACTGGCGACGGCACTTCGTGATATGGGCGCACGCATCCGCACCGAGCACGAGCCAGAGGGCCTGACTTTCGATGCTTCCGCCGAGATGCTTGGTCGGATTCGGCTGCTGAACATGGTGACCCGCTTTGGCAACCTGGACATCGCCTTCGAGCCGAGCGGCACGCGTGGCTATGACGATCTCAAGCGGGACGCGGTCACCGTCGACATCCGCGGACTCGCCGTTCCGGTCGCGTCCCTCGCCGACGTCATCCGCTCCAAGGAAGCGGCCGGCCGGGACAAGGACCGCCTCCACCTCCCTATCCTGCGGCAGCTCCTCGAACGTCTCCAGGGCTGATGCCCCTCACTCCCACTCGATCGTCGCCGGAGGGGGAGAAGTGGGCGGCGTTGCCGATCTACACGACCGCTGGCATCGGCGTTCGGTGCCCGCGCAGGATCACCCCGCCCGTCGCCGGATTGGGATCGCGACCCGGCTCCTCTCCCACTCGAGCACCAGGTGCGTGCCCTCCGCGTCGCCGGGCTCGGCGGTGATCGTGAACGTCTCCACCGGGGCGGACGTCGGCGCCACTGGAACGGTCGCGCGCCCCACCTCCTGCGCGCGCACCTCCTCCGTGTAGCTGCCCTCCTCACCCCACTGCGCGATCGAGCGATTGACGATGATGGTCCACTCGCTCGGGTTCGGAATAGAATAGAGGGAGTAGCTGCCGGGCTCGAGGGCGATCCCGGCGATCTCCGCCGGGAAGGGAATGTGCATGATAGTCGGTTCGTTAGCCCCGGTGCGCCACAACTCGCCATAGGGGACGTTCTCCCCCCCGATCATCACCCGGCTGCGAGAGGAAGGGCGTCCGTAGCAGACCAGTAGATCCGCCCCGGCGACAGTCACACGCACTGAGTCGTACGGGCTGGCTCGCTCCGCGAGCGTGGATCGGTCCTGCTGGGGCTGGCACGCGAGCGCAACCGTGGACGGGGACTCGGCCGGAGCTGCAGAGCCGTCGGCCGCTTCGACCTCAGGTTCGGGGCCGCCGCACGCCAGGGTCGCGACTGACAGCAGGAGGACGAGGGTGCTGGTGGAGTGTCGCATGATCCCGTTCCTGTGTGAGAATCCGGCATCGGTCAGCGAAGAAATAGGGCAGCTCTTCACGGAGGACAACCCATAGCCGCCCCAAGCCGCAGATCGCCGACCCGGGGGCGAGGATGATAACAAACCCTGCTCGATGTATCTGATGGAGAAATGGTTGGGCCGCGCGACAAGCTGGCTGGCCTGCCCGCGGTGAAGGGACCCGGGTGGCACGGGCTGCGGCGGAAGTTGCGACCGAGTTCAAGCACCTACCGCTCAAGGACCTCTGCGAGCTCGGTGGTTGGGACGGCGGCGGTTAGACGGTGACCAACCACATCGCTGACGAGCGGACGATGCGTGAAGGCCTGCGGAGCCGGAAACCGCTCATGGTAGGCGGGAACCGACACTTCATTTCATGTGACAGTAAGGGCCTAATCGCCTCGAAACGACGAGCCCCCGCCTGGACCACAAATCCAGTCGGGGCTTGTCTTCAGGAAAGTGGGCCTGGGAGGACTCGAACCTCCGACCTCACGCTTATCAGGCTCAGCCAGAACTCCACTCCTTTGGGCATCCTGCCCTACATGACACCGTAAACTAAGAACGGCGCGCGCAGCCTGCACACTCGCTCGCCCCCTTAGAAGCGGCCTCCCCCCTCCCTGCTGACACCGGCGCTGACACCAGCGCGGGTGTCGAGGGAGGAGCACGTTGCAGACTGCCCCCCAGGGGTCGTTCAGTCGCGGCAGGACCCCACGACAGCCAACCGATCACCCTTCCGGCTACCGCGGGCCTTCTGGAGGCGCCGACGATCCGTCGAGGGCGCGCCGCTCGCGCGAGTCCGACAGCTCCGGTCAGGGGCGGAGGCAAGGCGGGGCGGTCGCTCCCTTGGCAACCCACGAAAGAGCTGTCCGCCCCCCAGGCCAACGACAGCGACGGGATGAGCGCTATCGGCTTCGGGAAGTGCTCCGAGACGTCTCGACCATCCGCCGGGCCCAATGGTGCGGGTTGAAGGCGGTCAAGGGCGAACGCGCGAACCCCCGAACACCTGAGCTGAAGATCGCCGAGGACGGAGTCGCGTACTTTGCCGGGGTCATGACC
>CAXNGW010000114.1:0-3761 GCA_964201975.1 Longimicrobiales bacterium | reverse complement strand
GAGCGCGGCGCCCACTGCTTGTTGATGACGGCATAGAGCGGCGCGGCGCCGTGCACGCTGACTTTGTTCACGTCGGCGCCGCGGTCGATCAGATGGATCACCAGATCCCAGTGACCGTTGATCGCCGCCTCGAGGATCGCCGACGTGCCGTCGGCGAGGCGCGACTGATTGATGTCCGCCCCCCCGTCGAGTAGCGCGTCCGCGGTTTCGGTGTGTCCGCCGCGGACCGCGAACAGGAGCGGGCTCAGCCCGCCCTGGACGATCACCATCGCCGCGAAGCCCGGATTCGACTCGCCGTTGCCGCCCTGATAGCCCGCGTTGGCCGCTTCCACGCCCGCGGTCGAGGCCTTCTCGCCCTCGATGTTCTTCGCGGCCTTCACCGCTTCCGCCACCTCGGCCGGCGTCGGCTGCCAGGTCAGGGGATTGGAGGCGCTGTCCCGGAACGCTTCCAGGACCTGCTCGCGCGCGCGGCGTGCCGCGGCGTCCTCGGCGGCACGCTGGACCAGGTTCACTTCTTTGGCACGGGCGCCGACGTTCGCGCCGCGCTGGATCAGGATCTTCACCCCCTGGGTGCGTCCTTCCGCGGCGGCGAGCATGAGCGGTGTCTGGCCGAAGGTCGGCTCGCGCTCATCGACCCGCGCGCCCGAGGCGATCAGCGCGTTGATCGCCTCGGGGGTTCCCGCCATCGCCGCCAGGTGCAGGGCGGTGACCCCCGTGTCGTTCGTGGCGTTCGGGTCCGCTCCGGCGCCGAGCAGCGCCTCGATCGCGTCGGCGCTGCCCTCGCGGCTGGCGACGTGCAATGGGGTGAAACCGCCGATGCGGGTCTCGGCTTCGACTCGCGCCCCCGCGTCGGTCAGGAGATCCACCAGGTCCGCCCGGTTCTGGAGCGCGGCCCAATGCAGCGCGGTCATCCCGTCGCCCTGCGGCGCGTTCACGTCGGCGCCTTCGCGGAGCAGGGACCTCACCGCGGCGGCGTCTCCCCGCATGGCCGCATCGGCCACCGGAGCGTTCGGCGGCGTGGCGCCGAGCAGGCCCACCAGCGCGAGGGCGACGATGAGGCGTGAGCGAATGCCCGGCATCTGACGACGGTCCCCGGGTGCGGGTGTCATCTAGAGGGTCTCGAGCGGGGCCGCGATGGGGGTGGAGAACGAGAGTTCTCCGGTGCTGTCACCGAAGCTCTCGATGTCGTCCATCCCGAGCTTGTGCAGGAGGCCGAGCATGGCGTTGGCCATGGGTGTCTCGTCCAAGGCCTTCAGGTGCAGGTTGCCCTCCAGCCGTCCCTGCGCGTGGCCGAGCACGATCAACGGGCAGCGCCGGTGATTGTGCACGTTGCCGTCGGCCATCGGCGATCCATAGACGATCATGCTCTTCTCGAGCAGGCTCGAATCGCCCTCCATCGTGTTCTTCAAGCGTTCCAGGAACCGCGGCAACTGATTCACGTGGTGCTTGTTGATCAGGTAGAACTCGGTGATGCGCTGCGGGTCGTCGCCGTGGTGCGAGGCGGGATGGAAGCCGGTCGTGGTGCCGCTCTCCGGGTAGACGCGCGACGAGGCGTCGCGCCCCGTCTTGAGCGTGAAGACGCGCGTCATGTCGGCCTCGAACGCGAGCGCCTGCAGGTCGTACATGAGCCCGATGTGCTCCTCGAACGAGTCGGGCACGCCCGCCGGCGCTTCGGGCAGGGCACGCACCTCGCCGGTGGCGTTGCGCGCCTCGACGCTCTGGATGCGCCGCTCGACCTCGCGGATGTTCTCCAGGTACTGCTCCATGCGCTCGCGGTCGCTGGGCTTGAGCTGCTGGTCGAGCTGAGCGATGCGGCCAGTGATCCAGTCGAGGATGCTGCCCTGGGATTCCCGCCGCGCGGCGCGCTCGGCCGGAGTCCCGCCGGCGCCGAACAGCATGTCGAACGCGACCCGCGGATCGCGGATCATGGGCAGCGGCTCGGTCGGCGAGGCCCACGTGATCATGTCCGTGTAGACGCACGAGTAGCCGTACGCGCACCCGCCCGCCTTGTCCACGTTCTCGATGCAGAGCTGCATCGACGGGATCGGCGTGTCCTGGCCGAAGCGCGCCGCGTACATCTGATCGAGCGAGATCCCCACGAAGACGTCGGAGCTCTCGGTCTGCGTGGGAGGTGACTGCGTCAGGAACACCGCGCTCGAGCGGAAGTGGTCGGCGCCGATCTCCTTGGGATCGTACGCCTCGGCCATCCTCACATCGGGGTTGCTGATGATCGTGAGGTAGTCGCGGTCGGGTTCGAGGGGATCGAGCGCGCTCGGCCCGAGGTCGAAGCCCCGGCCCACGGTCGCGGGCGACCACATGTGCTGGGTCGCCCCCCACTGGCTGCAACCCGCCGCTCCGTGCACCTGTTCGATCGCGACCAGTCGGGTCGGATCCACGGGCGCCCAGAGCCGGCCCGCCGGCACCATGGCGTCGAGGAACGGAAGCGCGATGCTCGCTCCGGTTCCGCGCAGGAAGGTGCGCCGGGGAATGTGCCGACCCGTGAGAAAGGCCATCAGTTCGTCTCCCGCCCTTCGGCGCGCTGCGTGCGGAACGCCGGACTGTTCACCACGCCCAGGATGTAGCTCGAGATCCTGTTGTCGGCCGCGGCCGCGTCACGCACGATGGCGCGGACGGTGGGCATGTCGTATGCCTCGACCCGGCGTCCCAGCGCGTACGCCATCAGGTTCGTCGTGAAGTTGCGCAGCAGCGGCGTCGGCCGCGCCAGCAGAGCTCGTCTCAGATCCTCCGGGCTCGCGAGCGGCGTGCCGTCGTACAGCTCGCCCCGGGTGTCGAGCAGGTTGCCGTTCTCCTTGATGCGCCACTTCCCCGTGACGTCGAAGTTGTCGAGCGACAGCCCGATCGGATCCATGAACAGATGGCACGACCGGCACGCCACGCTCGCGCGGTGCATCTCCATGCGCTCACGCGTCGTGATCACTCGTCCCTGCTGCACCGCGCCGGTCGCCTCGAGGTCGGGCACGCCGGGAGGTGGAGGCGGAGGCGGTGTGCCGAGCAGCACCTCCATCACCCATTTGCCGCGCAGCACGGGCGAGGTGCGCACCGCGTGCGATGTCTGCACGAGCATGCTGCCCTGGCCGAGGATGCCGCGGCGCATCGAGTCCGGATAGGGCGCCTTCCGGAACGCCGCGCCCGCGACGTCGGGGATGCCGTAATGGTCCGCGAGCCGCTCGTTCACGAACGTATAGTCGGCGTCGAAGATGTCGAAGACGCTCCGGTCCTCACGCACCAGATTCTCGAAGAACAGCTCGGTCTCCTGCCGCATCGCGGCGCGGAGCTGCTCGTCGAAGTCGGGATACTGGCGCACGTCCGGGAAGACCTTGTCCAGGTCCTCGAGGCGCAGCCACTGGGCGGCGAAGCGGGTCGCGAGAGCGGCGGAGCGCGGATCCTCGAGCATGCGCTTCACCTGCGCATCGAGCGTGCGGCGCTCGGAGAGCGTGCCCTGACGCGCGAGGTCGATCAGCTGATCGTCGGGTGGCGCGGCCCACAGGAAGAACGAGAGCCGTGAAGCGAGCGCGAGATCGCTCAGCGCGAACGTCTCGCCGGCCCTGACGCCGGCCGGAGCCAGCTCGAAGCGGAAGACGAAGTCCGGGCTCGCCAGGATCGCCTCGAGCGCTTGGCGCACGCCCCCTTCGAAGCCCCCCTGCGCGCTGCCCGCGTCGTAGAACCGCATGAGATCCAGGAGATCGTTGCCCGTGAGGGGCCTGCGATACGCGCGCGTGGCGAGCCGCGACACGATCTGC
>CAXNGW010000113.1:0-3777 GCA_964201975.1 Longimicrobiales bacterium | reverse complement strand
AGTCGGAGGCGAAGTCGCTGGGCGACGAATACGTCTCGACCGAGCATCTGCTGCTCGGCCTCGCCGGAGCGAAGGACGACGCGGGCCGCATCCTGCGCGAGGCGGGCGCCGGCAAGGACCAGGTCCGCCAGGCGCTCGAGTCCGTGCGTGGCTCGCACCGCGTCACCGATCAGAGCCCGGAAGAGAAGTACCGCGCGCTCGAGCGCTACAGTCGCGACCTGACCGCGCTCGCGCGCCAGGGGAAGCTCGACCCCGTGATCGGCCGCGACGCGGAGATCCGGCGGGTGATCAAGGTCCTCGCGCGCCGCACCAAGAACAATCCCGTGCTGATCGGCGAGCCCGGGGTGGGGAAGACCGCGATCGTCGAAGGCCTCGCCCAGCGCATGGTCGCGGGCGACATCCCATCCTCGCTCGCCGACAAGAAGCTGCTCCAGCTCGACATCGCGGCCATGCTCGCGGGGGCCAAGTACCGCGGCGAGTTCGAGGAGCGTATGAAGGCAGTGATCAAGGAGATCACCGAGTCGCAGGGCCGCTACGTCATCTTCATCGACGAGCTGCACACGATCGTCGGAGCGGGCGCGGCCGCGGGCGCGGTGGACGCGGGCAACATGCTCAAGCCCCCGCTCGCGCGCGGCGAGCTGCGCATGGTGGGCGCGACCACGCTGGACGAATATCGGAAGCACATCGAGAAGGATCCTGCGCTCGAGCGGCGCTTCCAGCCCGTGCTGGTGGGGCCGCCGTCGGTCGAAGACACGATCGCGATCCTGCGCGGACTCAAGGAGCGCTACGAGGTCCACCACGGCGTGCGCATCACCGACGACGCCATCATCGCCGCCGCCAAGCTGTCGGACCGCTACATCGGCGGTCGCTTCCTCCCCGACAAGGCGATCGATCTGATCGACGAGGCCGGCAGCCGTCTCCGCATCGAAATCGACTCGATGCCCCAGGAGATCGACCAGATCGAGCGCCGCGTCATCCAGCTCGAGATCGAAAAGAAGGCACTGGCCCAGGAGAAGGATCGTCCCGCGGTCGAGCGGCGCGACACGCTCGAGGCGGAGCTGTCGGAGCTGCGCGAGACGAGCAGCGGCATGAAGGCGCGCTGGCAGGCCGAGAAGGAGCAGATCCAGAAGATCCGCGGGCTCAAGGAGCGGGCCGACTCGCTCCGCGGCGAGGCCGAGCGCGTCACCCGCACCGGCGACCTGCAGCGCGCCGCGGAGATCCAGTACGGAGAGGTCCCGCAACTGCAGCAGGAGGCGGCCGCCGCGGAGCGCCGGCTCGTCGAACTCCAGGCCGAGGGCAAATTCCTGAAGGAAGAGGTCGACGACGAGGACATCGCTCGCGTGGTGGCCGAATGGACCGGCATCCCGGTGAACCGGATGATCGAGTCCGAGCGCGCGCGCCTCACGCAGCTGGAGACGCTCCTCGGCGAGCGCGTGGTGGGGCAGGAGGAGGCCGTGACAGCGGTCGCCAACGCGGTGCGGCGCGCGCGCGCGGGGCTCCAGGATCCGGACCGCCCGATCGGGTCGTTCATCTTTCTGGGCCCCACCGGAGTGGGGAAGACGGAGACAGCGCGCGCCCTCGCCGAGTTCCTGTTCGATGACGAGCGCGCGATGGTGCGCATCGACATGTCGGAGTACATGGAGAAGCACGCGGTGGCGCGCTTGATCGGCGCGCCGCCGGGCTACGTCGGCTTCGAGGAGGGCGGCCAGCTCACCGAGGCGGTACGACGTCGGCCGCACGCGGTGGTGCTCTTCGACGAGGTCGAGAAGGCGCACCAGGACGTATTCAACGTGCTGCTCCAGATCCTCGACGACGGCCGTCTCACCGACTCGCAAGGCCGCACCGTGGACTTCCGCAACACGGTCATCATCATGACCTCGAACATTGGCAGCCACACGATCCTGGAGCGCGCGTCCGCCCTGACGAACGACGAGCAGCGGACGCGGCTGGAGGCAGACGTCCTGCGCGAGCTGCAACAACACTTCCGACCGGAGTTCCTGAACCGGGTGGACGACGTCATCGTGTTCCGGCCGCTCTCGCTGGAGTTGATCACCCGCATCGTGGACTTGCAGCTGCGGCGGGTGGAGCGGCTCACCATCGAGCTCGGCTTCAAGCTCGACGTGACCGCGGCGGCCAAGGCGCTGCTGGCGCGCGAGGGCTACGATCCAGCGTTCGGCGCGCGGCCGCTCAAGCGCGCGATCCAGCGCCGGCTCCAGGACCCGCTCGCGCTCCGGCTGCTCGAGGACGACGTGCCCGAGGGGAGCGTGGTCCGGGTGGACGCGGCAGCGAGCGGGGCCGAGCTGACGTTCGCGGTGGTCGAGCGTTGACTCGGGCGGGGCTTTCCGGAAAACTTCGGGAGCACGTCACGGTTCCCCGCACCTGAGGACTCGAGCCATGACCCCGTGCTCGCTCGGCCGCTCGTTCTGCTCGCTCGCCGCCGTCGGCGTGGTGGCGCTGTCCGCGTGCACGACGCGCAGCGTGTCGCCCAACCGCCAGCTCACCGAGGTCGTGCCGGTCCTGTCGGTCGAGCGTTTTCTCGAGGCCGCCAACGCGCGTGACTTCGACGCGATGCAGCGCCTGTTCGGCACGTACCGGGGGCCGATTCGGGGGGATCGCCTTGAGATCGAGCGCCGCATGGCCCTGATCGCCGACATCCTGAAGCATCAGGATTACGAGATCATGGGCGAGCGGATGGAGGCGGGCCGCGAGCACCCCACCACGCGCGTGACGGTCGAGCTCACCCAGTGCGGGGGGGGCGCCAGCCCACGCACGCCCTGCCCGAGCGGCGGTCCGGTGATTCCCGACCTGCCGTTCCTGGTGGTGCGCACGGACGACGGCGGCTGGCTGATCGAGCAGGTGGACCTGGAGCGGATCACCGCGCGCTGAGGCCCGCCGGGCTTTAGTCCCGGCGCTCGACGAGCTCGATCAGAACCTTCCCCGTGTCTGCGGGGTGCAGGAACGCGACCCGGTGGCCGCGGGCCCCCACGCGCGGGAAGGGGTCAATGGGGCGGAAGCCCAGGGCCGTCAGGCGCGCCAGGTCGCGCTCGATGTCCGGGGTGCGGTAGGCGAGGTGATGCAGGCCGGGTCCATGCCTGGAGAGGAATCGGCCCACAGGGGTATCAGGGGAGGTCGGCTCGAGCAGCTCGACCGAGCCCACGAAGGCGACCCGCACTCCCTGCGCTGTCAGGGTCTCGGCCGCCGTGGCGGACCCGCCCACGAGGGTTTCGTGGAGCCCAATCGCCGCCTCGAGCGAGGATACGGCGAGGGCCACGTGGTCGAGGGCCAGGGGCAAGGCCGATGAGGTCATGAGCGGGCCTATGGAGAAAGAGAGCAGCGCCGGGTCGGGAGGGGTCTCCCACCCGCTTCACGCAGAACGACGCGCTTAAGGAGAGATCAATGGCCGTGAACGGCAAGATCATGGAGATCACCGACCAGAACTTCGCGGGCGAAGTCCGCGAGCAGAGTGGGCTCTCGATGGTGGATTTCTGGGCCACCTGGTGCGGACCCTGTCGGTTGGTGGCTCCGATCGTGGAGAAGCTGGCTGAGGACTACGCCGAGCAGGGGCTCCGCGTGGGCAAGCTCGACGTGGACCAGAATCCGGAGACCGCGAGCCTGTACGGGGTGCGCTCGATCCCCACGATCCTGTTCTTCAAGGACGGAGAGCTGGTGGACAAGGTGGTCGGGGCCGTGCCCCGGCCGCAGCTCGAGCAGAAGATCCAGAAGCACCTGGCGGCCTGACCTCTCGCGGTCCGCCGCGCGACCGACGGCCCGGGGGCG
>CAXNGW010000112.1:0-3912 GCA_964201975.1 Longimicrobiales bacterium | reverse complement strand
AGGACCTCTTCCTCCGGCTGCGCGACCTGCGTAAGCGGCTCGCCGACGCGCGCAACCTGCCCGCGTACGTGGTCTTCCACGACCGCACCCTGCGCGAGATGGCGGAGCGGCGCCCGCGCACGCGCGAGGCGCTGCTGGACGTGTCTGGGGTGGGGCCGGCCAAGCTCGAGCGCTACGGCGATGCGTTCCTCGAGGAGCTCACCCGCGCGTGAGGGCGCGGCCGGTCGCTCTGGCCCTCGCGCTCGTCGCGGCCGCGGTCGCCTCCCCGCTCGCGGCCCAACGCGCCGACACGGCGCGGGCGGCGCCGGGCGCTCCGTTCTTCACGAGGCGCGATGCGCTCCTCGCCGGCGGCTTCCTGATTGGCACGGCGGCGCTGGCGACCGCGGACCGACGCCTCGCCCGCACCTTCCAGGACCCCGGGCTCCAGGAGTCGGCGACGGTGCGCAGGGGCGCCGCGGTCTTCGAGTTCATGGGCGATCCCGGCCCGGTCCTCATCGGCGCCGGCCTCTACGGGGTCGGCCGCCTCGCGGGGGTGCGGCCCGTCGCCGCGCTCGGGCTGCACGGGCTCGAGGCGATCGTGCTCAGCGCGAGCCTGACCGGAGCCATCAAGGGGCTCGCCGGACGCGCGCGCCCCTACGTGCACGGCGACACGGTCCCTGGCAGCTTCGCCTTCCTGCGCGGAGTGCGCGGCCGCGACTACGCGTCGTTCCCCTCCGGCCATACTTCGACCGCGTTCGCGGTCGCCGCGTCCACGACGGCGGAAGTCGCCCATTGGGTGGACGAGAAAGGATGGTGGCCCGGGTGGAAGTACGTCGTCGGCGGGACGCTCTACGGCGGCGCAACGCTGGTCGGGATCTCGCGCATGTACCACGACCAGCACTGGGCGAGCGACGTGGTGGCGGGCGCCGCGATCGGCACGTTCAGCGGGATCAAGGTGGTGAGCTACGCCTACCGGCATCCGACCAACAAGATCGACCGGTGGCTGCTTCCCATGACCGTAGCGCCTGACGCGCAGGGAAACGTGGCGGTCGTGTGGACGCTGCCGGGGCCCTAGCCCCATGGATCTAGCCATCGCGAAGATGCCGATCGTCGCTACTTTGGGGGCATCCACCACGGTCTCCATCCAGAAGACGGCGATGGTCGCGCGCTGATCCCCCACCCACTGAACCATGCCCCCGAACAGCTCCTTCGACGTCACCACCGACCTCGATCTCCAGGAAGTGGACAACGCCGTCAACCAGGCGACCAAGGAGATCGCGCAGCGCTATGACTTCAAGGGCACCAAGTGCACGATCGAGCTCGATCGCAAGACGGGCGCGATCCAGCTCGACGCAGACGACGACTATCGGCTGAAGGCGGTGGTGCAGGTGCTGCGCGAGAAGCTGTCCAAGCGCGGCGTGCCGCTGAAGAACCTGGACGAGAAGGAGGTCGAGATCGGCACCATGGGGCGCGCGCGCCAGGCGATCGGCCTCAAGCAGGGGATCGACTCCGAGACCGCCAAGAAGATCTCGAAGGAGGTCCGCGACCAGGGCTTCAAGAAGGTGCAGGTGCAGATCCAGGGCGAGGAGCTGCGCGTCACGTGCCCCTCCAAGGACACGCTCCAGGACGTGATGACCTACCTCCGCTCGCAGGACTTCGGCGTGGAGCTGAAGTTCGGCAATTACCGCTAGCCGATCCGTGGCCGGCGGTCCGCCCGAGGTCCAGCTGTTCGGCACGCGCGGCTGCGCCGAGACGCGCAGGGCGCTGCGCTTCTTCAGCGAGCGCCGCGTCAAGGTCCATTTCGTGGACCTGAAGGAGCGCGCCGCTTCCAAGGGCGAGCTCAAGCGTTTCGTGCAGAAGTTCGGCGTGGCCGCGCTGGTGGACCGGGCCTCGAAGCGATTCCTCGCGCTCGGCCTCAAGCAGGCGCAGTACGGAGAGGCGCGCTGGCTCGAGGTGCTCGAGGCGGAGCCGCTGCTGCTGCGCACGCCGCTCGCGCGGCGCGGAAGCGAGCTGACGGTGGGCGCGGACGAGGAGACCTGGCGCCGCTGGACCTCGGGCTGACGCGCAGGGCAGGGTGGCTCAGTCCGAGCCGAACTCCGCTTCGAGGCGGGGAAGGAGGGCCATCACCGGCCGCTCCTCGGGGCGGAGTCCATCGGCGCTGGCGTGGAAGGGCTCGGCAGGTCGCGGGTGTGTTGCCCAGGTCCGCGGCCACGAACTTGATCGCCTGCACCAGGCGCCGTTTGCGCTCCTTCAGCGCCGGGGCTCCGCCCATCTCCCGGAGAACGCTCACCGCGCGCAGGTACTCGTTCACGTTGTCGGACTCGATCGCGCGATGCGCGCCCTCGGCGTCCACGAACCGGAACAGCTCCGCGCCGGGCAGCTCGGCGCATTCCTGGATCACGCGCGTGAGGTCGTCGTCGAAGATGCCGACGCGGCGTTGTCGTGGATCGTCTTGCCGGAGGGGGTGCGGTAGGACCAGCCGCGTCCTCTGCGCTGGCGCGTGATGCCCGGCTCTTCGCCGGACACATAGCGCAGCCCCGACGCCGCGGCGGCGAGCTCGGGGTCGGACCGCGTGCGCGCGTGGCCTGGAGCGGAGGGCTTGGACACGCGCAGCCGGGGCGCAACAAGCGTGCCCCGACCGGACTTTCCCTACATGTCGGTTTGGGTGCCGGTCTGGAGCGCGGACACCAGGCGGGCGCAGCTGCCCGGCTGCGTCTGCGCGCCCAGCGTCATGCTCAGGAGACGAGAGAGCACGCCGGTCGGCGCCTCGTCCCCGGCACCCGCGGATCCCGTGCGCGCCAGCTCGAAGAGCGCCGCCTCACCGGGCACACGCACCAGCCCCTTCTCGGACCGGTCCATCCAGTCCGCGTACGTCTTGTCGGGGCCGAACACCATCTTCTGCAGGTTGATGCAGGGGGCGAGCATGTTGAACGTCGCCAGATACTCCCAGCGCAGGCCGTGCAGCGCGTCGGCGCGCTCGACCAGGTCGGGGATGCCGCGCAGCAGCGTGTGGATGTCCTGCTCACCGTTCCCCACCCGCGCCATGCTCGCGGCCTGTGCGGCCGACTCGCGCGCGGCGTGCAGCCGGTCGGCGTCGGCGGCCCGCCCGGTCTTCTTGTACAGCTCCTCGATCGCGTCGCCACCCATGTTCACCCATGCCACGCCCATCATGTTGTCGATCAACGTGGGGCCCTGGTCCACCAGCAGGAAGCCGGCGGAGATGAGGTCGCGGACGGTGCCCTCAGCGGTGCGGATCGCGGCGAAGCGCGGCCACGGCAGGTCGAACAGAGACGCACCGTCGGCGAACGGGAGCGACCAGCGTCCGGTCACCACGTCGGCGAGCGTAGCGCGCGCGAGCAGCTCGAGCTCGGCCTGCGCCGGATGCGCGGCGGCCTGGAGCAGGGAGACGCGCTCGTCGGACGTGAAGGAAGCGAAGTTCCGGGACACGAGGTCGCGCGCGGCGGTCTCGGAGAACGGGTCCGGGAAGGATTCGGGATCGGCGAACCACGCCTGCTCGTAGCGCGTGCGCGGGGCGCGCTCCATCGCCTCGGGCCGCTGCGCGGGTCCCACGAAGACCAGGTTCTGGAGCGCCTCGCCGGCGCTGAGCGGGGAGATCGATGGGTCGGGGTCGAGCCGATAGCTGCGCAGCACCTCGGCCGCGCCCGCCATCTCCTGCACGGACAGGAAGGTGGGCACCGCGGTGTCGGCGAGGGCGGGGCCGACGCCGGCGGTGAGCGCGATCGTCGCGGTCGGCACGAGCACGAGCAGGAAGAGCGCACCGGCGGCGAGCGCGCTCCCTCGGAGCCCGCGTCCACCGGCGGCCGCGCCGCCCCCCATCGCCACCTGGGCGCCCGCCGAGCTCATGCGCCTCTGCCATCCGCGCACCTCGTCGAGCACGCGCTGGTCTCCCCCCGACTCGGAGTGCCAGGCGCG
>CAXNGW010000111.1:0-3915 GCA_964201975.1 Longimicrobiales bacterium | reverse complement strand
GTCGCCGCGGCGGCGATGAACCAGGGTAGATTGTCGGGATGGAGCGAGAGGTCCGCGTCCATCTCGAACACGAGCCGGTAGTCGCGCTCCAGCGCCCACCGGAAGCCGGCCAGGTAGGCGCGCCCGAGCCCATCCTTGGCCGCCCGCCGCAGGACATGGACACGCGGCTCCGCACGACTCATCGCGGCCGCGAGATCGCCGGTCCCGTCGGGCGAGTTGTCGTCCCCAACCAGGATCTCGATGCGGGGATCCTCGTCGAGCACCAGCGGCACGATGCGGGGCAGGTTGTCGCGCTCATTGTAGGTAGGCATCACGACGAGGAAGCGGTCTGTCGCGGCGAACGCGGCGGGGCCCGTCGGCGCCGCCGCGGGCGACATGGACACGATCAGCCCGCCCGGGCGGAACGTCTCGTGGCGCACCGGCGGAACGCTCATGGCGTCCCTCCCCGGCCCTCTCGCCGCGAGCGTCCGATCCCGGCCAGCCAGAACGCGCCGGCCGGCACCACTTCGATCACGGTCGTCCACACGCGCGCCACGATCGCGATCAGCGCCGCTCCGCCGGGCCCCATCACCGGGGCCAGCAGCGCCACGAGCGAGCTCTCGCGCACGCCGAGCCCGGCGGGCGCGAACACGACGAGGTATCCGAGAACGTACGCCGCGGCGAACGCGGGGCCGACGGCGAGCAGTCCGCCCGGGAGGGACAGTCCTCGGGCCAGCAGCCAGAAGGACAACGCGTACACTCCCCAGTTGAACGTGTAGAGACCGAGCCAGCGCAGCCCCTCGATCGCGCCCACCGGCACCTCCGCCGGCGCCTCCCCGGGCACCCAGCGCATGAAGAGGCGGAGCAGCGGCCGGAAGATGGCGGGGATGGTCACCGCGAGGACGACCCCCGCCGTCGCGACCGCCGCGAACGGCGTCAGGCGGGCGAGCGTGGGTGGGCCGTGCGCGAGCGCGAGCAGGCCGACCAGCATCGCGCCGGCCAACGCGATCGCCTGCCCCACTACGGCCGCCGCGGTGGCGACCGGCGCCGGCACGCCTCGCGACCGCGCCAGCAAGGCGAGCCCGGCAATCTGCCAGAGCTTGCCTGGTACGTACCGCCCCAGGTTGGCCACCAGGTAGATGTGGATCGCGTCGCGCGGGGGGAGGCGGGGCCCGCCCAGATCGCTCACCATGCGCCCCCAGATCCAGCCCGAGATCGCATAACCGGACGCGAGGAGCGCGCACGAAGCGGCGATCCATCCCCATTTCGGGTCGAGCACGGCGGCGTCGTCCGTGGCCATCGCGCTGAGGCCGGGGCCGACCCGGTCGAGGATGAACCAGGTGACTACGACGGTGAGCGCCAGCTGGGCGACGCGCACCAGCACGCGCCGCACGCGGCTCAACGCCGGTCGCGAATCAAGGATGCGCCCACCACCACAGCCAGCAGAATCACCGCGCCGGCCGTGCTCAACATTCCGGTGCGCAGCATGCCCGCGTCGTACCAGAGGACGACCTCGTGTCGGCCCGGACCGAGCGGCACTGCGCGCAGGGTGTGATAGGCGCGCAGCACGGGTGCCTCGACGCCGTCCACGGTCGCCTTCCACGCTGGATACCAGTTATCGGCCACGACGAGCAGCGCATTGCTCGCGCTCTCCACCGTCAACCGCTGCCGGTCGAGGCCGTCCTCGACCCACTGCACGGTGCCCTCGACGGGGGTGCCGGGCAGCTCGAGCGGGGCGGGCTCGGCCAGCACCGCGGTCACCGCCGGGTCGAAGCCTGCGTCGAGGATGCGCGCCACCGCGCGATCGTCGGGAACCACCTCTGCGGCCCCGACCAAGCGGGCGCGCGCGAGCCCGGGCCAACGCACGAGGGTCTGGTAAACCTGCCCGCTGACCGTGCTGCGCGTGACCACTTCGAGACCCTGCGGCTCTCCGCCCAGCTGCGCGGTCGGCCAGATCAGGTAGTGGATCGCGAGCAGGTTCAGCACGCTCGGGTTGGACAGGTTGGCGGCTTCCCCGCTCCCCTCCATCCCGATCAGCTCGCGGTAGCGCGCGAGGTCGTTGGGATGGTGGCCGCCCGCGAGCGCGATCCCGAACGTCGCCGGCCCGACGTCCTGGTCGGCGCCGATGCTGGAGACGCGAAAAGGCGGCTCGGTCGCCTTGCGGCGCAGCAGCTCCGCGACGATCGCATCGGGCTGGGTGACGCGCGCCGGGTCCATCACCTGGATGAACGGCGCGTTTACCCGCCACAGGTCCACCGCCACGAGCAGCACCAGTCCTGCGACCAGCGCACCGGCCCCGAGCCGCCCGCGCAGCGCCGCCCAAGCGAGGCCGGCGGTGCCGGCGGCGAGCGCCGTCGCGACCACGAAGCCGCGCGCGATGAACGGTCGCGCGGCCGCGAGGGCGGGAGCCCGGGACGGATCCATGTCGCGGTAAACCATCCCGGTCCATAGCGATTCGAGCATGCCGGTCGCCGCGAGCACCAGGCCGACGACGAGCACCGCGGTCATGGTCCAGAGGAAGCGCAGCACGCGCGCGCTCGCGGCCGCATCCGCGCCGCGCCCGAGCTCGAGCAACCGATCCACGCCCAGCGCGAGCAGCGTCACGGCGGTGAAGCCGAACAAGAACGACACCATGGACGCTGCGCGGAAGAGCTTGATCCCCGGGAGCAGCGCGTAGGCGAGGTGCCATACCGGCGTGTGCGCACCCAGCGCGTACAGCAGCGCGAGCGCGCCCAGCCCGGTCAGAAAATAGCGGAGCGCGCGTCGGCGCGCGCCGAAGAACGACACCCCCGCGAGCAGGAGCACAACCAGGCCGACGTACTCGTGGTTGAGCTTGATCGCGTTACGGCCCCAGTAGGTGCCGTTGGTCCAGTCCGCGCCGCCCGAGTCGTTGCCGACGAATTCCGGCACCACCATGGCCGCCAGCTCCTCCGGATGCAGCGACCACTGCGCCGCGTACTCCTTGTTCTCCGCCGCCGACGCCTGTGTGGTGGTCGCGGTACGGCGCGAGAACTCGGTGGCGTAGCGCACCGCGGGGAGCAGCTGCACGCCCGCAGCGGCCGCGCCCAACAGCGACGCGGCCAGGAAGAGCCCGAAGCGCGACCCGGCGCGCGGCCACGCGGGCGTCGCCGTCGGGCGTGCCTCCTCGACGCACCGAAACGCGTAGTAGAGTCCAGCCGCGCCGAACAGGAAGTACGCCATCTGGAAGTGCGTGGTGAGGATCACCAGCGCCACCACCCCGGCCACTCCCGCGTACGGCAGCAGGCCGCGGCGGTGAAAGGTGGACTCCATCGCCCAGAACAGGAGCGGGGTGAGCGCGGTGACGAAGATCTTTCCGTCGTGGCCGGGAAAGACCAGCGTGACCATGAACGGAGCGAGCAGGTAGGCGGTCCCGGCGACCAGCGAGCCGCCGCGGCTCACCCCGAGCCGCCGCGTCCATCCGAACATGAAGAGGCCGGCCGCGAACACGTGCACGACGAGCTTCCAGCCGAGCGCGCGGTATGGCTCCATGACGAGGAGCAGGAGCGCGGTCGGGTAGAGCGAATCGCCGCCCGAGAGCGCCTCCAGGAACGGCACGCCGCCCAGCAGGCTGGGATTCCACAGGGGAAAGTGGCCCGCGCGCAGGGCGTCGGCGTAGAACTTCCGCGCCATGTAGCCGAGGCCGAGCGTGTCCGAGCCGAACAGCATCTGGCGCGAGAACACGAAAGCTCCGAAGAGCACGAGCGTGAGGAGCCCGTAGAGCGCCCACGGGACCCAGCCGGCGACGGCGCCCGGCGCGGCCGCGCTCGTCCGTGCCGACGGGGCCGACGGGGCCGCGTCCCCCTGCCCTGCCTTCGCCCTCTTCTTCTTCGCCATGCGTCCGGTTCGCCCTCCCGTCAGTGGGTCCGGCCGCGCCGCGCGATCAGCGCCCGATAGATCTCCAGATGCCGCTCGGCC
>CAXNGW010000110.1:0-3976 GCA_964201975.1 Longimicrobiales bacterium | reverse complement strand
AGGGAGGATCCGGCCATGGTGGAGGCTGTGCTCCAGCGAACCGTGCGCTTTCGCGCCACGCATCACTACCGGCGCGCGGACTGGTCGGCAGCACGCAACCGAGAGGCATTCGGTCCCGTGGCGGAGCCCCATCCGCATGATTGGACGGTGACCGTTTCGGTGCGGGGCCCCCTGGATGCGCACGGGTTCGTCACCGACCTCGTCGCGCTGGACGCGCTCCTGGCCGAAGTGGTCGGGTCGCTGGAGGGGGCCGACCTCAACGCCGCCTTCGTCGAGCTCGCCGAGGGCGGGCCGCAGCCCTCCACCGAGACCCTCGCCCGTCTGCTCTGGGTGCGGCTCAGCGGACGCATCCCAGGGTCGGCATGCCTGGCGCGCGTGCACGTGGCCGAGAGTCCGGAGCTGGCGGGGGAGTACCCGGCCTGACTCCCGCACCCCACCTTCGGTGACATGGACGACCCACCCGCAGATCGCACCCCGCCCCCGGACCCGCCGCCGCCACACCCCTCCCCGACGCCGGTTCGCCGCAGCCCGCCGCCGGCGCGGAGCCAGGGCGGACGCGGCGACCAGGGTCCGGACCGAGGGAGGGGTGGGCCGCACCCCACCCCCCGCGATCCCCTCGCCTCTGCCGAGCTGCCGTGGCGCACCATCAGGGCGGGGTCCGAGGATTGGGTAATCCGGGAGGCGGGCCGCACGGCCTCAGGGACCGGAGGGGACTCGCGGGCGCCGCTGGTTCTGCTCTTCTTCGCGCGCGCCGAAGAGCCCGAGCGCCCCCTGCGCGAGCTGCTGACGGGGGCGGGAAGGCTCCACGATTTCACCGATGATTATTTGATCGATCTGCTCGCCGCCAGCCGTCCGGTCCGCCCGGAGCAGGATCGGCAGGAGGTCTTCCCGGACACCCGCAAGCGCGGCGGCAAGGGGATGTGACGGGCCATCCCGCCAGGGTGGTTAACGACTCCCTCCCACCCGGCGTCCATCCGGGGCCGGTCCGAACGGTCGGGGCGGGCGCGGCCTGGGCGGACCGGGTCCCAGACGTCAGGGCGCGGCGTTCGAGAGCGGCGGGTTCGGCCCGGGCGGCGGGCTCTGGCTGGCTGTCCGGGCCAGTCGGATGGCGTACCGTCAGGGGTGGCTGAATGGGCAGCGGGCGGCATGCAGCCGCGAGGCTCGCCCCGTCGGGGGGCCTGCGTTCCGGGGCCGCTGACGGGCCCGGTGGGTCGCCCACCATCATGGCGCAGTTAGCTTTAGAAACTCGGGACCGTGCGGTGGCACGGACCCGGGTCAACACCGACCCAAGCCCCGGTGTCTTGATGGTGGCGAGGCTCCGTGAGCTGAGCGACAGCGAACTGGTGGGACGCGTCCGGAGGGGCGAGGAGGACGCGTTCGGTGTGCTGGTGGAGCGCTACATGCGCCCCGCCTATGCCGTCGCTCTCGCGGTCACCGGACGCCACGAAGACGCCCAGGACGCCGCGCAGGAATCGGTGCTGGTCGCGCTGCAGCGCCTGGACGAGTGCCGGAGCCCGGAGAAGTTCGCTGGCTGGTTGATGACGATCGTCCGCAACCGGGCGCGCAATCTGGTGCGGCGCGAGGTGCTGAGGGACACGGATCAGGTACCGGAATCGGCGAGTTCGCGCACGCCGACCCCGGAGCGGGATCTGGAGACGCTCGAGCTGCGGGAGAGCCTGCACGACGCGCTCCAGACGCTTCCCGAGATCCAGCAGCAGATCGTTCTCCTCCACGACCTGGAGGGGTGGAAGCACAGAGAGATCGCGCAGCGGCTCGAGATCCCCTCGGGGACGGTCCGCTCCCATCTCCACTTCGCGCGCAAGGCGTTGCGCAGTGCGCTCGGGGCCTTGCGGCCCCATGACAACGACGAGGCGGCGGGATGAACGACGAAATCGATTACGGCATCCGCTCGATGCTGGCGAAGTTGGACCCCGAGCGCACCGACCCAGGCTACTGGCTCCGCTTCCAGCTTTGGGTGGTGAACGCGGCCGCACCCGAGCTGGCTCGCAGGCGGCGCACCGCTACCGTGAGCGAAGTCGTGCTCTCCTGGTGGCGGACGCTGGTCCCCACCGCGGCGTTCGCGGCGGCGGCCGCCGGCTTCGTCCTGCTGCGCGATCAGACGCCCACGCCGCCCGTCGCATACCTGGGCGTGGACGAGATGCTGCTGGAGGGGATCGAAGCCCCCGTCATGCCGGCGTTCGAGATCGCAGGTCCCGAGGGTGAAGTCGTGGTGGTGAACGAGGTCTACTGAGGTCATGGCGATGCAGCTTGAACAACGACAGTGGGTGAGGCTCGCCACTGTGGCGATCCTGGTGCTGGTGCTGGGCGCCGGCTTCCTGGTGGGCGCCGCGTGGGATCGGAGGCTCGACGCCGAGACCGTGGCCGCCGTCCCCGACAGCACCAGCACGACCGACCGCAACGATCGCGACGGAGGGCGCACACCGATCTACGTGCGGGTGAGTCCGTCGCTGTCCGCCGCGCAGCTGACCGCGGCCGAAGCGATCGTCGCCCGCCGTCGGGAGGCGGCCGAGGCGCTCTTCGCCGAGCCCGGCATCGACTCGCTCTACGACGCCATGAAGTCGGCCGAGCATGCGTTCAAAGCCGTGTACGATCCGCGCTTCGCCGCGCTCGTGGACAGCTCCCGGAACGCGATCAAACAGGTCATGACGCCCGTCCAGGCGGCGCGATACGATTCTCTCCTCGCCGAAAACGACCGTCGGCGCCGCGCCGATAGGGGCGAGGGACCCCGCTGAACCCAATGGCAATGAAGGTGAGAGTATCGTTGCCGCGGTGGTTTCTGATCGCGGCGGGGTTGGTCGTGCTCCCGACGGGAGCGGCGCCGGCGCAACAGCCCGATTCCCTGCCGGTGGTCACGCTGGACCAGGCGGTGGAGCGCTCGCTCGAGCGCAGCCCGGCCCTGGCCCAGGCGTCCCAGTCGGTGGACAACGCCGCCACCGGCCGGCGCACGGCGTACGGCGCGTTTCTGCCCTCGCTGTCGGCGAGCTCGGGCGCGTCGCTGCGCAGCCAGGACCGCTTCGATCCCGGCACCGATCGGATCGTCTCGGGGAGCACCGACTCGTACACCGCCGGCTTGTCCGCGAGCTACGACGTGTTCACGGGGGGTAAGCGTTTCGCGGACCTCGATCGCAGCCGGGCCGACCTGCTCGCGGCCGAAGCGCGGCGCGAGGAGCAGCGCTTCCAGGTGAGCCTGCAGACCAAGCAGCTCTTCTTCACCGCCCTGCGGCAGGGCGAGTTGCTCGAGGTGGCGAGGTCCCGGCTGCGCCAGGCCGAGGAGAGCATGGACATGACCCGCCGGCAGGCCCGGGCCGGGCTCGCCACCGCGTCGGACACCCTGCGGGCGCGGCTGGAGATGATCAACGCCCGCCAGGCGGTGCTCCAGGCCGAGACGGGCACGCGCTCCGCGCGCTTCTCGCTCGGGCGGCAGATCGGCGAGGCGCGGCCGGTGGTGCCGATGGCGCCCGCGGGCCTGACGCCGATGCCGCTCGCGCTCTCCGACAGCGCCATCCTGGCGTTGGCCGAGGAGGGCTCCCCCAGCGTGCGCGCGTTCCAAGCTGCGACCGGCGCCGCCGCCGCCGCGTATTCCTCGGCCCGCACCGGCTACCTCCCCACGCTGCGCGTCTCGTCCGGCTACAACTGGGCAAACGAGGCGGCGTCCTTCGGGGGCGGCAGTGCCAGCTGGAGCCTGTCGATGTCGGGGAGCTACCCGATCTTCAACGGCTTCCAGCGCGAAGCCACGATCGCGCGCGCCGACGAGGCGCGCGTGGTGACGCGCCTGCAAGAGGAGGACGCCCGCCTCGCCGCCCGCCAGGAGGCGGACGCGGCGCTGCGCACGGTCGCCACCGCCACCGCCGCCATCGACATCGCGGGGGAGGCGGTGCGGGTCGCAGAGGAGGACCTGCGCGTCGTGCGCGAGCGCTACCGCGTCGGGGTGGCCACCGTGCTCGACGTCGTCACC
>CAXNGW010000109.1:0-4124 GCA_964201975.1 Longimicrobiales bacterium | reverse complement strand
TCACCGCGAGGGGGGTGTCGCAATGGCTGCAGCGGATCAGCACCTCGTCGGCCCCCGCGAGCAGCACACCATCTGTGTGGCTGCACACGGGACAGCGGTACGTGCGCCAGCTCGTGGTCGCGCTGGCCGAAGGATCCATGGCTTCCATGCCCCACCTCTAGATCGTACGGTTCGACGAGTGGAGCGTACGCCTCTCGGTAGGGGGCCATGATGCAATCCCGGTGCCCCCCGCCCGCGGCCCTAGCGGCGCGCCTGCGCCGGCAGTCGCTCGCCCACGTAGCGGACGAGGTCCACTACGCGCGCCGAGTAGCCCCACTCGTTGTCGTACCATGAAAGCACCTTCACCATCCGCCCGTCAATGACCACGGTCGCCAACGCGTCCACGATCGAGCTGCGGCTGTCCCCGGTGAAATCCACCGAAACCAGCGGCTCATCGGAGACGCCGAGGATCCCTTTCATCCCCCCTCGCGCGGCTGCCCGGAAGGCCTCGTTCACCTCATCCACCGTCGTGTCCCTATCGACCTCACAGACCAGATCGATGATCGAGACGTCCGGCGTCGGTACGCGGATGGCCATCCCGTCGAGCTTGCCCTCGAGCTCGGGCAGCACCAGCGCGGTTGCCTTGGCGGCTCCGGTGGTGGTCGGGATCATGGACAGAGCCGCGGCGCGCGCCCGCCGCAGGTCCTTGTGCGGAAGATCCAGGATGTTCTGGTCGTTGGTGTAGGAGTGCACGGTGGTCATCAGCCCGCGCCGGAAGCCGAAGCTCTCCATCACCACCTTCGCGACGGGCGCCAGGCAGTTCGTGGTGCAGCTGGCGTTCGAGATGACGTCGTGGCGCTCGGGGTCGTATGCGTCCTGGTTCACGCCGAGGACGATCGTGATGTCCTCCTTCTTGGCGGGCGCCGTGATGATCACCTTGCGCGCCCCCGCCTCCAAGTGCTTGGCGGCCTTGTCGCGGTCAGTGAAGAGCCCGGTGGACTCCACCACGATGTCCACGTCGAGGTCCTTCCAGGGGAGCTTGCCGGGATCGCGCTCGGCCAGCACCAGGATCTCGTCCCCGTCCACGCGGATGCCCTTCTCGGTCGCCTCGACCTCACCCGCGTAGGGCCCGTGCACGGAGTCCCAACGCAGCAGGTGCGCCAGCGTCTTGGCGTCGGTGAGGTCGTTGACCGCGACGAAGTCCAGCTCGCCTCCCGACTGCTTTGCGTAGCGGAGGACGTTGCGGCCGATGCGGCCGAATCCGTTGATGGCGACGCGGAGGGACATGCTGGAGTTCTCGGGCTCGGCGAAGGATTGCGGTGGCCGGGGACGCGATCCCCTGGCGGGGTCAGGCGACCCGCGTGCGCCCGGGAAGAGCACGGGCGAAGGTGACCACGATAACCCCTTGGGCCCCGGCGCGTTCCAGGGCGAGGGCGGCGGCGCCAGCGGTGGCGCCGGTGGTCAGCACGTCGTCAACCAGCGCGACGGCGCGGCCGCGCAGCTCGGCAGCCCGACCGGCCGGCACCACGAACGCGCCCTCCACGTTGCCCCGCCTCTGGTCGGGGGGAAGCGAGACCTGGCTCGGCCCCTCGCGTGCGCGCGCCAGCGCGTCCACTCGCGGCAGGCCGAGCGCGCGCGCGTAGGCGTCGGCGAGCAGCGCGGCCTGGTTGTAGCCGCGCCGCCGCGCCCGCGATGCGGTGGTGGGCACCGCCACCACCACGCGCCCCGGCAGCGGGCAAAGGCGCGCCATGCGGGCGCCCAGCGGCGCGGCCAGCGACGTCCAGCCGCCATACTTGAGCGCGTGCACGAGAGCGTCGGCGGGGGACTCGAGCACGGCGGACGCGAGAGCGCCCGCGAGCGCATCGGGCCACTCCGCGCACTCGATGCATCGCGCCCCGGGAGCGCGGCCGGTGCCACGCGGGAAATGACAGCGCGGACAGCGGGGCCAGGGCGGCTCGCGGAGCGCGGCGAGGCAGTTCGGACAGATGAAGGAAGAGGACGCGTCCAGGGCGAGGGGGGACGCGCAGCCCAGGCAGCGGGCGGGGAGGAAAAAGCGGAGAACGTCGTCGAGAGGGGCCGGTGCCCTCACCCGACCGTGCCCCTCCGTGCCTCCAGCGCCGCGCGCATTGCGTCGAGCGGCGCCTCCCTCCCCCACCAGCGCTCAAACGAGACCGCGCCCTGCTGCACGAGCATCTCGCCGCCGTCGGTGGCCGGGACGCCGAACGCGCGCGCCTCCTGCACGAAGCGCGTGGGGGTGTCCCCGTACACGAGGTCCATCACGGCCCCCACCCGCTCGAGCCGCGGCAGGTCGAGGGGGAGCGGATCCGAGGGGTCGAGCCCGAGACGGGTGGAGTTCACCACCAGGTCGAACTGGCCGCCGTTCAGCTCCTCGACCGGGTTCACCACGCGCACCCGCTCGCCGCCGATGCGGCGGCTCACCGCACGCGCGCGCTCCACGGTGCGGTTGTAGAGCGTGATATCCTTTACGCCCTCGTCGAGCAGCGCGAGCAGCACCGCGCGGGCCGCGCCGCCGGCCCCCAAGACCAGGACACGGTGGTCGCGCGGCGGCCGCCCCAGGAATCGTTCCAGCGCGCGCCGAAACCCTTCCACGTCGGTGTTGTCGCCGCGGATCTGGCCACCCTCCCTCCAGAACGTGTTGCACGCGCCCGTGCGGCGCACCGCCTCCGACGGGTTCTTCACGACGGCCGCCGCGCGCTCCTTGTGCGGGAGCGTGACGTTACCGCCGCCCCCCCCATGGGCGAGCGCCTCCATGAGCGCGGGCAAGCGATCGTGGTCGCAGCGCATGGCGACGTAGACGCCATCCACCTCCGCCGCGGCGCACGCCGCGTTCTGGATGATCGGCGAGAGCGAATGCGAGATCGGGTCGCCCAGCAGGGCGAGCACGCGGGTGGTCGAGCTGATCGGGCTCATGGGGCCAGGATGGGCTCCAGCCGGCGCAAGGCCTTCCCCACCAGGTCCTCCAGTGTGCGATAGGTCTCTTCGTACGCTTCGTGGTCACCGCCGAACGGGTCGGGCACGCCCACGCCGAGATCGTCGGCGTCCGCCTCGTCGCCGCGGCCGAACGCGTCGAGCAGCGCGGCCTTGCCCGCCGCGCCGAACTCAGCCAGGCGCAGCAGGTGGCTGGTCGACATCACCAGAATCAGGTCCGCCCAATCGATCAGCGCGTCGTCCACCACCCGGCTCCGGTGGCCGCCCAGGTCGAGCCCATGCCGCCTGCCCACCACGAGCGATCCCTCGCTCGCGGGCTCCCCCGAGATGGCGCCCACACCCGCGGAGCGCACCTCTACCCGCCACCCCAGAGTGGTCATCTCGCGCTCGGCGAGCGCGTGCGCGAGTGGGCTCCGGCAGGTGTTGCCGCTGCACACGAACAGCAGCCGGAAGCTCTCGGGTCGGTTATCGCTCTCCATGGATCCCCGGAAGGACGAAGCGCAAGCGGCTGATCGGAGTCGCTCCCACGCGCAGCACCACCGGTTCGGCCGCCGTGCAATCCACCACCGTGGACGGCTCCGAAGGCGCGAGCCGTCCCACGTCCAGCACCCACAGGTCGTCCGCCCCGCGCTCGGCGGCAGCGGCGGCGCGGGCCTCGGTCGCGGTCGCCGCCGGAGCCGCGCCCGGCGCATTGGCGCTCGTGGACGTCAGCGGCCGGCCCAGCCTCTCCACCAACGCCCGCGTGACCGGATGCGAGCTCACGCGCACGGCCACGCCACCAGTGGAGCCGCGCACCCCGTCCGGAAAGCTACCCGTGGGATCGGCAAGCACCAAGGTGAGCGCGCCCGGCCAGAATACCCTGGCCAACTCGCGCGCGGCGTCGGTCCACACCAGCTCGGGTACGGCGTCCGCCCCGGGGATCAGCATCAGGAACGGACGCTCGTCCCCGCGCCCCTTGAGGCGGCGCAGCGCGGCCAGCGCGCCCGGGGTGGCCAGCCCTCCGAAGCCGTACACGGTCTCGGTGGGCTGCACGACGAGCCCTTCCGCGCGCAGGTGCGCGACGACGGGATCCAGCTCGCGCGCCTCGCCCAACCCCGCGCGCAGGTCGAGTTCCCTCCGCGCGGCGCTCAGCGGCCGCCCTCCCGACTCTGGCGCGGCGCGGCGGGCGAGGCGATGGCGAGAAGGGCCTCGGCGAC
>CAXNGW010000108.1:0-4227 GCA_964201975.1 Longimicrobiales bacterium | reverse complement strand
GACGCTACCCGGTTCGACCGAGGGGTAGTTCTTGAAGAAGAGGGTCTTCTTCGCGGTGGCTCGCTCGCCGCTGGCGTAGGTCACGCTGACCCGCCCGAGGTCAGCGTTCTCAGCGCTGCCGCCCGCCTGGCTCAGGTAGGTCTGAAGGCCCTGCCCTGAGCGAAACACCACCCGCACGGGAAACAGGACAGCCCCCATGACCGTGACCGTCGGGTCCAACCGCGGCACTACGATCACGTCGCCTTCCTCGACGACAACGTCGTCTCTACTCCCCCGCCGGCGCAGGGCTTGATCAAGGTTGATCGCCACGGGGAGCGCCCCACGCGTCAAGCGGGCCCCCTGCGCATAGGCGTCCTCGGTGACTCCCCCGGCGCGCTCGATGACGCTCGACAGGCGCTCGTCCCGGAACTGAACAGCGTACGGCCCCGGGAGGTTTACCTCGCCCTGAATGGTCACTGTGCGTTGAGTGACATAACCCGGCATTTGTCGAACGAACACGCGGTCGCCTTCGAAGAGCTCGAAGTTGCTGCTGGGCGTCGCGCCCGGGGTGGCTGGCCCATTGGCGACGGGAGTCCAGAATGCAGGAAGGTCGCCTTCCACAGTGACTGCGTAAAAGGTCGCGATCGTGTCGCTCCGATTCTGACCGATGCGGAGCCGAGAAACCTCAGCCTCGGACACCTCAGCGCCTTGCTGGAACCCGCCGGCCGCGAGAATCAGATCGTGCACGGTCGCTCCCGCTGCGAACGGATAGGTTCCGGGGTTCTTAACCCAACCTTCGACTCTGATCACCTTTGGCGTCGCCAACGCCTCGGACGAATAGATCACAACCTCGTCTCCGTCCGCGAGCGCGAAATCGCCCAAAGGCCTGCCGTTCGGTCCGGGCTCCAGCGACAGACGCAACAACTCCGAGTCACCTGCGACTGTCGGACGGATCACGTGAGCCATCGGCCGGAACGCATCGAGGGACAAGCCTTCCGCCTTCTGGATCAGGTCCCACACCGTCATACCGCGGCTGAACTCGTAGAGGCCCGGTCGGAAGACGCTCCCATTCAACGTCACCCGATTCCGACGCTCAGCGAGCGTCGCGAAGACCGTCACCTCGTCGCCATCCCTCAACGGGGCGGCCGTGCCCAAGGCATCGGTGCCCTCGGTCACGTCGACATCGAGGATGACTCGGTCCGTCCCCGGCCGTCGCTCGGCAGGGGGAAGGATCCGATCGATCTGTATCCGCTGAATGTGCGCGTCCGGCTCGAACCCGCCGGCGAACGTGATCACGTCGTCCAGGCCCTCTCCATTCTTCAGCTCATAGATCCCAGGCCGGCGCACCCTTCCATTCATGGAGATGTGAGGGCCGTGCGAGGGCACGAAGACGATATCACCCTGCTCGAGCCTGACGTCACGGGACGCATCCCCCGAGATCAGGTAGTCGTACAGATCGACTTCGGAGACGACGGGGCCACCGCGACGCACGAGCACCCTACGGAAGCTTCCGAGGTCGGATGGTCCACCTGCGACGTAGAGTGCATTGAAGACAGTAGCGACTGAGCTGACCTGGTAGGCCCCAGGTCGGACCGCGTCTCCAATGATCGCGATCTGGTTCGTACGCAGCCGACCCAGCGAGACGTCGAAGAACGTGGTCGCGCCGGATCGACGAACACCCGAGTAGACGTTGCCGAGCCGCGTGTATAGCTGATTTCGCAGCGACTCCAGCGTGATCCCGCTGACGAAGATCTGTCCGACGTTCGGAATGACGACAAAGCCCTCCCGCGTGACGTCCAGGGTGTACGCCAATTCGACGCCGCCGGTAAGAACCAGCGTCAGTTGATCCCCCGGTCCAAGGCGGTATCCGGCGTCTACCGGGCCAGTGGACACGGACTGGAACTGCGAGGACCCGCCCCCAAAGACGTCCCTGCCGAAGATTCTCGACCCGGTCGTCGACTCCCTCAAGTTCCCGCCCTCTGCAAGCGGAGTCGGCGTCTGGACGGGGACCAACTGCTGCAGCACGCCGGCGAACGAATCAGCATTTCCCTGCAGCGGCTGGTTTGATCTGCCCTCCAACCGGTCGAAGTACTGGTCGGCCGCGGAAGCGTCCTGCCCCATTTGCAGCAGCCGTGCCCTCGCGGCCTCGCGGGTCAGTCCGGACTGCCGCAGGCGATCCAGCACCTGGGTCTCCGTGACCCCGGCGGGAAGCTCGACCGTTGAGGTCGCTGGCGCAGCCGGTGCCGGGGCTGCCGTCGTCGGAGTTGTGGTCGTCGGAGCGGGCGTCACCTGGGCGACCAAGCCGCCTGCAAGGAACGCAAGGGCGCCGCAAAGTAGCGAAAGCCGGGCCACAAGAAGCGTCGGATTCATGGGCAAGACACTAAGAATTTGGAGGTGCAGGAACTCAGCCAGAACTGACCTTTACCCTGAGCTCGAAAAGCTGGTCCCTCAGGAGGGCGGCCCGCTCGAAGTCCATCGAGGAAGCCGCCTCCGCCATCTCCTGCTCGAGGATCTTGATCAGCTCCTCGCGGTTGACCTCGTCCGCGTAGTTCTCGGAGGCCTCGGCGACCTTCATCGGCCGGGCGCTTCTTGCGTCCGCGATCCGGGTCGAGAACTCGATCTCCTGGATGCTCTTCACGATCGTCTCGGGCGTGATGCCATGCACGCGGTTGTGCTCGATCTGGATCGCGCGGCGGCGGTTGGTCTCGCCCAGGCATTTCTCCATCGACGCAGTGACCCGGTCGGCGTACAGGATGGCGCGTCCCCGCACGTTCCGCGCCGCGCGGCCGATCGTCTGGATCAAGCTGCGCGCGTCGCGCAGGAATCCTTCCTTGTCGGCATCTAGGATCGCCACCAGCGACACCTCGGGAAGGTCGAGCCCTTCGCGCAGCAGGTTGATGCCCACGAGCACGTCGATCCGGCCCATGCGCAGCGACCGCAGGATGTCCATGCGCTCGATCGTGTCGATGTCGGAGTGCATGTAGCGCACGCGCACGCCGACCGACTGCAAGTACTCGGACAGATCTTCCGCCATGCGCTTGGTCAGCGTGGTCACGAGCACGCGCTCGCCGCGCTTCTCGCGGTCTCGGATCTCGGCCAGCAAGTCGTCCACCTGGCCGCGCACCGGGCGCACGTCCACCTCGGGATCCACCAGGCCGGTCGGACGGATCACCTGCTCGACCACGACCCCTCCCGACTGGCGGAGCTCCCACTCGCCCGGGGTCGCCGAGACGAAGACGGCGCGCTCCACCAGCCCCTCCCATTCGTCGAACCGCAGCGGACGGTTGTCCAGCGCGCTGGGCAGACGGAAGCCGTGGTCCACCAGCGTCAGCTTCCGGGAGCGGTCACCGTTGAACATCCCGTTGATTTGGGGCACGGTGGCGTGCGACTCGTCCACCACGACCAGCATGTCGCCCGGGAAATAGTCGAACAGGCAGGCCGGGCGATCCCCCGGCTCGCGGCCGCCGATGTAGCGCGAGTAGTTCTCGATCCCCGGGCACGTGCCGATCTCGAGCATCATCTCGAGGTCGAAGTTGGTACGGGTCTCGAGCCGCTGCGCCTCGAGCAGCCGCCCCTCCCCGCGGAACTTGACGAGCTGCTCGACCAGCTCCTGCCGGATCATCGGAACCACCTGCTCGCTCGTCGCGCGGCGCGTGACGTAGTGGCTCGCCGGATAGACCGCGGTGCGGTCGAGGGCCGCGATCGTCTCCCCGGTGAGCGGATCGAAGCGGGTGATGCGCTCCACCTGATCGCCCCACAGCTCGACGCGGACCGCCTGCTCGTCGTAGGCCGGCAACAGCTCGATCGTGTCGCCGCGCACCCGGAAGGTGCCGCGCTCGAACACGTAGTCGTTGCGCTTGTACTGGATGTCCACCAGCGCCTTGAGGATCTCCTTGCGCGGCCTCTCTTCCCCGACCTTGAGGTGGAGCATCAGCCCGCGGTAGTCCACGGGATTTCCGAGGCCGTAGATGCAGGAGATCGACGCCACCACGATCACGTCCTCGCGCTCCATCAGCGACGAGGTGGCGCGCAGACGCAGGCGCTCGATGTCCTCGTTGATCGACGCATCCTTCTCGATGTACGTGTCGGTGGACGGGACGTAGGCCTCGGGCTGGTAGTAGTCGTAGTAGCTGATGAAGTACTCGACCGCGTTCCGCGGGAAGAGCGCCTTGAGCTCGCCGTACAGCTGGGCCGCCAGCGTCTTGTTGTGGCTCATCACGAGCGTGGGCCGCCCGTGGTTCGCGATCA
>CAXNGW010000107.1:0-4297 GCA_964201975.1 Longimicrobiales bacterium | reverse complement strand
ACCTGGAGGCGTGGGCCCCCGGCGTGGGGAGATGGCTGGAGGTGTCGAGCTGCTCCACCTACACCGACTACCAGGCCCGCCGGGCCGGCCTGCGCTTTCGGCCCGCCCCCGGTGAGAAGCCCGAGCACGTGCACACGCTGAACGGGTCCGCGCTGGCGCTGCCGCGCGTGCTGGCGGCGCTGCTCGAGACCTATCAGCAGGAGGACGGGTCGGTCCTGGTGCCAGAGGTGCTCCGCCCCTACGCGGGGATCGAGCGCATCGGGCCGTCGGGCGCCTGATCGGCGGCCGGCGCCTCACCCCGACGAGGAGTGGGATGGCGCGCATCAAGTGGCCGGTCGCCCTGGCCACGGCTTTCGTGCTGCTCCTGGGCTGGTACGTCGTCTACACCCAGCAGATCGTGCGCGCGCTCCGGGCTGACGCGGAGACGCTGACGCGGATCTTCGTCCAGGTGCAGGAAGGACTCGGCAGCACCGACCCGGCCGGCGAGGTGGAGGCGCTCTTCCGGCTGCAACAGGCGATCATCGAGTTTAACGTTCCGATCGTGCACACGGGTCCGGGCGACACCGTGTACGCGGCGCAGAACCTCCCTTTCGAAGCCAACCTGGAGACGCGCGCGGGCCAGGAGCGCGTGCTGGCGTACGTGCGCCGTCTGGATCTGCGACACCAGCCTGTGCCCGCGCCCGAGCAGGCCTTCCTGCATTTCGGGGACACGCCCGAGGTGCTCCGTCTGCGTTGGATCCCCTGGCTCCAGGTGGCCGGCCTGCTCCTCACCGTGGTGGTCGGTTTCACGATGATCCGCTACCAGAGGCGGGTGGAAGGGGAGCGCGCCTGGACCGCGATGGCCCGCGAGCTCGCGCACCAGCTGGGCACGCCGATCAGCTCCCTCCAGGGGTGGCTGGAGCTGCTACGCCTCCCCCCCGAGGAGCTGCCCGACCAGCTCGGGGAGGGCGAGATCGCCGCGGGGGTCGAGGAGGATCTGGTGCGTCTCGAGCGCATCAGCCACCGCTTCGAGCTGATCGGACGCGACACCGATCTGGGGAGCCTGTGTTTACAGTCTGTGGTACGCGACCTGGAGCGCTATCTACAGAGTCGCCTGCCGCGCTTCGGACCGGGGGTCCAGCTGCACGTCGATGTGCCCGAGACCCTGCCGCCGGTGAAGGGCAACGACGTGCTGCTCACCTGGGCGCTCGAGAACGTCGTCAAGAACGCGCTCGACGCGCTCGCCGGCCGGGGCGGCCGCATCACGATCCGGGCGCGTGAGCTGATCGCGCCGCGCGCGGTGGAGGTGCGGGTCGAGGACGACGGCCCCGGCGTAGAGCTCGGCATCCGTGACCGCATCTTCGAGCCGGGGGTCACTACCAAGAGCGGCGGCTGGGGGGTCGGGCTCGCGCTCTCCCGCCGGATCGTCGAAGGGGTGCACCGCGGCCGCCTGGAGCTCTTGGATACACCCGGCGGCGGCGCGACTTTCCTGGTCCGCCTTCCCGCCGCCGATCCCGACTGAACCGAGAACCTTGAGCGAGTCCATCCTGGCTTCCCTCAATCCCGAGCAGAGGGAGGCCGTCGAGCATTTCGAGGGCCCCATCCTGGTTCTTGCCGGAGCGGGCTCCGGCAAGACCCGCGTCCTCACCACCCGTGTCGTGCACCTCGTCGACCACCACGGCGTCCCACCCGAGCGCATCCTCGCGGTCACCTTCACCAACAAGGCGGCCGGTGAGATGCGGGGGCGCATCCGGCGCCTGCTCGAGCGCGACCCAGCGGGCCTGTGGATGGGCACGTTCCACGCGATCGGCGCCCGCCTGTTGCGTCGCCACGCGAACCTGCTTGGGTGGACCAACGCGTTCACGATCGTGAACGCCGATCAGAGCTTGCGCCTCGTCAAGAAGACCCAGGAGGCGGTAGGCGTCGACCCCAAGAAGTGGAGCCCAACCGCGGTGCGGGCCCACATCAGCGCGGCCAAGAATCAGCTCGTCTCACCACAGGCGTTCATCGAGCGCAGCGCGGATGGGTTCGACCTGTTCGCGCGCAGCGTGGCGCGCGTGTATCCCGCCTATCAGGCCGCGCTCAAGGAGCAGAACGGCTTCGACTTCGACGACCTGCTCGTCAAGCCGGTCGAGCTCTTCGAGACCCATCCCGACGTGGTGGCACGCTACCGCGGGCGCTTCGCGTTCGTGCTGGTGGACGAGTACCAGGATACCAACCACGCGCAGTTCCGCTTCCTCGAGTTGTTGGCGAAGGAGCACGCCAACCTGATGGTGGTCGGCGACGACGACCAGAGCATCTACAAGTTTCGGGGCGCCGACATCCGCAACATCCTCGAGTTCGAGACCGCCTTCCCGGGTGCGCGCACGGTCCGCCTGGAGCAGAACTACCGCTCCACCGCGGCCATCCTCGAGGCCGCCAACGCGGTCATCCGCGAGAACGTCAAGCGCAAGGGCAAAACGCTGCGCACCGAGCGGGCTGGCGGAGAGCCACTAACCGAAGTCGAATGCCTAGACGAGACCGACGAGGCGCGATGGATCGTCGAGGAAATCCGAGCCCGTTACGCGGACGGGCCCGACCTGCACAACTACCGCGATTTCGCCATCCTGTACCGGACCAACGCCCAGTCGCGCGCGCTCGAGGACGGTTTCCGGCGCGCCAACGTTCCGTATCAAATCGTGGGCGGTGTGCGCTTTTACGAGCGGCGCGAGATCCAGGACGTGATGGCGTACCTGCGACTCGTCTCCAACCCACGCGCCGCGGATGCGTTCGACCGGGTGGTGAACTACCCGCGTCGCGGGGCCGGCGACGCCAGCGTCGAGCGCCTCGCCGACTTCGCGCGGATGGAGGGGCTGCCGCTGCTCGAGGCCGCCGCTCGCGCCGACCAGGCGCCGGACGTCCCCGCGGCGGGCGCGCGTGGCTTGATGGCGTTCGCGGCGCTCATCCAGCGTTTCTCGGCGCGCGCTTCCACCACCCACATCGGGCAGCTGATCGAGGAGCTGGTGGAGGAGCTGAAGCTGCTCGAGGCGCTCCGCGACGAGGGGCCGGAGGGAGAGGACCGGGCGGAGAACGTGAAGGAGCTGATCGCGGGCGCACTCGACTTCGATGCGGAGGTGGTGCAGCAAGGGGGGGAGGAGGGGGAGTTGGACGGGTTTTCGGAGCTCGACCTGTTTCTCCAGCAGGTGGCGCTGGTGGCCGACCTCGATAAGCACGATCCCGACGCCGACATGGTCACGATGATGACCCTGCACAACGCCAAGGGGCTCGAGTTCCCGACCGTGTTCATCGCCGGCCTCGAGGATGGGCTCTTCCCGATGTCGCGCTCCTATGACGATCCCGAGGAGATGGAGGAGGAGCGGCGCCTCTTCTACGTCGGCATCACGCGCGCGGAGAACAAGCTGTACCTCACCCACGCGCGCCAGCGCCGGCGCGCCGGCGAGGTGATGTACGGGCGGCTGTCCCCCTTCGTGGAGGCGATCCCGGAGTCCCTGCTCGAGCGGCGCACCACGCCCCTGCTCATGAGCGAGGCATTCACCACTCCGCACCGCAAGCGCTTCGAGGAGCGGCGGGACGGGGGCTTCATCCGGGACGAGGACTTCGAGCCCAGCTACGACCAGGACGCGCCCCGTCTGGTGAAGGGGGAGCGCGTGGTGCACGCTACGTTCGGATCCGGCCGCGTGCTGGAGGTGAGCGGCTTCGGGCCAGACGTGAAGGTGACGGTGGAGTTCGAGAAGGTGGGAAAAAAGCGGCTGATCGCGCGCTACGCGGGGCTCAAGAAGGACTACTTCTAGAGCGGCTCGCGCTGCCGCGGAGGTGGACCCGGGTCGCCGACGAACGGCGCATCGAGCGGAGCGGCGTGCACTCCCGGACGCCCGCCCGCTCGGGACGCCAGCGCGCCCCCCGTCAGCTGCGGCCAATAGACCAGCGCCTGGTCGGGGAAGGGGAAGAAGTCGTCCGCCATGTCGTGCAGGACGGCCGGATTGCTGCTGGCGCCGTCCGCCATCGCCATGCGCCGCACTTTCTTCGCCAGGCGCAGGTTCAGGTCGCCCACCGGGTCGAGCAGCGCGGGCGAGGAGTGCAACCGGTTGACGAGGTAGTCCACCAGATAGTCGAAGGACAACGCGACGAACTTCGCCACCTCGGGCTCCGGCAGGTCGAAGCGCGAGCGCTGCAGCATGCGCTCGAAGATCTGCTTCCACCGGTCGTTCCCTTGGAAGCGGATCATCCCGCGGAAGATCCGGCGGTTGGTCTTGAAGCTGAACAGCGTGCGCGACAGCACCATGTCGAACAGCTCGTCCGCCTCCGAGTGGTCATGGGC
>CAXNGW010000106.1:0-4354 GCA_964201975.1 Longimicrobiales bacterium | reverse complement strand
GAGGTGGAGCGCGCGCTCGCCCAGGTCGAATCCGGCTTCGTGAGGGCGCTCGAGCGGGTTGGCGGTTTCGGCGGCAAGGCGGACCGGCTGAACGAGTACGAGGTGTTCACCGGCGCCGCCGGTTTCGCGGCCGCGGATCTGGAGCGCTTCCAGGTGGTCACGACCGCCGCGGTGGCGGAGGGGGCGCGCGCCTGGGTGCAGGAGCGCCCCGGCGTCACCCTCTCGGTCGTGCCCCGGGGCCGCCGCGATCTGGCGACCGAGGCCGCGTGAGCCTCGCCCCGCTCGACCGGACCCGCGCCCCCGAGCCCGGCCCGCTCCCCGCCATCGTCCTCCCCGATCTGCGGCGCTTCTCGCTGTCGAACGGGCTGCCGGTGCTGCTGGCGGAGAAGCACGAGTTGCCCCTGGTCGCGATCGAGGTCCTCTGCCCGGGAGGCGCGGGGGCCGTCGCGCCCGCGCGCGCCGGGCTCGCGTCGTTCACGGCGGACATGCTGGACGAGGGCGCCGGCGAGCGCTCGGCGCTGGCCTTCGCCGCCGAGCTCGAGCGGCTGGGAGCGAGCCTTCACACCGGCGCCGGCTACGACGGTAGTCACGTGGAGATGCTTGTCCTCAAG
Organism: Longimicrobiales bacterium; assembly: GCA_964201975.1. Classification (GTDB taxonomy): domain Bacteria; phylum Gemmatimonadota; class Gemmatimonadetes; order Longimicrobiales; family Gaopeijiaceae; genus UBA2988. The sequence continues at coordinate 3,743 of CAXNGW010000106.1, read as the reverse complement.
CCCCGCCTCGAGGAAGGCCTCGATCTGCTCGCGGACCTGCTGCTGCGGCCGACCTTTCCGGAGCACGACCTCGAGCGCGTTCGCCGGGAGCGGATCGATCTCGCGCTCCAGCTCCTCGACCAGCCGAGCTCGGTCGCCAACGACGTGCTCGCGGGCGTGCTGTACGGCGCCGGTCATCCGTGGGGGCCGCCGCTGCTGGGCACCGGGGCCACGCTCACGGGGCTCGGACGCGCCGACGTCGTCGCCTACCACGTCGAGCGCTACCACGCCGGCAACGCGACCGTGGTCGTGGCCGGCGACGTGACCGCGAGCGAGCTCGAGGCACTGCTCGAGCCGCGGCTGGGCGGATGGCGGCGGGGCACCGCCTCGCCCGTGTCGCTCCCCCCGGCGCCCGCCGTCGAGCACGCGACCATCCACCTGGTCGATCGGCCGGGCGCCGCGCAGTCCGAGATCCGCGTCGGGCGGGTCGCGCTGGCGCGCGCGAGCGAGGACTACTTCACGGCCCTCGTCCTCAACACCGTGCTGGGTGGCGCCTTTACCAGCCGCCTGAACGCGAAGCTGCGCGAGGAGAAGGGCTTCACGTACGGCGCCTACTCGGGGTTCCACACCCGCAGCGCGCCGGGACCGTTCGTGGCGCAGGCCGCAGTGCACACGCCGGTGACCCATCATGCCGTCGGGGTGTTCCTGGAGGAGATCGAGCGGCTGCGCGAGGAGCCGGTGCCAGAGGACGAGTTGGCGCGCGCGAAGAGCTACGCCGCGCTCCGCTTGCCACAGCGCTTCGAGACCGTCGAGGACCTGGTGGCGCGGGTGGCGGAGCAGGTGCTGTACGACCTTCCCGACGACTACTGGAGGACCTACGTGACGAAGCTGCTCGCGGTGGACGCGGCCGCGGTGCAGGCGGCCGCTCGCCGGCACCTCGATCCCCGCCACATGGCCGTGGTGGTGGACGGCGACCGCGAGGCCGTCGAGGGGCCGCTCAAGAGCATGGGGCTGCCCGTCGCGACCGTGACCGCCGGAGTCGCTGCATGAGTCTGCACGTGCCCTGGGAGCGGCACACGCTCCCCAACGGCCTGCGCGTCGTGCTCTCGCCCGACCCCTCCACCGCGGTCGTGGGCGTGAACCTCTGGTACGGGGTCGGTTCGCGGAACGAGCGCCCCGGCCGCACCGGCTTCGCGCATCTGTTCGAGCACATGATGTTCCAGGGGTCGGAGCACGTCCCCAAGAACCGGCACTTCGAGCTGGTGGAGCGCGCGGGCGGCTCCCTCAACGCGACCACCTGGTTCGACCGCACCAACTATTTCGAGACGCTGCCGTCGCATCACCTCGAGCTGGCGCTCTATCTGGAGTCGGACCGGATGGGGTGGATGCTTCCCGCGCTCACCCAGGATAAGCTCGACAACCAGCGCGACGTGGTGAAGAACGAGAAACGGCAACGCTGCGACAACCAGCCCTACGGCGATTGGGACGAGCGCGTCCAGGCGATGGTCTACCCGTCGAGCCATCCGTATCACCACACCGTGATCGGCTCCATGGCGGACCTCGACGCGGCCACCTTGGGCGACGTTGCCGAGTTCTTCCGCACTTACTACGTCCCCAACAACGCGGTGCTGTCGGTGGCCGGCGACTTCGCCCCGGAGCGCGCGCTCGACGCGGTCGCGCGCTGGTTCGGGGACATCCCCGCGGGCGCCGCCATCCCGCCGCTGCCCGGGCAGCCCGACCTCGCCCCGCGCATCGGCGCGACCGTGCGCGACCGGGTGCGGGCGGACGTGCCGCTGCCGCGCGTGATCGTGGCGTGCCGGGTGCCCACCGTCCTCGACCCCGGCTTCCACGCGGTCGAGGTGGCGGGCGCGCTGCTCGGCAGTGGGCGCGCGTCGCGGCTCTACCGCACGCTCGTGCGCGAGCGGCGAGTGGCCAAGGACGTGATCGCGTACGTGTTCCCGCTCGTCACCGGCGCGTCCATGCTGCTGGTGTGGGCGACGGGGTATCCGGGCGCCGATCCGGCCGCCCTCGAGGGCGCGCTGGTCGAGCAGCTCGAGGCGCTCGCGACCGTCGGCGAGGAGGAGGTCGCGCGCGCGGTCGCGCTCACCGACACGCGTTTCGTGCGCACGCTCGAGCAGGTCGCCGAGCGCGCCGACCTGCTGTCGATGTTCACGCTGTTGTTCGACGACCCCGACCGGCTCAACCGCGAGATGGACCGGATTCGCGCGGTCACCCCGGCCGACGTGCACGCCGTCGCGGAGCGTTGGCTCGGCCCCGACAACCGCGCCGTGCTGGCGTACGAGCCCGCCGCGTGAGCGCCCTCGATCGCTACCACCCGCCCGCGCCCGGCGCCGTGCGCCCGTTTGACTTCCCGCCCGTCGAGACCCGTCCCCTGGAGGGCGGGCTGCCGCTGCGGGTAGCGCGCCTGCCGCGCCTGCCGGTGGTCGCGACGATGCTCGTGATCCCGGCCGGCGAAGCCGTGCTCGACGAGCGCCACGCGGGGCACGCGGTGCTCACCGCGACCGCGCTCGAGGGCGGCACGCTGCGTCGCTCCGGGACCGACCTGGCGGAGGCGCTCGAAGGGATCGGCGCGTCGCTGCACGCGTCGGCGGGGTGGGACGCGACCACCGTTTCGCTCACCTGCCTCGCCGACCGCCTCGAGGAGGCGATGGCGCTGCTCGCCGAGGTGGTGCTCGAGCCCGCCTTCCCGGAGCAGGAGGTGGCGCGCATCCGCGAGCAGCAACTCGCGCGCATCAAGCAGCGCGAGATGGACCCGGGAAGTCTGGCGAGCGACCGGGCAGCCGAGCTGATCTATGATGCCGCGGCGCCCTACGGGCGCCCTGCGGGGGGTCGCGTGGACTCGGTGAGCCGGTTCAGCACCGCCCACGCGGCGGCGCTGGCCGCGGAGCGCTATAAGCCCATGGGCGGCGGGCTGGTCGTGGCCGGCGACGTGGACGTGGACGAGGCGGCGGCCCTCGCGCGCGCGTCGTTCGCGGGCTGGCAGGGCGGCGCGCGGGACGGGCGCGGGATCTCGGTCGAGCCGCGCGCCCGCCACGCGACCGTGCACGTCGTCGATCGTCCGGGCGCGGTGCAGTCGGAGATCCGCGTCGGGCATCCGGGGACCGCCATGAAGCACCCCGACCACCACGCGCTGAGCGTGATGAACACGGTGCTGGGCGGCGCATTCACGAGCCGCCTCAACCTCAACTTGCGCGAGAAGCACGGTTTCACGTACGGGGTGCGGTCGCGCTTTTCGTTCCGCCGCGACGCCGGGCCGTTCACCGTGTCCGCCGCGGTCGCGACCGACGTCACCGCCGCGGCCGTGCGCGAGATCGTCGCCGAGCTGACGCGCATGGCCGCCGAGGGACCCACGGAGGAGGAGGTCGAAGCCGCGCGCGACTACATCGCCGGCGTCTTTCCACTTCGCCTCGAGACCACGGCTCAGGTCGCCGCGCGCATCGCCGAGATGATCGTGTACGACCTCCCCGACGACCACCACGCACGCTACCGCGAGCGTATCCGGGCGGTGAGCCGCGCCGACGCCCTTGCCGCCGCCCGCCGCCACGTGCGCCCGGACGAGCTCACCGTGGTCGTGGTCGGGGCGGCCGCCGCCATCGCGGGTCCCCTCGAGGAGCTCGGCATCGGCCCGGTCACCGTGCATCTGCGGCCGGGATGAGCGCGGACGACTCTGCTCGGCTCGCGCGGCGGCCGGTCCACGACGGGCGCATCGTCCACCTGTCCATGGACACCGTCCGCCTGCCCGA
>CAXNGW010000105.1:0-4551 GCA_964201975.1 Longimicrobiales bacterium | reverse complement strand
CCCACAATCGAACCACGCGGGCGAGGCATCCCGGAAGCCGGTGAGAATCCGGCACGGCCCCGCCACTGTAAGAGGCCCGGCGCAAAGCGCCGGAACAATGCCGACTCGGTAGCACCACTGGGAGCGTCGCTCCTGGGAAGGTGAGTCGGCCGCCTCGAGTCAGGAGACCTGTCCGCCCGCGCAACCGTGGCACGCTCCGAGGGGGAGACGTGCGGGCGTTTTATTTTCCGGGCTCCATTCCAGGAGCCGGTCGGCCTCCGCGCCGACCGGCCGTCTCCGGACTCCGGTCCGGCGGGCGGCCATGTGCCCCGCATCCACTCCCATCCGCGCCGCTTGGGCGGCACGCCTCGGACGCCACCCGGTTCGTCCCCCGGTTTAGTCGTATTCCACCTGGAGAAGAACCATGACCGTCGTCCGCTCGTTCGTCTCATTCCGCCGCAGGGTCCTCGCGGCCGCGGTGCTGGCCGCGTGCGTGCCCGTCCACGGCGCTGCGCAGCAGCAGCCCGCGGACACTTTCGCGCTGGGGGGGCTGGTGGTGACCGCGACCCGCCTGCCCCTGCCGCGCGCCGCCGTGCCCGCGGCCGTCACCGTGCTCGACGGCGATGCGCTCCGCGCGCGCGGCATCCGCTTCCTCGCGGACGCCCTGCGCGAGGTGCCCGGCGCTACCGTCGCCCGCTCGGGATCGACCGGGGGGCTCACCTCGCTGTTCCTGCGGGGCGGGGAGAGCGATTACGTGCAGGTGATGGTGGACGGCGTCGTCCTCAATGAGCCGGGTGGGGCGATCGACCTCGGGCAGCTCACCCTCGACAACGTGGACCGCATCGAGGTCGTGCGCGGACCCGTGAGCGTGTTGTATGGATCGGACGCGGTCACCGGCGTGGTCCACGTCTTCACGCGGCGCGGCTCCGGCCGGGCGCGCATCGAGGCCGGCGCCGACATCGGCGTGGCCGGCCGCCGTAACGGGGGTCCCGCGCTCTGCCCCGACTACCCGCGCATCCCGTGCCCGGCGACCGCTGACCTGGGCTCGTACACGACGCGGGGCGGGCAGGTGAGCGTGACGGGTGGCGCCGGCGCGTTCCACTACTCCGCGGCTGGCTCGACGCTCGACTCGGACGGTGCCTACGCGTTCAACAACGGCTACGCGAGCCGGGCCGCGGGCGGCCGGCTCGGGGTGGCCGCGCCGGGCGGGGACGTCGCGCTCAGCGCGCGCTGGACGGACGGGCGCTTCCACTATCCCACCGACGGCGCCGGCCGGCTCGACGACGGCAACGTGTTCCGGTCGAGCGAGTCGTTCGCGATCGGCCTCGAGGGAGGGCGGGTGCTGTCGCCCCAGATCGAAGCACGCGCGGCGCTCTCGTATCACAACGGCGACTTCCGCACCGTGGACGACCCGGACTCGCCCGCCGACACGCTGGGCTTCTTCGCGTCGGCCAGCGTCGCCTGCGTGGATCGGCGCAAGGCCGACGTGCACGCCAACGTCCACCTGGGCGCGGGCGTGGCCACGCTGGGCGTCGAGCTCGAGCGGCAGCACGGCACCAGCGACTTTACGAGTCGGAGCGAGTTCGGGCCGTACGAGTCGGCGACCATGAACGACCGCACCAACCGCGCACTGTACGCCCAGCTGGTCGCCGGTCCGCTCGGAGCCCTCTCCGTCACCGCGGGGGCGCGGCGCGAGAGCAACGACCGCTTCGGCGACTTCCTCACCTGGCGGGCGGGGGCAAGCCTGCGCGCGGCGGCGGCCACCGTGCTGCGGGCGTCGGCCGGGACCGCGTTCAAGGAGCCGACCTTCTTCGAGAACTACGCGGAGGGGTTCACGCTCGGAAACGCGGCGCTCGAGCCCGAGCGATCACTCAGTTGGGAGGTGGGTGCGGACCAGCGTCTCCTCGCCGGTGGGGCAATGCTGAGCGCGACCTGGTTCGACCAGCGCTTCCGGAACCTGATCCAGTACACGGGAAGGCCGGCGGCGGGCGCCCCGAACTACGTCAACATCGGGGAGGCCCGCTCCCGCGGCATCGAGGTGGAGGCCAGCGCGGGCCGCGCGGACGGCGCGTCGGTGACCGCCAGCTGGGTCCACCTCCTCACCGAGGTCGTGGACGCCGGCTTCGGCACCGATCGGCTCTTCCAGCAGGGAGAGACGCTCGTGCGCCGACCGCGCGACCGGATGAACATCGCCGCGTCGGCTCCCCTGGGCGGCCGCGCGCGCGCGGGCGCCGCGTTCACCGCGGTCGATCGCCGCGCCGATCTGGATTTCTTGACCGACTTCAGCGGCTCGCGCGTGACCCTGCCTGGGCACACGGTCGTGGACGCGTTCGGCGAGCTCCGGCTGCTCACGCGCGGCGCGCGCGACCTGACCCTGCGCGCGCGTGTGGACAACGTGCTGGACGAGGACTACCGCGAGATCGCGAACTTCCCGGCGCCCGGCCGTACCCTCTCCCTTTCGGTCCGGGCCGGCGCCGGACTCTGAGCGAAGGCCCCTCGCGGGCTCCCGGGGGTAGATGAGTGTCCCGGGAGCCCGCGCCGTTCATTGTTCGGCCGGGGACCGCCCGGATACCTTTTCCCGACTCCGATGCGCCACTATCTCGACTTCGCCGCCACCTCCGCGGTACGGCCCCCGCGGGTCGCCCAGGCCGTCGCGGACTTCCTCAACGAGTGCGGCGCGAGCCCTGGCCGCGGCGGCCATTCGGCCGCTGTGGAAGCGGGCCGGATCGCCTTCCGCTGCCGCCGCGCGGTCATGAAGGTGCTGCGCCTCCCCGGCGACCCGGGTCGCATCGCCTTCACCTTCAACGCCACCCACGCGCTCAACACCGCCCTGTGGGGCCTCCTCGAGCCGAGCGACGCCGTGGTGGTCAGCCAATACGACCACAACTCCGTCCTCCGCCCCGTCCACCAACTCGCGCGCGAGCGCGGCGTCGAGGTGCGGATGCTGGCGGGGTCACCCGACGGAGGCGTGGATCCGGACGAGGCGCGGCGCCTTCTCGCGGGGGCCCGGTTGCTGGTGGTGAACGCCGTCTCGAACGTGCTCGGGGTGAGCCTTCCGGTCGCCGATCTGTGCCGCGCCGCGCACGCGGCGGGCGCGCTCGTGTTGGTGGACGCCGCGCAGTCCGCGGGCCACGTGCCTGCCGATCACGCCGCCGAGGGGGCCGACCTGGTGGCATTCACCGGACACAAGGGGCTGCTCGGCCCGCAGGGCACAGGTGGGCTGTGGGTGCGAGAGGGGATCGACGTGAGGCCGCTGCTGCGCGGCGGCACCGGCGGGGATTCGTTAAACCGCGAGATGCCGACGGCCATGCCCGATGCGCTCGAGGCCGGCACCGGGAATGCGCCGGGGTTGGCGGGCCTGCTGGCGGGGTGCGAGTACCTGCTCGAGCGCGGCGTGGACGCCGTCCACCGCCACGAGGCCGAGCTCAAGGCCCGCCTGCGCGCTGGGCTGGGCGACATCGCGGGGGTGAGCCTTCACTCGCCCGCCGCGCCCGACGGGGCGGGGGTGGTGACGATGACCCACCACCGTGTGGATCCAGCCACGCTCGCGGAGCGGCTCGACCGCGAGTTCGGCGTCCTGGCGCGCCCCGGCCTCCACTGCGCCCCCGAGGTGCACCGGATGCTGGGGACGGACGCCGCCGGCGCGCTCCGCTTTTCGGTGGGATGGTCGTCGACCGCGGCTGACGTGGACCGGGCGGTCGAGGGAGTCGAGGCCATCGTCTCGCGGTCTGCCGTGCGCGCCTCCTGACCTCTCCTCCGGCGGTCCCGTCATGCGCTTGTTCGTCGCGCTGAACCTCCCGAAGAAGGAAAAGGACCGGATCCACCGGGCCTCCCGCGCGCTGCGCGAGCAGGAGCTGCCGGTGCGCTGGGTCGAGCCCGACCACTACCACCTCACGCTTAAGTTCCTTGGCGAGGTCCGAAGTGAGCGGGTCGTCGGCATCGAGACGATCGTCCACCGGGTGGCTTCGGGCAGCCCCACGTTCTCGGCGCATCTCGGCGGCTTCGGCGCCTTCCCGACGATCCGTCGTCCCCAGGTGCTGTGGCTGGGGGTCGAACCGACACCTGCCCTCCGGTGTCTTAAGCAGGATATCGAGTGGGCGCTCGCCGACCTGGGGTTCGAGCGGGAGATGCGCGCGTTCCACCCTCACTTGACCCTGGGCCGCGTCGTGCGTGATGACGGGGCCGGAGCCTTCCATCCCATGGTGAAGAGCTGAGCGCCGAGCGCTCGTCCGGCCCCTCCGCGTCACGACGATGAGGATGCGGACCCTGCTGGGGGCGGTCGCGCTCCTGGCTCTGCTCGCGGCGGGTGCGTGGCTGGTGTGGTCGCGCGTCGCCGCACCCCCACGGTTGGGCGAGGACGACGCCGGCACCGCGGCCTCGCCCGCGCTCGCCGAAGTCACGCTCGACCGCGTCGAGGGGCTGCGCGCCGGGCCGTCGGGCGGGCAGCTCGCGCTGGGCGACGCCGAGTTGTCGAGCGTCGTGCGCTACGCGCTTCCCGGTCTGCTGCCGCCGGGAGTCACGGACCCGGCGGTGCACATCGACGAGGGCAGGGTGGAGTTGGTCGCGCGGGTC
>CAXNGW010000104.1:0-4851 GCA_964201975.1 Longimicrobiales bacterium | reverse complement strand
CCGAGATCCAGCTCAACGGGTCCCTCGTCCAGCGTGCCAACTGGGGTCTCGACCTCGGCCTCGGCGTGAGCCTGCTCGAGTCCAAGGTCGAGGACATGGGAGGGATCCCGAGCTTCACCACCGGGCGGGGGCTGGGCGATGCCCGCGTCATGGAGGGGCAGCCGGTGCCGGTGCGCGTGGACTACTTCGTCACCAACCCGGACGCGATCGCGGCGCCGGTCTACGAGGTGAGTCACATCTACGGGCCGGTCTTTCCCACCAAGCAGATCAGCGGCAACACCCAGCTGCGGCTGCCCGGCGGGGTCGCGCTGTCCGCGCGCGGCGAGTTCCGCGGCGGCCACTACCTGTCGGTGAGCCCGATGTCGATCCAGCGGTCGGTCATCTCGCCGCAATGCTTCCCCTATTACGTCGACCGCACCAAGTCCATCGCGCTCAAGCCGGATACGCCGGCGCTATGGATCGCGCGCTGCACCCCGACACAAGGCCGCGGCTATATGTACGAGGGGGACTACTTCAAGCTCCGCAGCCTCACCGCGACGATCCCCGTCGGCTTCGCGTTCCCGGAGAGCGTACGCAGCTCCACGCTGACGGTGTCGCTGAACAACAGCTACCTGTGGACAAAGGAGATCCCCTGGATGGACCCGGAGGGGGGCAACAACGACGGCGCCGGGTCCATCGCACCCGGGTTGAGCGAGCGAACGCCCGCGCCGATCACGCTTCGGCTCGGCCTCCAGGTCAATTTCTGATGAGGGCCGTCGACATGAGCACCCGGCATTCTGGGCTCGTCGGTCGAGCCCGCAGCCTCTTCGTCGGAGCCGTCGCGGTCGCCCTCCTGGCCGGCTGCGAGGTGACCAACCCGGGCCCGGTTCAGGACGAGTTCCTGGGAGATGGCCCGTCCCAGCAAGGGATGGTGAACGGTTCCATCCGCAAGCTCGCCGAAGCGCTGAACGGCGGGCAGGCCGGCCTCGCCATCGTGGGGGGAATCGTCTCCCGCGAGATCTTCCCGGGGGGCAACACGAACTACAATCTGAGTCCGGTGGTCCAGGGTGGGCACATCATCCCCGGCAGCTTCGGGCCGCAGTTCGAGCAGGCGCAGCAGGCGCGATTCATCGCCGAGGAGTCGGTCCGGCGCTTCACCGCCAAGGGCGCCGCGCCCGACCTCTTGTACCAGGCCAACCTGTGGGCGGGCTACGCCTACCGCGTGCTGGGCGAGCACTGGTGCCAGGCGGTGATCGACGGCAGCGCGCTCCAGCCCGGCCGGGTCTACTTCGAACGGGGGCAGGCGGCGTTCACGGAAGCGATCCGGCTCGCCAACACCGACGCGAAGCGGCAGGCCGCGCAGGCGGGGCGGGCGCAAATCCGTCTGTGGTTGGGCGACTTCGCGGGCGCGGCCACCGACGCCCTCACGGTGCCGGCCGCGTTCCGCTTCGATCTCGGGTTCGACGCTACCGACTTCAACACCCAGAACGTCATACAGTCGGCGAACGCAAATCTTCCGTACCGCAGCTATTCGGTGCATTTCACTTTCCAGAGGGATTACTACACCCAGACCGGCGACCCCCGCGCGGAGTGGGTGGTCGATCCCGCCATCCCGTTCGCCAACTCCTCGCTCCAGGGGTTCGGCCAGGTCCCCTGGTCGAACCAGCGCAAGTACAGGGGGCCAGGCGATCCAATGCGGCTTGCGGGTGGGCCCGAAATGCTCTTGATCCGGGCGGAGGCGATCCTGGCGCAGACGCCCGCGCAGTGGCAGCAGGCGCTGGCGCTCGTCAACCAGGTGCGCGCGGCCAACGTGAGCAGGACAAATGGCCAGCCGCTGGCCCCCTGGACCGCGGCGTCGGCGGACGAGACGTGGGCCCGGCTCAAGCGGGAGCGCGCGATCGAGCTCTGGCTGGAAGGGCGGCATTGGGGCGATCAGCGGAGGTGGGCGGACCAGAAGTCTCCCGGCGCCTTCGCGCTCCCGAACTACGAGGCGCTGAGCTCGCTGTTCCGGGCGAACCCACGGTCCAGCTGCATGGACGTCCCGGACTCGGAGCGAAATGCCAACCCCAACGTGCCCGAAGTGACGGGGTGAGGGGGTGGGCGGGGTCGAGGCGGAGCGAGCGGTGACGCGCGCGCAGTTCTGCTTGCTCTCCCTGATGGCGATCTGTGCCGTCCCCGTCCCGGGGGCGGCACAGAGCTTTATGGGCATGCAGCGCCTCGCCGACGGCGTGTACGTCTACACCGAATCGGATGGCGGCAACGATCCCGCGACCGTGAGCTCGCTGGTCGTGGTGACCGACGACGGCGTGCTGGTCGGCGATGGCCTCGGCCGCGTGGGCGACGTGCGGGAGAGCGACGCGATGGCGGGTCGGCTGATTGCCGAGATCCGGAAGCTGACCGACCAGCCGATCCGGTATCTCGTCAACTGCAGCTGGCATCCCGACCACACGAACGGCAACCACGTGTTCCGGGACACAGGGGCGGTGATCATCGGGCATCGCAAGGCGCTCGAGGGCCTGCTTGCCTACTACGAGGCCAATCCCGATATCGTCCGGGCGCCGCCGGAGCTGATCTTCGACGACCAGATCGCGCTGTTCCTGGGCGGGAAGGAGATCCGGGTCCAGTTCCTCGGGCGGGCACACACCGAGGGAGATGCCGTCGTCTACCTCCCTGCCCAGCGTCTCGTGTTCGCGAGCGAGATCCTCTTCAACAAGCAGTTCCCGGGATTCCGGTCGGGATATCCCGCGGAGTGGATCGAGACCCTCAACCGCCTGCTCGCCCTCGACGCGGACATCTTCGTCCCGGGGCATGGGCTGGTGGAGAACGGCGGGCGGCTCAGGTCCACCGCGGTGCAGATGCGGGACGACATGATCGAGATGCGGCGGGAGATCCAGGGATACCACGCTCAGGGCCTCACACGCGACCAGATCATGGCCCGGAAGCCGATGGCCAAGCACGCCTCCGTGATCAACGCCTACCGGAACCTCCCGATTGCCGTGGACCGGATCCTCGCCGAGCTGCGGGGCGAGCTCGGCCCGGTTCGGTGAGGGAAGGCTCGCGCGCATGCGCTTGAAGGGTCGCGCGGTCGCGGCGGCGCCGCTGATCATCCTGGCGGGGTGCTTCACGTACATCCCCACCGAAGTCTCCGCCGTGCCCGACGGAGAGAGGGTGCGCGTCCACGTGACGCGTGAGGGCCAGCTGGACCTTCCCGAGGTGATCGATCCGCTGGGGCCCACGGTGCGTGGCACGCTGGTCCGCAGAGCGGAGGATGGGATCTTTCTGCGCGTGCCCGTCGCGATTCGTCGCGACGGCTTCCTGCAGTCGGACCTCGGTCAGAACGTGGCCATCCCCTTCCGTGAGATCGTGCAGATCGAACGACGGGCGCTGAGCCGATCCCGCACCGGCTTGATGGTGGCGGGCACCGCGGGGGTCGCGGCCGTGATCGTGTTCGTGATCATCGACGGCTCGCGCGGAGGAGATCCCCGGGGGCCCACGGGAGGGGACGACATCCGCATCCCGCTGCCCTGAGGGGGATGAAGGAGCGCCGAGAAAGCCGAAGCCCCCCCGCGCTGAGTGAAGTAGAAATGTCCGGGGTCAGGATGAAGTAGAAATGTCCTCTTGCTCCCGGGGTGTTTAGTGGTTACGCAGTCTCCCTCGGCGTGCGTCGAGTCTCTTTATCGTGAAGACTAGAAAAGGCCTGCGCGGTGCACAGCCAGGATATCCATTGTCAATGCGACCAACACGTGCACGACAACTCCGCCCCAAAAGGATCTGAACGCCAGCGCAAGCGCACCGAGCGTGATCCCAGCCGCAATGGCGCCGAGACATTCAGGCCACGGTTTGTGGAAGTGGATCATCGTGTACGGCACAACCATCACGAAAATGCTGAGCCAGCCCATTCGTGCTGCACAGGTGAACAACAGGTACCCGCGAAAAAACGCTTCGACGGCAACAAACGACATGGCATACGCGCATTCCCACAGCAAGAACGTGAAGAGGTCCGTGCGAGCGCTGGCCACGAACGGATACGTCCTGGTGAAGTCAGCACGCTGCGATGCGATCACCACGAGCGGCAAGACTAGCGCGTAGAGCGGCAGATACACGCGGAGATGGCGAACGAGACCGCGCGCATTCCAACCGATGGAGGCGAGCGGTTCGCGATGCCAGACCCGTACAATGATCGCCGGGATGACGACGAAGAACACGAGCAACGACGTGACCCACACGAGTCCGGCGCCCAGGTCCTGGTTGTCGGCGCCGGCGCCGCGCAGCCATCCGTGGCGTTTGGCCGCGGCGACCGAGAAGGAATATTCGTCGAGCGCCAGAACCAGCGCTGTGTACACGAGAGCAAACGCGACGCGTTTGTCCACACCGCTGAGACCCGAGCGCAGACTGGTCAGATCGGCGTCTGAACCGAGCCAGCGCAGGACGCGGATAGGCGCGGTGGATTGTGCGGGGTTGGGAATGGTCATAGTTGGCCGGTGACGAGTATAACGAAGCCCCCCGGATGCAGCGCATCCCGGGGGGCTTCGTTACCTCACATTACTCGCCTCATTCGGCGGCTTGAGCGCACGACCGACAACGAGAGTCGTGCGGAACGTCCGGCTGCGCGTCCTTCACGATGGTGATGGAGCCCAGTTTCGAGTTGTCACGGGTTCCTTCTGTTAATAAACGTACAGGTGACGTTTGCCCCAGCCTCCAGATTCACGGTGAAGGTCCTGTAGAGTTGATCGGTGAAGGTGGTCGTCGTGCCCGGGACCGCGACAATGCATTGAAGGGATGGCACGGTCCATCCGGCCACCGCGCCCTCGGTCACCGTGAAGTTGATGCCCGGCGCCAGGTTGGTGAAGGTCTTCGAGCTGAGCAGCGTGT
>CAXNGW010000103.1:0-5029 GCA_964201975.1 Longimicrobiales bacterium | reverse complement strand
TCCGGCCAGGCCGGCCGCGAGGCCGACGAGAAAGACGACCCCGCGCCGCCCCATGCCCCCGAAGCTACGCAGCAGGATCCCGATCGACACGGTGGCTCCCACCAGCAGGAGGCCCAGCGTATCCTCGTGCCCGAGGGGCCAGCGACCGCCCAGCCGCTCCACCGCGTTGCCGGCGAACCAGACGCCGGTCCCGGTCACCACCATGCCGCGCACGAAGTCGAGCAGGATCGCGAGCAGATGTCCCGCGACCACACGCGCGGGCGCCAGGTGGGCCGCCGCCGGATCCGGGGCGAAGCGCGCGTTCATCGTGCGCATGCCGCTGACCGTCCAACCGCCCACCTGCCCCCACACCAGCCCTAGGCCGACGCCGAGCGCGAGCGCGCCGGCGCCGGGATGCGTGGCGGCGGTCACCGCCCCTACCACGGTCGCGGTGGCGCCCTCGGGGAAGCGCGCCCCTCCCACCGGGAACGCGACCAGCAAGTAGATCTCGAGGACCACGCCGACCAGGAAGCCCGTCACCGGATCGCCTGCCAGCCAGCCCGCGAGCAGCCCCGCCGCCATTGGTCGCGAAATCATGAACTGCCCGACCGCGGTGGCGTCGAGCGCGAGCGCGCCCCCCAGCAGCGAAGCGGTCAGGAGCGTCACGGGCTCATTCCTCGAGCAGGTCGTGAAGCGTGACCTTGAGCGAGCTCGGGAGGTCGCGCCCGGTCACCTGCACCCCCTCCTCAGCGAGGGCGCGCACGCGGGCGCGGTCGGCGTCGTCGAGGTAAAGGTACGACCGCACCCGGTGGCGACCCTCGGCGTGGTGGATGCCACCCAGGTTCACGCTCTTTCCCTCCAGGCGGCGGCCCTCGGCGAACCGGAGCATCGTGTCCACGTCGCGCGCGAGCAGGACACTGCGCGGTTTCGCCGCTTCCCATTCTTCGATGCGTGCACGCGCGTCCTCCACCGTGTGGAACTCCACTTCGGTGCCCTCCGCGACTGCCAGTCGGTAGAGCTCCTGCTCCCACCCGGCCTGGGCGAGCGCGTCGTCCACCACCAGGTAGCGGTCGGGCTGGAGCTGGCTCCCCCACCCGATCACGACCTGGCCGTGGATGAGGCGCTCGTCAACCCTGAACAGTGCGATCGGCATGCGGCAGGTGCGCGGTGATTGCGGCTCTTCCCTGGGTGACCAGCTTGTCCACGAGTTGCGGGAGCGGCATGTCGCGGTGAAAGACGAAGTCGAGCAGCATGGGCAGGTTCACACCGCACACGACCGCGTTTTCCCGGCCCGTGCGGCAGGCGACCCGCGCCGCCATCGCGCAGCTGCCCGCGTGGAGGTCGGTGAACACCACCACCGGCCCCTCGCCGACCATTTTGGCCAGCTCGTCCTTGAGCGCATCCGGCCCCTTGCCCTCGTTCGACACCGCGGCAAGGACGTCGTCGCCCACCCCGGCGATGCGGCGCACCGCGTCCACCAGCCCGGCGGCCATGGCTCCGTGTCCGACTACCACGCCGCGTGCCCCGCTTTCACTCATGGTCCTGCTCCAGATAGTCCTGGGCCGTTTTCATCTCGTCCCGGAGCCGGCGATTGAACGACTTCGCCGAGTCCACCCCCGTGTAGCGCAGCAGATGGGTCATCGCGATCACCTCGGAGACCACCGTGACGTTCTTCCCCGGGTTGAGGGGAACGGTCAGGCGCGGCACCTCCACGCCGAGGATCTCGACGCTGTCCTCCTCCAGCCCGGTGCGCTGGTACTCTCGCTCCGTGTCCCAGTGCTCGAGCTGCACGATCACCTCGATGCGCTTTTGTAAGCGGATCGCCCGGATCCCGAAGAGCGTCTTGATGTCGATGATGCCGATGCCGCGGATCTCCATGTGGTGCTGCTGGCGTTCGTGGCCGCGACCGATGAGAACGTCGTTGCCCCGCCGCGACACCAGCACCAGGTCATCCGCGACCAACCGGTGGCCGCGCTCCACCAGGTCGAGCACGCACTCGCTCTTCCCTACCCCGCTCTTGCCCATGACGAGCAGTCCCACCCCATACACATCGGCAAGCGATCCGTGCAGGGTGGTGTGCGGCGACAGTGCCGCTTCCAGGAACGGCTTCAGGATGGTGTAGAAGTCCCGCGTCGGGACGCCGCTGCGGAGCACCGGCATCCCTGCCGCCGTCGCCGCGTCGAGGAAGGCGTCCGGGACAGCCTGGCTCTTGGTCACGAACACGGCCGGAATGTTGAACGCGAAGAGCGTGGTGAGCCGGTCGCGGATCTCCTCTGCCTTCAAGGAGGCGAGGTAGGTCATCTCGGTCTCGCCGAAGACCTGCATGCGTCCCTCGGCGAAGCGCCCCGTGTACCCGGCGAGCGCCAGCCCCGGGCTGGATACGTCGGCGTCCGCTACCAGCCGGTCCAGCGGCGTCGACCCGGTGAGCAGTTCGAGCTGGAGGGAGTCGCGCTTGGCGTCGAACACCTGCTGCACCGTGAGCGGGGTTCGCTTGCCCTGTGCGATCGACGGCTTGATGTCGCTCAGCGGACGCCCTCCCTCGGGAAACTCGCCGCGGCCGGAACAGCCGTGGCTGAGCATTCTACCACCCGGCGGCGCAGCACCTCCAGCACCCCCTGTGCGGAGGCCTCCCAAGAGAAGCCCTCCGCGAACTCGCGCGCACCGCTCCCCAGCTGGTCGCGGAGGTCGGGCCGGGTGAAGAGCGCGCCCAGGCGATCGGTGAGCGCCGCCACGTCCCCGTGGGGGACGAGGTAGCCGGTGCGCCCGTCCCGGACCGAGTCGCGCAGCCCCGGCGAGTCGCTCGCGACGGTGGCCGTTCCGCACGCCGCCGCCTCGAGATTTGCGATCCCCCACCCCTCCTTGGGGGAGGTGAGCACGTGCACCCAAGCGCGGCGGAACAGCTCGAGCTTTCTCGCGTCGGCGACGAAGCCGAGGAAGGACACCCGGTCCTCGCCGAGGCCGAGCCGCCGCGCCAGCCGCGCCACGGTCTCGATCTCCTCGCCGCGTCCGGCCACGAGGAGGCGCCCGGCCACCCCGCGGTCGCGCAGGAGGGCGATCGCGCGCACGGGCAGGTCCACCCGCTTGTAGCGCTTCACCCGGCCCAAGTAGAGCGCGGTGGGCTCCGGGAACCGCTCCACCGCCGGGTCCGGGGTGTAGATCTCCAGGTCGATGCCGTTGGGGACCACGTCGACCTTCGCCGGATCCACGCCGCGCGCCACCAGGTCGTCGCGCGTGCTCCCCGACACCGCCACCACCGGCACGCCGCGGAAGACGCGGGGCACCGGGCGCTCCAGCAGCCAGGTGGCGGCCGCGAGTGGGAGCGCCGCCTCCTGGAACGCGGTCGCGCCGAACAGGTGGTGGACCAGCAGCACGACGGGGCGGTCGGTCCACAAGGGGGTGAAGAGCGGGACCTTGTTCAGGTCCTCCACCACCACGTCGAACGGCCGGCGCCCGAGGTGACGGCAGAAGTAGGGGCGGGCGGCGAGCGCGAACGAGTGGCGGCCCCCCACGCGGTGCACCTCGATCCCATCCAGCTCGGCGCGCGCGCTCGCGCCCGTGAAGCCCGAGCACAGCAGCGTGACCCGATGCCCCCAGCGGACGAGCCGCCCGAAGACCTCGTGCAGATGGGTCTCGGCGCCGCCCGCCTGGGGGTTCTCCCGGTCCAGCCAGTTGACGACGAGGATGTCGAGCGCCGGGTGTGACGCGCCCCGGGCCTGGGGACGGTCAGCGTCCTGGGTACGCACGCTTGTAGAGGGCGTCCAGCACCCCGTTGACGAAGCGCGGTGAATCCGGACCGCCATACTGCTCGGCCAGGCGGATCCCCTCCTGGATGGTGACCTTGGGGGGGACCTCCTCCACGTGCAGCAGCTCGACCGCGGCCAAGCGCAGGATTCCGCGGTCGAGCGCCGAGAGCCGCTCCAGCCGCCAGTTTTCGAGCGCGTCGTGCAGCGCGCGGTCCACCTCGGCGCGGTGCTCGTCGAACAACCCGAGCAGCCGCCGCACGTAGGGGAGCCGCCGCGGGGCGATGTGGCGATTGCCGAGCACCCCGACGAGCGCGTCGCGCAGGCTCCCGGACCCGCCGGCACTCTCCCACCCGTAGTGCACCTGGAGGGCCCAGGCGCGCGCGCGAGTGCGGTCGATGCGGTCGCGCGCGAGCAGCGGCGGGGAGCTCACAACCCCGCTCGCTGGCGCCCGAGCCGCACGTACAGGTTCGCCATCTCGAGCGCGGCGAGCGCGGTCTCGCGCCCTTTGTCCCCGCGCTCCGGGTGGGCGCGCTCTAGCGCCTGGGCCTCGGTCTCGGTCGTGAGCACGCCGAACGCGATCGGCACCCCCGTTTCGCGCGTGATCGCCCCCAGCCCGCTCGCGACCTCGGTGGCGATCAGGTCGAAGTGCGCGGTCTCACCGCGGATCAGGCAGCCGAGCGCGAGCAGCGCGTCGTGCCGGTGCCTGCGCGCGAGCCAACCGCACGCTTGCGGCAGCTCCCATGCCCCGGGCACGCGGTGGATATCGATCGCATCCTTGCCCGCGCCGTGCTCGTGGAGGCAGCGTAGCACGCTCTCCAGCAGAGGCTCGGTGACATGCGCGTTGAAGCGCGACACCACCACGCCGAAATGCAGGTCGGCACCGGATATCTTGCCCGCGAGCGCGTCGGCGTACGAGTGGTCGCCGGTGCTCATCGCGCGCCGCTCAAAGGATGTGCCCCAGCTTCGCCCGCTTGGTCTCGAGGTAGTGCTCGTTGTGGGAGCCGGGCTGCACCTGGATGGGCACGCGCCCGATGATCTCGATGTCGTAGCCGTCGAGCCCGACCACCTTGCGCGGGTTGTTGGTGAGCAGGCGGATCGAGTGCAGCCCCAGGTCGAGGAGGATCTGGGCGCCGATGCCGTAGTCACGCAGGTCGGGCTTGAAGCCGAGCGCCTGATTGGCCTCGACCGTGTCCTGCCCCTGATCCTGGAGCGCGTACGCGCGCAGCTTGTTGCCGAGGCCAATGCCGCGGCCCTCCTGACGCAGATAGACGATCGCGCCCTTTCCCTCGCGGTCGATCTGCGCCATG
>CAXNGW010000102.1:0-5157 GCA_964201975.1 Longimicrobiales bacterium | reverse complement strand
GCGAGGATCCCCCCGACCCGGGCGGCGGCCAGCAGGATCACGTCGGGACGATGCCGCCCGAGCCATGCCTGCACCGCACCCCCGTCCCTCAGGTCGAGCTCCTCCCGACCGGCCACGAGGGGGTCCGTGTAGCCTCTTTCCCGCAAGCGGCGAACCAGCGCGCTCCCGACCAGTCCCTGGTGACCCGCCACGAAAACCCTGCTCGAGGGGTTCAGAGGGACGCTGCTCCCCGGACCGCCACGAGATGACCGGACGTGCGAAGAATGCGTTCCTGGCGCGCGAGGGCAACGTCGTGATCGACCATCATCCGGACCAGCGTCGTGAAGTCGACCTCCGCCTCCCACCCCAACCGCTCCTTCGCCAGGGTTGCATCTCCCTGGAGGCCGTGGACCTCGCTTGGGCGGAAGTATCGAGGGTCGATCTCGACATGCCGCTCCCAGTCCAGATTCGCCAGCCCGAACGCTTCCGTGACGAAGTCCCGCACCGAGTGGGAGATACCGGTCGCGATCACATAGTCGCCGGGCGCGTCCTGCTGAAGCATCAGCCACATCGCCTTCACGAAATCTCCTGCGAAGCCCCAATCCCGATCGGCCTCGAGGTTTCCGAGGTAGAGTTTGTCCTGGAAGCCCTCCAGGATCCGACCCACCGCGCGGGTGATCTTGCGCGTGACGAAAGTCTCACCCCGCCGCGGCGATTCGTGGTTGAAAAGAATGCCATTGCACAGAAAGAGCCCGTAGGCCTCACGGAAGTTCACCCCATACCAGTGAGCTGCAACTTTGCTCACACCATAGGGGCTGCGGGGATAGAACGGCGTGCGCTCATTTTGGGGAGGCGCGGACGACCCGAACATCTCGGAGGAACCGGCCTGGTAGACGCGAACGTCTAGCCCGGACTTGTCGCGGTAGTCGAGCACCGCCTGAAACATCCGGAGGGCACCCATGGCGACCACCTCAGCCGTGTACTCCGGCTCCTCGAACGAAACCTTGACGTGCGACTGCGCGCCGAGGTTGTAGACCTCGTGCGGCTGGGCCCGATCGAGCACGCGGCGCAATACAGCAGAGTCGGTGAGGTCGCCGTAATGCAGGATGACCCTGCGGCCCACCTCGTGCGGATCCTCGTAGAGATGGTCGATGCGGTCGGTCGTGAAGACCGAGGAGCGCCGGATGATGCCGTGCACCTCGTACCCGTGGCCGAGGAGCAGCTCCAGGAGGTAGGAGCCATCCTGACCCGTGATGCCGGTGATTAGAGCCCGCTTCTGGGCCATCACGCCTCCGCCCCAGCGATCGCGGCCGCAAGGGCGCGAGCCGTCCTCTCGAGGCCTTCGCGCAGACCCACCTTCACTTTGTACCCCGTGGCCATGCCGATTTTCGTGAGGTCCGCGAGCGAATCCCTCACGTCCCCAGGACGTGGCGGACCCCGCTTCGGCTCGACCGAGGAACCCACCACCGCCTGAATCGCGCTCCACAGTGCGTTCAGCGAGGTCCTCTCCCCTGCCCCCACGTTGAAGACCTGACCGGAAACCCGCTCGGCCGCCGCTTCGGCGGAGAGCAGGTTCGCTTCGATCACGTTTTCCACGTGGGTGAAATCACGGGTTTGCTCGCCGTCCCCGTTGATCGTGGGAGCGCGGCCCGCAAGCGCCATCGTGATGAAGAGGGGGATCGCGGCCGAATACTGGGAGCTCGGATCCTGGCGCGGCCCGAACACGTTGAAGTAACGGAGCACCACCGTCTCGAGGCCGTGCACGTGCGCGAACACCCGCGTGTAATGCTCCCCGGTGAGCTTGGCGACCGCGTACGGGGACAGGGGTCGCTCCGCCATATCCTCCCGCTTGGGCAGGGTGGGCGTATCCCCATACGCCGAGCTCGATCCCGCGTACACGAAGCGGCGCACACCCGCCGCGTGCGCCGCCACCAGCAAGCGCAGCGTCCCTGTGGCCCCGACCTCGTGGGTGCGCATCGGATCGGCGACGGATCGCTGGACCGAGGGGACGGCGGCCTGGTGGAACACGTACTCCGCCCCGCGACAGGCGACCTCGCACGCCGCGGTGTCCGTGACCGAACCCTCCACCACCTCGACCTGGCCGAGAACGTGGGCGAGGTTCTCCCGCCGTCCGGTCGAAAAGTCGTCCAGGATGCGGACCCGGGCCCCTTCAGCGATCAGGCGATCGACCAGGTGGGAACCGATGAAGCCGGCGCCCCCCGTGACCAGAGCGGTGGCGTGCCTCATCGGGCCGCCGCATCCGGAAGCGTCCGCGCGGTCGCACCCTTTTCGACGAGCGCCCTGAAGAAGGGGATGGTCCGCTTCAGCCCCTGGATCAGGGACACCTTGGGCTCCCAGCCGAGCACCGAGCGGGCGATGGCGATATCCGGCCGCCGCACCTTGGGGTCGTCCTGGGGCAGCGGCAGCGACTCGATCACGGACCGGCTGCCGGTCTCCTTCAGCACGAGCTCCGCCAGCTGCCGGACCGTGAACTCGTCCGGGTTACCGATATTGGTGGGATCCACGCGGTCGGACGCAAACAGACGATAGATCCCCTCCACCTCGTCCGCGACGTAGCAGAACGAGCGCGTCTGGGAGCCGTCTCCGTACACGGTGAGCGGCTCACCCCGGAGCGCCTGCACGATGAAATTCGAGACGACGCGTCCGTCGGCGGGCCTCATGCGCTCACCAAACGTGTTGAAGATGCGAACGATCCGCGTGTTCACCCCGTGGAAGCGATGATAGGCCATGGTGATGGCCTCGGCGAACCGCTTGGCCTCGTCGTAGACGCCGCGCGGACCCACGGGGTTCACGTTCCCCCAGTAGGTTTCGGGCTGGGGATGGACGAGCGGGTCTCCATACACCTCGGAGGTGGACGCGAGCAGGTAGCGGGCGCCCTTGGCCTTGGCCAGCCCCAGCGTGTTGTGCGTTCCCAGGCTGCCGACCTTGAGGGTCTGGATGGGCAGCTCGAGGTAGTCCACCGGCGAGGCGGGGGACGCGAAATGGAGCACGCCGTCCAGGGGCTCCTTCACGTCGATGAACTTGGTGACGTCCTGCTCGACGAAGCTGAAGTCGGGCCGGCCCCGGAGGTGGGCGATGTTGTCCGGGCTGCCCGTGATGAAGTTGTCTATCCCGATGACCGTGTGGCCACCGGCGAGGAAACGGTCCACCAGATGCGAGCCGAGAAAGCCGGCAGCGCCGGTGATGAGGACCCTCACACCACCGCTCCCGCCGGCACCACCGCGGGCTTGCCGATTGAGTGGTACTCGAAGCCGTGGCTCTCCATCAGCTCCCGCTTGTAGAGGTTGCGGCCGTCGAAGATCAAGGGCCGCAGGAGCAGCTGCTTCATGCGGGGGAAGTCGGGGCCCCGGTAGGCCTGCCATTCCGTGTGGATCACCAGGGCGTCGGCGCCCTGGAGGGCCGCGTAGTTCTGCTCCTGGTATTCGATGCGGTCCCCGAGGCGACGCTTGGCCTCTTCGATCGCCACCGGATCGTGGGCGACCACGCGCGCGCCCCGCTGGAGCAGGCCTTCGATGGTCACCAGGCTCGGCGCGTCACGCATGTCGTCGGTGTTGGGCTTGAACGCCAGACCCCAGACGGCAAACACGCGTCCGGACAGATCCTCACCCAAGCGCGCGACGATCGCGTCCACCAGAATGTGCTTCTGCCTTTCGTTCACCGACTCCACCGCGTCCAGGATGGAGGCGTCCAGCCCGAGCTGCCGACTCGTTCGGATCAGCGCCTTCACGTCCTTCCGGAAGCAGCTACCACCGTAGCCACAGCCCGGAAACAGGAAGCTCGGCCCGATGCGGGAGTCCGAGCCGACCCCCATGCGCACCTGGTCCACGTCGGCGCCTGTGGCCGCGCACAATCGGGCGATCGCATTCATGAAGCTAATGCGCGTGGCCAGCATCGCGTTGGCGGCGTACTTGGCGATCTCGGCGGACGCCACGTCCATGATCAGGATCTGGTGTCCGGTGCGGACGAAGGGCTCGAACAGGGTGCGGAGAACCTCGGCGGCGCCGGGATCGTCCACCCCGAGCACGACCCGGTCGGGCTTCATGAAGTCCTCGACCGCCGCGCCTTCCTTGAGGAACTCCGGATTCGAGCAGACGTGGAACGGGTGTCGGGCGTGCGCGGCGATCGTTTGCCGCACCTTGGCGGCGGTTCCCACCGGAACCGTGCTCTTGGTGATGACGATCGTCTCGCCGTCCATCGCCCGCCCGACCGTATCGGCGACGGCCAGGACGTGCTGGAGGTCCGCCGACCCATCCTCCCCGGGCGGAGTGCCGACCGCGATGAAGACGATCTGCGAGCCGCGGACGGATGCGGCGACGTCGGTGGTGAAGCGGAGCCGCTTTTCCTGCAGGTTGTGGCGGACCATGGGCTCGAGCCCGGGCTCGTAGATGGGGATCTCCCCGCGCCCGAGCCGCTCGATCTTGCCCTCGTCGATGTCCGCGCACACGACGTCGTGACCGGTCTCGGCCAGGCAAGCGCCCACGACCAGCCCGACGTATCCGGTGCCGATGACGGTGATGTTCACGCGGACGGGGAGATGCCGGGGCTCAGTGACGGCCCGAGGCCGCGGGCACCTCTTCCGGCATCGGCCCCGTGCGGCAGCACCAATCCCAAACCTCGTCCAGAGAAGCACGCAGCTGCGGGTCGCCGACCAGGAGCCGCCAGCGATCGATCCAGGGGGTGAGATCCTTGACCCCTTCGGCGTGCGGCCGGAAGACGAGGTTCACCTTCGGCACCCGCGTCTGGACCACCTGCTCCCTCTGGGCCACCAGCTCCTCGTGGAGCTTCTCGCCCGGACGCAGACCGACGTAGCGAATGCGCGAATCGGGATCGCGGTACTCACCCGACAGACGGATGAGATTCCGCGCCAGGTCGAGGATCTTGATCGGCTCGCCCATGTCCAGCATGGCGATGCGTCCCCTGGCCTCGGGGAGGAGCGACGCCTGGAGGACGAGCTGGGTGGCCTCGGGGATGGTCATGAAGAAGCGGGTGACGTCGGGATGCGTGACGGTGAGCTGGTCTCCCGCCTCCATCTGCTGCCGGAACACCGGAATGACGCTGCCGTGGCTCCCCAGCACGTTCCCGAAACGCACCGCCATATAGGTGGTCGCCGGAAACTCCCGCTGCGCCGCGAGGACCAGCAGCTCCGCTACGCTCTTG
>CAXNGW010000101.1:0-5176 GCA_964201975.1 Longimicrobiales bacterium | reverse complement strand
TGGATGATCGAGGACTGCCTGCAAGTGCGTCATCGCCTCGTCGCTGCGGCCTGCGCGCAGGAGCAGGAAAGCGAGTCCGTAGTGGGCGCCCGAGGCGGCCGGATCCTTGTGCAGCACGTGGCGATAGGTCTTGGCCGCTTCGTCCGTCATGCCGATCCGGGTGTACGCGATCGCGATCTGCTGCAGCACCACCGGATCGCCCGGCTGCTCCTTGAGCGCCAGTCGGAACGAGGTGAGCGCCTCATGGAACTTGCCCCCCGAGAGGAGGGCCAGCCCTTCGTCGTAGTAGTCCACGCGGCCCGAATCACGCGAGCCGAAGAGCTTGCTCCACCAGGTCATGCCGACGCGCCCCCGGGGGTGTGGCGGGAGGAAGGGGTCCTTGGTCGAACGTAAGGACGGGCCGGAAAGCGCGCAATCGCAGGAGCTTAGCTCGTTTCCACCAGAGCCACGATCCAGTCGGGCTGACGGAGCAGGAGGCGGGTCCCGGCGCGCTCCAGCCGCTCGGCCGCATCCTCCTCCGGCCGCGAGATCACGATCCGCCCGCCGCGCCCGACGAGGCGCGCCCACTCCTCGGGCCGCGCACGCGTCCCGTCCGCCGCGAGCGCGCGGAACGTCCATGGCTGGAAGGGCAGGTCGGAGCCCGCGACCAGCCGGCTCACCCCTTCCCGCTCGGTCGCTGCGCGCATCCCAGCGTCCACCGCCACCACCTCCACTCCCGGGATCCGGTCGGCGAGCGCGTCCGCGTGCGCGGCCAGCGCTCCTACCAGCGCCACGTGCCCCGGCCCCTCGCTCACCCCCAGCAGCGCCGCCAGCTGTGCGCTGGACTCGGCCTCGGGCGATGCCGGCGCAGCCGGCATCGGGAGCGGGCTCCGCGGCGGAGCCCGCAGGTCGGCGAAGCCGTCCGCGACGGGGAAGCGGTCGCGGCAGTTGGGGCAGCCGAGCCCGCCGGCGAGCACACGCCGTTCGACTAGCTGATCGGCGAGCAGGATGAGCCCGAACCCCGGCCCGCAGCGCGGGCAGACCAATCGATCGGTGAGGAGAAGGTGCACCCGCCGATCAGCCCCGCTCGACGCGGAGAAGCGGGAGGCGCACCCCGGCCGGCCGCGTCGCCGCGAAGAGCACCGCTTCGGCGACGTCGTCCGGGGACAGCATGTCGGCGCGATTCGGCAGGTCGGGGCGATGGTCCGGATCGAACGGGTCCCACAGCGGCGTGTCGGTAGCCCCTGGCTCGACCAGGGTGGCGCGCACGCCGGTGCCGCGCAGCTCCTCGGACAGCACCTCATGCAGCCCGCGCAGCCCGAACTTGGACGCCGAGTACGCGCCGTTGCTCGGGAACGCGCGGTGGCCGGCGACCGAGCCGACCGAGACGATCGTGCCGCTGCCGCGCGCGAGCATCCGCGGGAGGAACGCGCGGATCATGAGGAACGGGCCCCGCAGGTTAGTGGCCAGCATGCGGTCGAAGAGGTCGACCGGAGTGTCCGCGAGCGGAGCGAGGCCGAACGCGCCCGCCGCGTTCACGATCAGGTCGGGAGCGCCGCCGAGCGCGCCCCCGAGCCGGTCGAGCGCCTTCGCGAGCCCGGCGAAGTCCTCCAGGTCGGCGGGCCAAGCGCGGCCGCCCAGCTCGGCCGCGAGCCGTTCCAGCTCGGCCGCGCCCCGCGCGACGAGGTGCACGCTCGCTCCCGCGGCTGCGAGCCGCCGCGCCACCGCCGCGCCGATCCCCCGGCTGGCCCCCGTGACCAGCGCGCTCGTTCCGGTCAGCGGGGCTTCCGTCACAACGGCTGGTGCGCGGAGGTCGTGAGGCGGAGGAACTCGTCGCGGGTGCGGTGATCCTCTAGGAACGTCCCCTTCATCGCGGAGGTGATCGTCTTCGAGTTCTGCTTCTGTACGCCGCGCATCATCATGCACAGGTGGTACGCCTCGATCACGACCGCGACGCCCAGCGGCTTGATCGTGTCCCACAGCGACTGCGCGATCTGGTCGGTGAGCCGCTCCTGCACCTGGAAGCGTTGCGCGTACACGTCCACCAGCCGGGCGGTCTTCGACAGCCCCATGATCTGGCCGTCGGGGATGTACGCGATGTGCACCTTGCCAAAAAATGGGAGAAGGTGGTGTTCGCACATCGAATACATCTCGATGTCCTTGACCACCACCATGTTGCGGTGGCATTCGGTGAAAAGCGCGTCGCCCACGGCTTCCTGTCCGGTCCGGGCGTAGCCCTGGGTCAGGAAGCGGAGCGACTTCTCGACGCGCTCGGGGGTCTTGAGCATTCCCTCGCGCGTCGGGTCGTCGCCCAGGCGTCGGATCATCTCCGCCACCAGCTCCGGGAACGGCACGTCGGACAGGTTCGGTGGGCTCACGCTCGGGCCTCTCTCAGCCGCCGGTGTACTCGACGGAGTTGCGGGGCGTCTCCTCGAGGAGGAGCCGTTCCAGCCGGACGCCTTCCGGCAGCCCGTCCTCCAGCCTCTTCCAGATCGCGACCACGACGTTCTCGGTCGAGGGCAGCACGCCCGCGAGCCAGGGCACGTCGAGGTTCAGGTTGCGGTGGTCCACGTCGTCCACGACGCGCTGCTGGACCAGATCGCGTAGCACCTTGAGGTCCATAACGAACCCGGTCTCGGGATCGACCGGGCCCGCGACGGTGACGGCGAGCTCGTAGTTGTGCCCGTGCCAGTTGGCGTGCGAGCAGTCGCCGAACGTCTCCGCGTTGCGCGCGTCCGACCAGTCCGGCCGGAACAGCCGGTGCGCGGCGCTGAAGTGGAGCCTGCGCGTGACCCTGACCTCCGGCATGTGGTGCTGCCTCACGTCTGGGAGATGGCGTCGAGCGAGCAACCTACCCGGCGGGTCGGGCAATCGTTTCGCGCCGCGGGGCGCGCGCCGAAGCCCGGGCGTAGCTTGCCGGAGTGACCGTCGCGACCGAAGGTACCCGCTCCCCTCATCGTTCTCCTGGCCGCAGCTCTCGGGCTCGCATTGTACCGATAAAAAAACGGGGTCGGCACCCTTTCGAGCGCCGACCCCGCTACGCGCCTGGGAGGGGTTTATTGAAGCCCGGGTCTATTTCTGGTGACCTCCCCTCGGCTTCCGCCTTCCTCACTACGGAGGCGTGACGTCGACCTCAGGAGTCAGTCCCGGCTTCACTTGCGTTGGCTCAATAAATGGGCCCCCCAAGCACGCGACGGGAATATAGGGAGCAGGGTTCCCGCCGTCCAACAAGGGGAGCCGCACCCCTTTCTGGCACCCTCCGCTCCCGACCGTGTACCAGGGTCGGAATGAATCGACCCGATCGTCGCGCGCGGGCGTGGATCAGCCCTCTCCTGGGAGCGCTCCTGCTCCTCGAGGGCCTCCTCGTGCCCATGCTCGGGCGGGCCGACAGCAGCCGCTCCGCCGTCCTCGAAAGCGAGCACAGCGACGCCGCGTGCGTGGTCGGCCACGACCACTCGATCTGCATCCAGGTGGGCGCCAATCGCGCGGCCTCGGCAACGCGGATCCGCCCCCAGTCCCCTGTCCTCACGCTCGCTGGCTCGGTGCACGGCCAGGTCTTCGAGCTTCCCTCCGCCGCCCCCGAGCGCGGCCACCAACCCCGGGGTCCGCCCCTCGCCTGAGGGAGCTCCTGCTCCCTTCCCCACGTTCGTCTCCTGGCGTCCGACCGGCTTTCTGGCCGGGGCGCCCCCCGTGGATCCATATCAGGCGGAGGACCCTTGCCCTCTCTCGTCACGATTTCTGGCTACTGCCGTTGGAGCCGGCCCTCGGGGGCCGCGCTCCTCTTCGCCGCCGCCCTGACCCCGGCAGCGTTGGCCGGACAACAGGCGGCCGACACGCTCGCGCGCCGCCAGCTGGACTCGCTGGCCGCGCTGGTCGGCGGTCTGCAGCAGCAGATCGATCTCTTGGCCGCGGCAGCAGCTCAGCCCGCTTTGCCGGCACGAGCCGGCGCCTATATGAACGTCAGCTTCGTCGGCCTGACCGACGCCGGCTGGTCCACCGAGGCGGACGTGGGCTCGCTCCAGGTGGGCGACCACGATCCCCGCGTACGCGGCTTCAGCGTCCCCAACGCCGAGCTCGTGCTGGACGGAGCCGTGGACCCGTACTTCAGCGGCTTCACCAGCATCGTCTACAAGCTGGACGGCGATGGGGAGACGGGCGTCGAGCTCGAGGAGATGTACTTCCTCACCACCTCGCTGCCCGGCAACCTGCAGCTCCGCGGCGGGCAGTACTTCGTGGAGTTCGGCCGCCAGAACACCCAGCACCCGCACGCGTGGGCGTTCGCCGACCAGCCGCTCGTCCTCAACCGCATGTTCGGCGGCGAGGGGCTGCGCGGTCAGGGGGCGAGGCTGTCGTGGCTTCTCCCGACCTCCTGGTACACGGAGGCGATGGTCGGCGTGTTCAACAGCGCCGGAGGCACCACGTCGAGCTTCCGCTCCGAGGAGTCGTCGGAGCTGCACGGCGGTGCGGCGGCCGACGTCGAGGTGCGCGACGCGGGCGATCTCCTCTGGGTTCCCCGCTTGTCCACGTCGCTCGAGCTCACCGGGACGCAGACGATCGTGGTGGGCGGCTCGGCCGCGCTCGGTCCGAACAACTCCGGCGAGGACGCCGACACGCGCATCTGGGGCGCCGACCTCTACTGGAAGTGGAAGCCTGCGGCGGCCCGCCAAGGCTTCCCGTTCGTCTCGTTCCAGAGCGAGGCGATGTGGCGGCGCTACGACGCGGCGGCGCGAGAGTCGGCGGAGGACGCGGATGTCGTCTTCCCCGAGGAGGTCCTCCGCGACCGGGGCTTCTACGCGCAGCTGCTCTGGGGCATCAAGCCCCTCCTGGTCGCGGGCCTGCGCGGTGAAGCTGCGAGCGGCGACGACAGCCTCTTCGACTCGCCCGTCCGCACCGACCGCTGGCGCGTCTCCCCCGATCTCACCTGGTATCCGACCGAGTTCTCCAAAGTCCGGATCCAGTACAACTACGACCACCGCGCCGGCCTCGGCGTGGATCATTCGCTGTGGATGCAGCTCGAGTTCCTGCTCGGCGCGCACGCAGCCCACAAATTCTAGCCGGCGACGACAACCCATGAGCACCCTGACCGCATTCAAGATCGCGACGGCCGTGGTGGCCGCCCTCGGCGCCGGGCCGCAGCGCCCCCCTACCGCGGACAAGCTCAACGTGGTCGCGACCACGCCCGACCTGGCGGCGCTGG
>CAXNGW010000100.1:0-5177 GCA_964201975.1 Longimicrobiales bacterium | reverse complement strand
ATCACCCATCTCCCCCTTTCATTGGCTCAACGTCCTCCGCCCACCTCCAGGCGATACCCCACGGTCAAGGCCCGACCGGCGGCGGGGTTGTTCGTGATGTCCTGGTAGCTCTCGTCGGTCAGGTTGGTGCCGCTCAACTCAAGCTCGCCGCGCGGCAGCCGAACGCGCGCGCGGGCGCCGAGCAGCTGGTACGCCTCGCCCTGGCGGCGGCGCTCGCGGAGCCATCGGCCTGAGAGCAGGAGCCGCCGGTCGAGGAATGAGCGCGTGGCTCCGACCAGGGCGCGCTCGACGATCGGCTTGAGCGCGTAGCGGCTCACCAGCCCCGCCGCCTCGCCAGCCGTGAGCGTCAGCGTGGAGACCCCCCCCTCGAACGCGAACCCGGCCAGGGTGAGCCCCTCCAGCGACAGCTCGAGACCATCGTAGCGAGCCGATTCTACGTTGCGCACGGTCGACGGCACGGTCGCGGCGCTGCCGGCCGGCTTGACCCAGTCGATCAGGCCGTCGCTCTGGCGGCGGAACGCGGTCGCGCGCACGACCCCGCTCTTCGGCAGCGCCACATCGGCCCCGACCTCGGCCGTCCAGCTGCGCTCGGGCGCCAGGGTCGGGTCCCCGATGCTGGACGGATCCTGGTAGAACCGCTCGGTCCAGGTCGGCGAACGGAACGACCGCCCCCACGCTGCGCGTGCGCGCAGCGACGGCGTCAGGTCGGCGGACGCGGACAGCGACGGCGACCACGCGTCCCCGAACCCCTCGTGCCAGTCGCCGCGCAGACCGGCGCTCCAGCTCGCCCGGCTGCCGCCCCAGGCGAGCTCCGCGTAGCCGGCTCCCCGGTCCTCGGCACGGACGCCCAGCGCGGGGGTCGGCGGGGATGGGAGCACGCGGGTGCTCTCGATCTCGTCGCGGTAGATCTCCCCGCCGAAGGCGACCGCGAGCCCAAACCCACCGATCGCCCGGCGGCGAACGAGCACCTCCCCGCCCCGCTGCTTCGACACGTGCACGTTCTCGTAGACGCCGGGATTGGTGCGGATGAGAATGAAGTCGTCGTCGTGGCGGCGCAGGCTGACGAGCGGATGGATCGTGAATCCGCCGCCCACTTCGCCGGACCACCCGGCGCTCACCACCGTGGTGCGGGTTTCCTCGTAGGAGTCGCGGGGCGCGTAGAAGCCGTTTGCCCCGAAGTCGCGGCGCGCGTGGCCCGCTTGGACGACCAGGCGACCGCCGCGCGCGGTGGGGGCCGATACGCGTCCGTGCAGCGTCACCGCGTCGTGCTCGGTGCCGAGGCGGTGCCCGTCCGACGTCGCCCACTCGCCACTCAAACCAGCGCGCACGCCGCTCCTGACGCCATCCAGCGACCCGCCTGCGCGGCGGCTGTCGAACGTCCCATACTCGACGTGCGCGGCCGCGGCCGATCCGGCCTCGCGGGTCACCACGTTCACCACGCCGCCCATCGCGTCGGCGCCGTACAACGCGGACGCGGGGCCCAACAGCACCTCGATCCGCTCCACGCGGTCGAGCGGGACGGTCAGATCGAGGTCGAAATGCCCCGTCTGCGGGTCGCTCATGCGGACGCCGTCCACCAGCACGAGCACCTGCTCGAAGGTGGAGCCCCGCAGCGACAGATCGGCCTGCGCGGGCGAGCGCGGCTGCACGTCGGCCGCGGTGACCCAGCGCAGCGCCTCCGCGACCGTGCGCACGGGCAGCGCGCGCAGCTGCTCGGCGGTCAGCACCTGCACCACCCGCGAGCGCGCGGGGAACGCCGCGGCCGTGCGCGACGCGACGTCCACCTGGATGGTGTCCAGCCGGACCAGCGGGGGATCCTGCGCGCGTAGGGGCGCGGCCGCGGTGAGCGCGATCACGAGCGCGAACACGGCCCCGACGCGCCTCACGACTGGCCTCCTGGGACCATCAGCCGCTCGACGATCGCGTGCCCGACCGCATAGGGAGTCGCGCGCCCAGACGCCACCGCGTCCACCCCGTCGGCGAGCGCGGCGAGCGCGTCCGCGTCGGTCCACAGGCGGCGGCGCAGCTTGCGCTCGGCCACGTCGCGGATGCGCCGCTCGGCGCGGGCGCGGCGGCGGTCCGCCAGACGACCGCTCGCCTCCAGCCAGGCGCGGTGCGCGTCCACGGCGGCGAGCAGCTCGGGGATCCCCTCCCCACTCTGCGCGACCGTGCGCAGCACCGGGATCGTCCAGCCCGCCGCCACCCCCGCCCGCAGGTGCAGCGCGGTGCCGATCTCCTTGAGGAGCCGGTCCGCCCCCGGGCGGTCGGCCTTGTTCACCACGAACACGTCCGCGATCTCCATGAGCCCCGCTTTCATCGCTTGGATGGCGTCCCCCGATTCGGGCACGAGCACGACTACGACCGTGTCGGCCACCCCTGTGATCTCCAGATCCGTCTGTCCCACGCCCACCGTCTCTACCAGCACGCGCTCGAACCCGAACGCGTCCATCAGGTCGATCACCTCGCGCGTGGTCGTCGCCAGCCCACCGAGCGAGCCGCGCGTCGCCATCGAGCGGATGAAGATGCCGGGATCGGTCGCCAGATCGTTCATGCGGATCCGGTCGCCGAGCAGCGCCCCGCCCGAGAAGGGCGACGTCGGGTCCACCGCCACCACCCCCACCCGATCCCCCGCGGCGAGGTAGGCGCCCGCCACCTCGGCGAGCAGGGTGGACTTGCCCGCCCCGGGCGGCCCGGTGAAGCCGAGCCTGCGCGCGGCGGTCGCGGATGAGCGCCGCAGCGCCTCGTGCAGGAACGCCTCGAACCCGGCGCGCTCGTTCTCCACCAGGCTGATCGCGCGCGCGAGCGCTGCGCGCTTCCCCTCGGCGAACGCCGCGAGCAGCGGCCCCAAGGACGCCGGCACCGGGCCGATCGTCTCCATCACCGCTCCCGCTCGTGCGGCCGGATGCCCCGCGCGTGGCGCAGCGGGTTCTCCAGCAGGTGCGCGGGGATGAAGAATACGAGCAGGAAGAGGACGAGCGACAGCACGAGCCCGGCCCCCAGCAGCCATTCGTTGGAAAGGGCGATGTAGAGGATGGCGCTGATCATCGCGGTCGCGGTGGCGAAGATCGACAACAGCACGCGCCGTGCCTGCAGGTGGAGAAAGCGCTCATGCACCGCGATGTCGCGCGGATGCATGCGCACGCGCAGCTCCTCGCGCTCGGCCCGGCTCACGATCTCGCGCAGCGAGCGCACCGTGGTCTGCGCTTCATCCAGAAAATTCTTGGCCGCAGCCACCGGCTCGCGGCCCGTCGTGCGCAGGATCTCCGCCCGGTTCTGGCGGATCAGGCCACGCAGGAAGGCGACCGCATCGAAGTTGAGGTCGTAGCGGAACGCGAGCCCCTCCAAGAGCACGGCCGCGCGCAGGAAGTAGACGAGCTCCTGCGGCAGGATCAGCGGCCACGTGTAGAAGGTGTCGAAGATCTGCAGGACCATGTCCTCGATCTTGGCCCGGTTGGTGGTGCGGAAGCGCTCGATTACCCCCATGATCTCGGTCGCCGCCTCGCGGAGCTCGCCGCGCGACACCTCCGGGCTCACCATGCCCAGGTGATACATGCCGCTGATGAGGCCGTCGAGGTCCTCGCGTCCCAGCGCGAGCGCCATGTTGAGGATGTGCTCGCGGGTCCAGCGCGGCACCTGCTCGACCATCCCCCAGTCGAGCAGGACGATGGTGCCGTCGTCCTGCACCAGGATGTTTCCCGGATGGGGATCGGCGTGCAGGAAGCCGTCCACCATCATCATGCGCAGATAGAGCCCGTTCAGGGTCTCCATGACCGGGAGGAACGACAGCCGCCCGGACGCGAACTGGGCGTGCAGCCGGTCCACCTTGGTGCCGTGCACGCGCTCCATCACCAGCACGCGGCGGCGCGTGTACCCCTCCACCACGTCGGGCACGCGCACGCGGCGGTCGGCGCGGAAGGTCTCGCGGAAACGGGCCATGTTGGCCTCTTCCATGCGGAAGTCCATCTCCTCGCGGACCTTCACCGAGAATTCGCGCACCACCGCGGTGAGCGCGCGGATGTGATGGTTCGGGAAGAGGACGTTCAGCCAGAACAGGATGCGGAACGAGATGTCGAGGTCGAGCGCGACCACCTCCTCGACCCCGGGCCGCAGCACCTTCACCACCACTTCGCGCCCGCCCAGCATCGCGCGGTGCACCTGGCCTAGGCTCGCCGCGGCGATCGGCACCTTGTCGAACTCGGTGAAGACCGTCCCCACCGGGCTCCCCAGCTCCGTTTCGAGGACGCGGATGATGTCCTCGGCCGGGTCCGCGGGGACCTGGTCCTGGAGGCGGCCGATCGAGGCCAGGTACGGCTCGGGGAAAATGTCGGCGCGCGCCGAAAAAAGCTGGGCGAGCTTGATGAAGGTGGGGCCGAGCGAGGCGAGCGTGGCGGTCAGCCGGTCGGCCCGCTGCTGGTGATGCGCCGCCGACCGGTGCGGGCGAGCGCCGAACAACACCCAACGGCGCCGGTCGCGCAGGAACGACAGCACGAACGGCGCCAGGCGGAAGAAGACCGTGAGGGTGCGCACGATCCGGCTCGAGCGCCGGATCCGCCGCGCCGGCGGCCGGTCCGCCAGCGGAGCCGGCGCACCCCCGGAAGGGTTCGCCAACGCCGGGCCGGGGCTCACTTCAGGGTGCTCGCTCCGCGGGGCCAGGGTCACGTCAGAGCAGCAGGGCCGAAGCCAGACCGAGCAGCAGCAGGAAGCCGATCATGTCGGTGAAGGTGGTGAGGAACACCGACGACGCGATGGCGGGGTCGATGCCCCAACGGTGGAGCAGCGTCGGAATGAGCGCGCCCATGCTGGCGCCCACCACGATGTTCCCCCACAACGCAAGCAGCACCACCCACGGGAGGCGCGGGCTCACGTTCGGCACGATCATCACGGCGATCCAGGTGACGCCGAACGTGAGCAGGCCCATGGCGAAACCGTTCACCAGGCCGACGAGGGTCTCCTTGCGGAAGGCGTCGGACGGCCCCTCCAGGTCGCCGCGCGAGGTCGCGATGCGGCGGACCGTCACGGCCAACGACTGGGTGCCCGAATTCCCGCCCATGCCGGCGATGATCGGCATCACCGCGGCGATGAACCAGATCGACTCGATGATGCGGCCGAACACAAGCACCACCGACGCCGCCATGAACGCGGTCACCAGGTTGACGGCCAGCCAGGGGAGCCGCGTC
>CAXNGW010000099.1:0-5212 GCA_964201975.1 Longimicrobiales bacterium | reverse complement strand
CGCACCCTCCCTTCGCCGAGCGACTCGCCGCCGCGGAGCACAGCGTCCTTTCCGGGGCGAAAGACGCCGAGCGTTCCCCACAACAGCTCGGCGGGCGGGATCAACCCTTCCGGCGCGCCCGCAGGGAGGCGCAGGTCGTCCTCGATCAGGATCGCGCGCGCGACCGTCTCGCCGTTGCCGAGAAAAAGGTCGAGGCGAGCCTTGTACGGGGGTTCCACCCGGGCCACTCCCCTTCCCTGGAAGCGCGCGTCTCGGTCGCTCACCGACCACTGGAAGAAGATGCGGAGGGGCTCGTCCAGCCGGGTGGTGGACTCGAGCCGGAGCGCGATCTGCTCCGCATCGATGGGTGGCCCGGGGGGCGGGGGCGGTGGGCTGGAGCACGCCAGCGCCGCCGTTCCCGCGAGCGCGGCGATCCAGCCGCGGGCGCGGCGTGTGCTGGGGGGAGGGGTCGAGCAGCGCATCGGTCTTAAGGTAAGGGGGCCCGTCACGCGCGCGAAGTGGCGGGGCTCGTCACTCGCCGAATAGCTTTGACTGCCATGCCCCGCCCCATCTACCTCTCCGGCGACGTGCACCTCGGCGCCGTCGCGCCGGAGCGGGCGGCGTCCTTCCTGTGCTGGCTCGAGCACGCGGGCGCAGAGGCCGGCCACGTCATTCTCAACGGCGACCTGTTCGACTTCTGGTTCGAGTACGCTTCGGTGATCCCGCGCGGCCATACCCGCGTGCTGGGAGCGCTGGCCACCCTCGTGGACGCGGGCGTACCGGTGACGCTGATGGGCGGCAACCACGATTGGTGGGGCGGGAGCTATCTGGAGGAGGAGATCGGGGTGACGTTCCTGCGCGACCCCGTCGTCCTCGACCTCGCGGGCCGGCGCACGTTCCTGGCGCACGGCGACGGGCTCGGGCGCGGCGATTTCGGCTACCGCGTCCTCAAGCGCGTGCTGCGCGGACGCGCCACCCGGTGGGCGTTCCGTTGGCTGCACCCGGACCTGGGCGCGGGGCTCGCGCGGCGCGTCTCCAAGACCGAGCACCGGGGGCTCAACGAGGACGAGAAGCGGCGGGCCCGGGCGCTCGAGGCGTGGGGAGTGGCGAAGTTGGAGGCCGATCCGAGCCTCGACCTGGTCGTGCTCGGGCACACGCACATCCCCGTCCTGAATCAGGTGAGCGCGGGGCGCTGGTACGTGAACGCCGGCGACTGGGTGGCGCACAGCACGTACCTGGTGCTGGCGGAGGGCGAGGATCCCCGCCTGCTGGAGTGGGACCCTAGCCCTAGCGGCCCGCGAACGGCGGTCCCACCCGCACCCTGAGCCCCAGCTCGGCGACGGCTCCCGTCGCGGGATCGGCGAGATCGGCCTGCACCGAGAGCGGATCCGGGAAGTCACGCAGGTGCGCGGACACGAACGCATCCGCGCCGCTCAAGAAGACGAGGAACGTCCCGAGCGCGATCCAGTCCTCGAGCTGCTGCCGCCGCGAATCCACGAGCCGTCGGGAGCGGCGGACGTCCGGGTCCTCGTCGAGGCGCGCGGGCACGCTGTCGCTCACGACGCCCTGCGCCAGAAGGACCTCCCGCAGCCGGTCCTCTCTCAAGTCGCGCGCGTCCTTTGCCTGGGCGAGCCGGCGCATGGTGCGCGCGAGCAGGAAGCCCGTGGTGGACTCGGTGGCGAAATAGAAGCCGCCGCGCGAGTACGCGCCGATCGCCGCATGCCCCCACCCGGGCAGGACGAGCGCGCGCAGGAAGGCGCCGCCGGGGCTGGTAGGGTTACCGAAGCCCGAGAGCTCCACGCCGCGCTCGGTCGCGGTCGGGACGGCCGGGACCACCACGATCGAGTCGGGCTGCTGCGCCGCCAGCGGACGCCCGCTGGCGATCGGGGCGGCCAGGGCGACCAGCAGGAGCGGCACGCTCCACCAGGTACGGACCTTCCTCAATGACGCTCCGCTGCTCGGCCGCTCGGCGAGGCCGCGGCGGCGTGTCGAATGGACGGGAGCGTGTGGGAATCGAACCCACCCAGGCGACCTTCCGGACACCCGCACGCGGTTTGAAGCCGCGGAGGGCCACCAGACCCCCTCCACCCCCTCGCCGTGGAAGCTAGAGGCCCGCGGGAACCGGGCCAACCGCGCTAGGACAGATTGGCGAGGGATGCCACCTCGTCGAACTCGCGCGCGAGCTCGTCGCGCAGCGCGGCCAGTCGGGCGCGGCTGTGCCCGCGGGGGAGCGAGCGGACGAACCCGCGCGCATCGTCGCCCAGGTCGCGCAGCCGCGACCGCCACGGGATCCAAGCGAGCCCGCCCAGCACCGCCGCGAGCCCGGCGAACGCTCCCCACGCGGGGCCGCCCCACGTCCACGCGAGCGCGATCCACAGGACCAGGAAGACCGGGAATGCCAGCATCGCCGCCGAGAGCTTGTACGACGCGACGGAGTCGAACGACGGCCGGGCGAAGTGGACGACGAGGGTGGGGACGCGATACGGAAGAAACCACGCCACCGCGCCCACCAGCGCGGGCGGCGTGAGCAGCGCGAGCAGCGCGAGCTGCCGGAGCGCGTGCAGCGCCACCGTGGTCGGCTGGTAGCGTCGCGGGACGCCCCACTCCCCCGCGCCGAGCAGCGCCGCCACGCGAGCGTAGCGGTCTACGCGACGCACCAGCCGGCGATGGCGCTCCGGATCGTGCGCGCGCAGCCACGCGAGGCCTTCGGTGAACGCGCGCAGCCGCGGCCAGCGCTCGACGAGCCCTGGTCGGGTCGTCCACGCGGCAGCGCCGGTCGCGCGCGAGTGCAGCGCCTCCGCTACCTCGACCAGCTCGCGGTCGCCGGCCTCCACGAAGTTGAGCATGACCGCCTCGAGCCCCGCGCGCACGGCGTCGGTGAGCGCCACCACGGCGACGGTCGGGTCGGTTTCGTAGCGCTCCCGCCACGCCGTCACCCGGATCGCCTCCCCGACGGCGACCACCGCGCGCCCGCGGAAGACGTGCTTGCGCTGATAGGTCAGCCCCACCGGCACGATCACCAGCCCCAGCTCCCACCCCGCGCGCTCCTCGGCCAGCAGCGCGATGCGCGCGGCGCCGGTCTTGAGCGGGGCGAGGGCGGGCTCCGAGTGGCTGGTGCCCTCCGGGTAGATCTGGACCGCCTCGCCGCGATGGAGCGCCGCGACCGCCGCGTCGAAGGTGTCCTGGTTGCGCTCGAGCAACGCCGGATCGTCCTGGCGCCGGTAGACCGGGAGACCCCCGAGGCCCTTGAGGAACGGGCCCACCAGCGGGTGCCGGAAGAGGGGCGCTTTGGCGAGTGGACGGGTGGGCCGTCCGGCGGCGCGGAACAGGACCAGCGGGTCGAGCAGCGCGTTCGCGTGATTGGCCGCTACCAGCACGGGCCCGTCCGGGATGGGCGGGCCCGTGCGCTGAATATCCTGGAAGAGCGCGGCCGCCGCTCCCACCATTCGCGTGAGGAGGGCCGGGGCGAGGGCGGCGCCCTCGGTGCTCACCCTGCCCGCTGGCGAGCCACGCAGTCGATCTCCACCGCGACCCCGCGCGGGAGTCCCGCGGCGGCGACCGTGGAGCGCGCGGGCCGGTGCTCACCGAAGCGGCGCCCGTACACCTCGTTCATGGCCGCGAAGCTGGCCATGTCGGAGAGGAAGACGGTCGTCTTGACCACGGTATCGAGCGCCGCGCCCGCGGCCTCGAGCACCGCGCCGAGGTTCTCGAGCACGCGCTCGGTCTGCACGGAGACGTCGCCCGGCACCACCTGGCCGGTCGCCGGATCCAGTGCGATCTGACCCGAACAGTAGACCCATCCGTCCACGGTGATGGCTTGCGCATAAGGGCCGATCGCGCGCGGCGCGCGGTCGGTGTGGACGGCTTCGAGACGGGGCATCGGGCTCGAGCTCCTGTGAGGGGTCAGCGAGCCTGGAAGGCCCGGTAGTGATGGAGGATTTCGTCGCGGGAGACAGTCGCCACCCCGGCCTTGGCGACCTCGAGCGCGGCGGCGTGGTTGGCGATGATGGCCGCCTCCACCGCGGTGGCCCTCGCCCCCAGCATGAGCGCGAGCACCGCGGTGACGGTGTCGCCCGCGCCCGACACGTCGTAGACCGAGCGCGCCGCGGCCGGCACGCGCACGGACTCGCCGTCGGCGCCGTGGAGCGCCATCCCGTGCTCGCCGAGGGTGAGCAGCAGGTGCTCGCACCCGACGCGGGTGCGCACGGCCTCCATCCACGCAGGGTCATCGACGCGAATCGGCTCGCCCAGCGCGTCCGCGAGCTCCTTGGCATTTGGTTTGAACACGGTCGCGCCGGCAAACGCAAAGAAGCGCAGCCGCTTCGGGTCTACCACCCCCGGAATGCCGCGCGCGCGCGCGGCGCCCAACACCGCGGCGATCACGGGGGGCACGACCACGCCCTTGTTGTAGTCCTCGATGACGAGGACATCGGCGTCGGCAGCCAAGTCGCGCACGACCGCGCACAGGGCGTCGGCGAGCGGCGCCGCCACGTCCACGTCCATCTCGTGGTCGAAGCGCACGATCTGGTGCTGGCGCGCCATCAC
The DNA here is from genome assembly GCA_964201975.1 of Longimicrobiales bacterium. Taxonomy (GTDB): domain Bacteria; phylum Gemmatimonadota; class Gemmatimonadetes; order Longimicrobiales; family Gaopeijiaceae; genus UBA2988. Next base: position 688 of record CAXNGW010000099.1, on the reverse strand, counting down.
GCGCGTCTTGACGGTGGTGGGGCGGTCGTGGCTCACGATCACCCCGCGCGTGACGACGCCGAGCGCGTCGAGCTTGCGCTTGAGGCGCATCCCGCCGGCGTCGTCCCCGACGACTCCGACCAGCGCGCAGCTAGCGCCGAGCGCCACCGCGTTGTGGGCGACGTTGGCGGCGCCCCCGACCGTCGCAGACTCGGCCTCGACGCGGACCACGGGGACCGGCGCCTCCGGGGAGATGCGGTGCACGCTCCCGGTCACGTAGCGATCCAGCATGAGGTCGCCCACGACCACGCAGCGCACTTCGGCGGCCGCATCGAGCAGCGCCTCCACGCGATCCTCCGTGAGTCGGTTCACTCCGCGTGGGCTCCCGGCGCGGCGAGCCACCGGGCCCGCCCGCGGGCTTCCTGCTCCCAGCGCTCGAACTTCACTCCGTCCCACGCCCACAGCGCGTCCTGGAGGTTGGCAGACACGCACACGTGGTTGGGGACGATGCGCACGCGGTCGCCGACGCGCGGGCGCCAGTCGGTGCCGGAGACGTCCAGGATACCGTGCTCCTCGGAGAGTCCCACGACGAAGACCTCGGGGCGGTCCAACAGTTGGCCGAAGGACGCATTCTCGATTCCCCACCCTTCCTTCGAGAGCGCCTTGGAGCCGGCGTCCACTACCGCCCGGCCCGGCACCGCGGTGCTGA
>CAXNGW010000098.1:0-5276 GCA_964201975.1 Longimicrobiales bacterium | reverse complement strand
GAGGAGAGGCTCGCGCTGTGGAAGGGGCGCAAGAAGGCCTACGGCGCGCTCGGGCGCGTGGCGCCCGACATCCTCGTGCAGGATGCGACCGTACCCCGTACCAAGCTCCCCGCGGTGCTCAAGCGCATTCTGGAAATCGGCCGCAAGTACGACCTGCGGCTGGCGAACACCTTCCATGCGGGCGACGGTAACCTGCACCCGAAGATCCTCTTCGACCGCCGCGACCCCGATCAGCTCGCACGCGTCGAGAAGGCCTCGAAGGAGATCATGCGCGCGTGCGTGGACGCCGGCGGCACGATCACCGGCGAGCACGGCGTCGGCATCGACAAGCGCGAGTACATGCCGCTCGTATGCTCGCCGGCCGCGCTCGAGCTGATGGCCGCGGTGAAAGCCGTGTTCGATCCGTGGGGGCTGTGCAACCCGGGCAAGGTGCTTCCCGACGCGGCGGTGGACGCATGAACGCGACGCTGGTACCCCCCGCGCGGGGCGCCGCGGCCGCGCTGCGGGAGATGCTCCCGCAGGGCCGCGTGCTCGATGGCGACGCGGCCGCGGATTGGAGCGGGTGGACGACGCCTCCCGGCGCGGTCGTCTTCCCGACCTCGACCGAAGAGGCCGCGCGCGTGCTCGCGCGCGCCAGCGCGGAGGGGTGGACGGTCGAGCTCGCCGGCTCCGGCACCTGGCTGTGGTCGGGGAGCGCGGCGTCGCCCCCGGACCTGGTGGTGAGCGCGTCCCGCCTGAAGCGCGTGGTCGAGTACGAGCCGGGCGACCTGACGATCACGGTCGAGGCGGGCATGACGCTCACCGAGCTCGCGGCGATCATCGTCCCCAACCGGCAGTGGCTGCCGCTCGATCCTCCCGGCCGCAAGCGCAGCCTGGGGGCGGTGGCGTCCACCGGCGTGTGGGGTCCGCTGGGCGCGTCGTGGGGCGGGCCGCGCGACCTCGCGCTCGGGCTGCGCGCGGTCACGGGGGACGGGCGCGATTTCCAGGCTGGCGGACGCGTGGTCAAGAACGTGGCGGGGTTCGACCTGGTCCGCCTGCTCATCGGCAGCCGGGGCGCGCTCGGTATCATCACCGAAGTGACCATGCGGCTGTTCCCGCAAGCCGAGGTGGACCGCACGTTGGTCGTGACGGGCGGATCGTTGGAGGAGCTGGTGCAGGCCGGGGTGGCCGCGTACGCGCAGCCGGTGACGCCGGCCGCGGTCGAGCTGCTCGAGCGGCGCCATGTCCGGGAGGGCGGCACCGACGCGGTGCTCGCGGTGCGGCTGATCGGTCTGCGCGAGCGGGTGGATGCAGAGGAGGAGGTCATCCGGAGCGCGCTGACTGGAGCGGGGGCAGGATCGCCGACCGCGCTGGCCGACGAGGAGGCGGCCGCTCTGTGGCGGGAGGTGCGCCACCTCGAGGACGGGACCGACCTGGCGCTGCGCATGTCGATCGCGCCCTCCCGCATCGCGGAGCTGGTCGAGCTCGCGCGCACGGTCGGACGCATGCACGGCGGGCGCGATGCGCTGGCGCGCTCGGCGGTGCGGATGGCGATTCACGGCGGCGCGGGGGTGCTCCGGCTGGCGATCCCCCATCTGCGCGTGGACTCGGGCTGGGCGGAACGGTGGGCCGACCGACTCGAGGACGTGCGGCGCACGCTCTCGTGGCGAGACGGCGCGCTCAGCGTGACGCGCGCGCCGGCGTCGCTGCTCGCGCTACTCGAGGCCTGGCGACGCCCCTCCACCAAGAGTGAGCTGATGGCCGGCCTCAAGGCCGCGTTCGACCCCGCCGGGATCCTCTCGGTGGACCGTTTCGTGCTCGAGCTGGCCCCCGAAGCGGGGCGGCCCGTGCGACAGCAGGAGTGACGGACGTGGACGTGGACGTGGAGAGAGGCGACGGGGGCGGGACGGGGGTTCGCACGCCCGGACGCATGCGCGGCGCGGGGGCGCCCTGGGCCGGCACGCCCCAGCCGCCCGCCGCGGAGCACCGCGGCATCCTCGAAGTGCGCCGCCCGGCCGACGGCTCGCTGCTCGGTGAGGTCCCCCTCACCGCCCCGGTGGAGGTGCTCAAAGCAATCGAGCGCGCCCGCTCGGTGCAGAGGCAGTGGATCGGGCTCACCACCGAGGAACGGTTCGCCACCCTGGCCCGCCTCTCCGAGGCGGTGGGGGATCGCGCCCAGGAGATCGCCGACTCGATCCAGGCGGAGACGGGGAAGCCGCGGCTGGAGGCGATGACCGAGGTGTTGATTGTCCTCGACCTGCTGCGCTACTACGACGAGGTCGCGCCCCGAATCTTGCGCCGCCAGTGGGTGAAGACCGGCTGGCTGATCGGGAAGTCCGCCTACCTGTACCGCGAGCCGTACGGGGTCGTCGGCGTGATCACCCCGTGGAACTACCCGTTCCTCCTGCCCATGGACGTGATCGCGGCCGCGCTCTACGGCGGCAACGCGGCGGTCGCGAAGCCGTCCGAGTACACGCCGTTCACCGCGCTCAAAGTCATCGACCTCTGTAGGGATGCCGGCCTGCCGGACGGGATCGTGCAGGTGCTGCCCGGCGACTGGGCCACCGGGGACGCGCTCGCCGGCGCGGGTGCCGACAAGATCGTGTTCGTCGGCAGCTCGGGGGCGGGACGTAAGGTGATGGGGCGCGCCGCCGAGACGCTCACGCCCGTCACGCTCGAGCTGGGCGGCAAGGACGCCGCGATCGTGCTGGAGGACGCGGACCTGGACCGCGCGGCCAACGGGATCGTCTTCGGCGCGTTCTTCAACGCCGGCCAGACCTGTCTGTCGATCGAGCGCGTGTTCGTGGTGGACGCCGTGCACGACGAGCTGGTTGCAAAGATCGCCGCGCTCACCAGCAAGCTGCGCGTGGGCACCGAGGGCGAGTACGACGTGGGGCCGGTCACCACACCCCACCAGCTGCGTGTGGTCGAGGATCAGCTCGAGGACGCGCTGCTCCGCGGCGCGCGCGTGGTCTCGGGCGGGAGCAGGGTGGAGGACGGCTCGAACCTGTTCTACCCGACCGTCCTGGCGGACGTGGATTCGTCCATGAAGGTGATGTGGGAGGAGACCTTCGGCCCGCTGCTCCCGATCGTGCGCGTGCGCGACGAGGAGGAGGCGCTCCGGCTCGTGAACGCCAACCCGTTCGGACTCGCGGCCAGCATCTGGACCGAGGATCGCGGGCGGGGCGAGGCGCTGGGCGAGAAGCTCCACGTCGGCGGCGTGTCGGTGAACGACGTGCTCAGCCACTACGCGGTGCCGGGGCTGCCGGTGGGCGGCTCGGGAGAGAGCGGCTTCGGTCGCCGCCGCGGGCTGGCGGGGCTCGAGGACCTGACGCGCTCACGCTCGGTGATCATCCACCGCACGGGTCTGTCCCGCGAGCTGTGGTGGTTTCCCTACGGGAAGAAGGGAGAGCGGCTGGTGCAGGTGCTGGTCGAGACCCGCCAGGAGACCGGCGTGCGCAAGCTGTGGGCGGTCTTCCGCGGCTTCTTCCGCAGGCGTTTGCGGTGAGCCATTCGGCCACTAGCCTCGCTGCGACGCTGGCGGGCGCGGAGGACAAGCTCCTCACCTGCGTGCACTGCGGCTTCTGCCTGCCGGCGTGCCCGACCTACACGCGGCTCGGCGACGAGAACGACTCGCCGCGGGGGCGCCTCGTCCTCATGCGCGCCGTCGCCGAGGGCCGGCTCGACTCGGCGGCCCCGGCCTTCCAGCTCCACATCGACCGCTGCCTGGGGTGCCGCGCGTGCGAGACGGTCTGTCCGGCCGGCGTGCAATACGGGGCGCTGCTCGAGCTGGCCCGCGAGGAGGCGGTGAAGGGCGGCGGTAGCCGATGGTACAACCGGCTCGCGCTGGGCCTGTTCGCGCGCCCGCGCGCGACGCGCGCAGCGATGATGCTCGCGCGCGTGCTGCGCGCGACCGGCTTGCCCGCGTTCGCGGCGCGCGCGCTGCCTGGCTGGGGATGGCTCCGCGGCGTGCGGCTCGCCGCGGGCATGCTCGCTGCCAGCGCCCCCTGGCGCGGGCTCCGGCGCGCCCAGCATGAGGCCGCCGAGGCGGCGGGTAAGGGCTCCGCGCGCGCCGCCGCCGCGCGGGCGGCGGCCCGGGGGGGCGACGCGGCGCGGCCGCTGGGCGGTGACATCGGCGGCGACCACGGATCCACCGCGCTGCTGACCGGGTGCGTGCAGGAGGGTCTTTTCCACCGCGTGAACGAGGCCACCCGACGCGTTCTCGTCGCGAACGGCGTGCGGCTGGTGGAGGCGTCGGCGCAGGTCTGCTGCGGCGCGCTGCACGCGCACGGGGGCGACCTGGAGGGTGCGCGCGCGCTCGCCCGGCTCAACGTGGACGCGTTCGATGCCGCCGGGGCCGACGCGGTGGTGGTGAACGCGGCCGGGTGCGGCGCGGTCATGAAGGAGTACGGCCACCTGCTCGAGCACGATCCATCCTACGCCGAGCGCGCCGTTCGCCTGGCCGAACGGGTGCGCGACCTCTCCGAGGTGCTCGCCGAGCTGGGGCCCCGCGCCGGCGGCACTGTGGGTCTCACGGTCACCGCCGACGCGCCCTGCCACCTGCTGCACGCGCAGGGGGTGGCCAAGGCACCCGGGACGGTGTTGGACGCGGTGCCCGGGCTCGCGGTGATCCCCCTGCGCGCCGCGGACGAGTGCTGCGGCGGCGCGGGCCTCTACGGGATCACGCACGCCGAATTGGGCGGCCGCATCGGCGCCGACAAGGTGGCCGCGGTCGCGGAGACCGGCGCGGGGGTGGTGGTGACGTCCAACCCGGGGTGCGCGATGCAGATCGGCGCCGGCCTGCGCATGGCGGGCGTGCGCTGCCGCGTGCTGCATCCCGTCGAGCTACTGGACGAGAGCTACCGCCGGGCGGGCTGGTACCCATCGGCACGGTGACCGGGGCGGGGCTGCACGCGCTGCGCGCAGCAGCCGACGCCCGGGTGGCATCCTGTCTGGGCCTCCTCGAAGGCCTCGTCCGCCTCGAGTCTCCCTCCGGGGATGAGGAAGGGATCGTTCCCTTGGCGGCGCGGCTCGGGGACGAACTGACGAGGCGGGGCGCTGCCGTACAGTCCGTTCCCGCCCCCGGCCACGGCGCCCATCTGATCGCGCGCGTGGAGGGAGAAGGTCGCGGCGACTGCCCGCTACTCGTGATTGGCCACATGGACACGGTGCACCTGGCTGGCACGCTGGCGCGCCTCCCGTTCGCGGTGGACGGCGATCGCGTGCGCGGTCCGGGCGCGTACGACATGAAGGGCGGTCTCGCGGTCGCTCTCGCTGCGCTCGACCTGCTCGCAGCA
>CAXNGW010000097.1:0-5364 GCA_964201975.1 Longimicrobiales bacterium | reverse complement strand
CGCGTGAACCTGGTCGGATCCCGCTACGACTACGTCACCGCGAAGGCCCAGCTGGAAGCGATCCTGGGGAGGCAGCTGTGATCCGTGTGGAAGGCAGCGTGAGCGACCCGGTCATCCGGTCCGAAGGGCTCAAGAAGGACTATGTCCTGGGCGCCGAGATCGTGCACGCCGTGCGCGGCGTCGACCTCGTCATCGAGCGCGGCGAGTTCGTCGCGGTGATGGGGCCGTCGGGGTCGGGCAAGAGCACGTTCATGAACCTGCTCGGCTGCCTCGACACCCCCACCGAGGGCAAGTACTGGCTAAACGGACATCTCGTCAGCGAGCTGTCCGAGGACGAGCTGGCCCGGGTACGCAACCAGACCATCGGTTTCGTCTTCCAGACGTTCAACTTGCTGCCGCGCGCCACCTCCCTGCACAACGTGGAGCTGCCGCTCATCTACGCGGGCGTCTCCGCCAAGGAGCGGCGCCGGCGAGCGCTCGACAAGCTGGCGCTGGTGGGGCTGGCGGACCGCGTGGATCACCGCCCGCCCGAGCTGTCCGGCGGCCAGCGCCAGCGAGTCGCAATCGCCCGCGCTCTGGTGAATGAGCCGGCGCTGCTGCTCGCCGACGAGCCCACCGGCAACCTCGACTCGGTGACCAGCGAGGAGATCATGTCGGTGTTGAGCAAGCTGAATTCGGAAGGGCAGACCATCGTTCTGGTGACGCATGAGCGCGACATCGCCGCGCACGCGCACCGCCAGGTGCATCTCAAGGACGGCGTGATCGCGGCCGACTTCCTGACTGAAACGGTGGAGGCAACCCGGTGAGGACCGATTCCAGGCACGCGCAGGTCGCCCGCGTCGCGCGGGTCCTCGCGCTCTCCCTCGGGGTGGCCGCGGGCTGCACGCGCACCGCGGCCGAGCCGGTCTCGTCATTGCAGACCAGCAACGTCATCAAGGGCGCCCTCCGCATCACTGCCGAGGCGAGCGGCTCGGTCGAGCCGATCCGGAAGGTGGAGGTGAAGAGCAAGGCGTCCGGGGAGATCCTGGCGCTTTCGGTAGACGTTGGCGATCTCGTGCAGACCGGGGCGTTGCTCGCGCGCATCGATCCGCGCGACGTCAAGAACAGCGACGAGCAGGCCGCGGCAGACCTCGAGGTCGCCCGCGCACGGCTCGAGATCAGCAACGCGCAGAACCGCCGCTCCAAGGAGCTCTTGGAAGGGGGCGTGATCACCACGCAAGAGTACGATAACTCCCGCCTCGATCTCGCCAACGCACAGGCCGGCCTGATCAAGGCCCAGACGAACAAGAGTCTCTCCGAGCTACGGCTCGGCGACGTCACGATCAGCGCCCCGCTGTCGGGTACGATCATCCAGAAGAGCGTCGAGGAAGGGCAGGTCATCCAGTCCGCGTCCCAGAACGTGTCCGGCGGCACCACGCTGTTCGTCATGGCGAACCTGCTCGAGATGCAGGTGCGTACGCTGGTGGACGAGACCGACATGGGCCAGATCCGCGCCGGTATGCAGGCGGTGGTGAAGGTGGAGGCGTTCCCGGATCGCCCGTTCCAGGGATACGTCGAGAAGGTGGAGCCGCAGGGTGTGGTGCAGCAGAGCGTGACGATGTTCCCGGTGATCGTGCGCCTCGACAACCACGAGGGAATGCTGCGGCCGGGGATGAACGCCGACGTGGAGATCCTGATCGACGAAGCGGCCGACATCCTGTTGGTGCCGAACAACGCGATCGTGCTGCCGCAGGACGTGCAGCCGGCCGCGATCGTGCTCGGCCTGGATCCAGCGGCGTTCGACATGGCGGCGCTCGGTGTTCGGGGTGGTCGCGGCGGTCAGGGTGGTGGAGCTGGACGGGGGACGGGCGGCGGTGCCGGCGGGGCGGGCTTCGACCTGCCGCGCGGGAGCGGCGTCGTGACCACGCAGGCCGCCCCCGCGGGCGGGCGGCAGCGGCAGATCCGGCGCGCGGTCGTCTTCGTGGTGAATGCCCAGGGTACGCCCGAGCCCAGGGCCGTGCAGATCGGCCTCAACGACTACGATCACACCGAGGTCGTGTCTGGGCTCGTGGAGGGCGATCAGGTGGCTCTCCTCGGCGCGGCCGAGCTGCAGGCTCAGCAGCAGCAGTTCCTGGACCGGGTGCGCCAGGGTGGCGGGGGGAACCCGTTCGGCGGCGGCGGATTTATCCCAGGCGGTGGCGGTGGCGGCCGGCCGCGGGGGCCCTGAGCGGAAACCCAGGCGCGGCGGCGGAGCCCATCACGACGACGGTCACAGGAGGCGATCCGTGCTGATCACTGAAATCATCATGGTGGCCCTCGGGGCCATCCGCGCCAACGTCATGCGCTCGGTGCTGACGACGCTGGGCATCATCATCGGCGTGGCGGCGGTGATCACGATGGTGGCCCTGGGTGAGGGCGCGCAGCGCCGGGTCGAAGGCCAAATCTCACGCATGGGCACCAACGTGCTGACGGTCCGGCCCGGCCAGGCGATGTTCGGGGGGATCGCGCAGGATGGGGGCTCGCGGTTGAGCGTCGAGGATGCGGAGGCGTTGCGGATTGGATCCCTGGGGCTGCTCACGGTGGCGCCTGAGGTCAGTTCGCGCACCCAGGTCGCCTACCAGCGCTGGAACTCGAACAACGAGGTGGTGGGGACCTGGCCCGAGTACTTCGAGATCTACAACCACTCGTTGATCGCGGGCCGCTACTTCGACGAGGGCGAGGTGCAGGGCCGCCGGCGCGTGGCGGTGCTCGGCAACCATGTGAACGAACGCTTGGGTGAGATCCCGCCCACGCTCCTGGTGGGGAAGACGATCCAGCTGCGCGGCCAGCCCTACGAGGTGGTCGGGGTGCTGGCCGAGAAGGGCGAGGCCGCGTTTCTACGCCCCGACGACCAGATCTTCATCCCCATCTCCACCGCGCAGTACCGCCTGTTCGGCGGGCGCGAGCGGCTGTCCTCGATCTACGCGGCGACCGCCTCCGCGGACGATCTCGACCAGGCCTTCGGCGAGATCGACCGCGTGCTGCGGCGGTCGCACCGGCTCCAGCCGGGCGCGGACGCGGACTACAACATCCGCAACGCGGCGGACCTGCTCAGCACGTTCAACGAGACCAATCAGACGTTCACCATGCTGCTCGCGGGCATCGCCGGCGTGAGCCTGCTGGTCGGCGGCATCGGCATCATGAACATCATGCTGGTGAGCGTGACGGAGCGGACGCGCGAGATCGGCGTGCGCAAGGCACTCGGCGCCACGCGCCGGGCGATCATGTTCCAGTTCCTGGTCGAGGCGCTGGTGCTGTGCGTCCTGGGCGGGCTGCTGGGGGTCGGGCTGGGTGTGGGAGCCGCCCGCGTCATGAGCAAAGTAGCCGGGTGGCAGACCGCGATCTCTCCGAACGCGGTGTTCGGGGCGCTCGCCTTCTCGGCGTTGATCGGGCTCTTCTTCGGGATATGGCCGGCGCAGCGGGCGGCGCGGCTCGATCCGATCGTGGCGCTTCGCTACGAGTAATCAGACTGGAGAGAGCGCCGATCGCGTTGCGGTCAGCGCGGCAGCGCCAGCTGGACCCGAGCGCCGCTACAGCGCGCCCGGATCCAATCGATAGGAGACGCTGGGCAGCGGGATGATGCGCGTGCTGATCGGCAGATCGTCCTCCGGGTCGGGGCGCTTCACGGCTAGCCCCCGTGCCACGTTGACCTCGAACGTGATGTAATGGGGCCCCGCCACGTGCCAGTCGCCGCCCAGCGGGAGGCGCAGGAGCAACGCGCTGCCGAGGCCGTCCTCGGAAACTCCCACCATGTACGACAGTCCCGCGCCCACTGCGGGCTTGAGCCAGGCGGCGCCGAAGTACTGCTTGCCCACCAGGGACAGGCTCAGGTCGCGGAAGCCGAACGTGCTCACCAACAGCTCGGCGCTCCGGTCGCCCCACATCTGCTCCGCGACCACGCCCATGAAGCCGAGGCCGCCGAAGCTGAGACCTACGCGGATCCGGTCCTGCGCGGCACAGCGGGGAGGCGCACACAGCGCCGCGGCGAGCGCGAGCGCGAGCAGGGGAGAGCGGGGGAGGCACATTGCCGGAGTATAGACGGAGCCCACCGACCGAGCCATCCTCAGGGATGAGCAAGAGGAAGAAGGAGCGCGCGCGCGCCGCGGAAGAGCTCGCGGCGAAGGTGGAGTCGCTGGGGATCGCGCGGCTGCGCAGGCACATCTTCCTGTGCTGCGATCAGACCAAGGACAAATGCTGCGATCGCGACCGCTCGCTGCAGGCGTGGGACCACCTGAAGCGGCGGCTGTGCGAGCTGCATCTCGACGACGATGGTGGCGTCTACCGCACCAAGGCCAACTGCCTGCGGGTGTGTCAGGACGGCCCCATCGCGGTCGTCTACCCGGACGGGATCTGGTACCGCGACTGCGACCCGCCCGTGCTCGACCGCATCCTGACCGAGCACCTGATCGGGGGCCGCCCGGTCGCCGAGTACGTGATCGCCGAGCGTCCCCTTCCGGAGCCCGAGTGACGCGCACCGCGCTGTGGTTGCTGGCCGTGCTCGCGAGCGCGGTTCCGGCTCCGCGGCGGGTGGGCGCGCAGCTCCGCCCTCACGATCCGATCCCGTGGGAGGCGGTCGGCGCCGAGGGGCCGATGGCGCGCGTGGGGATGGGGATCCACTGGGGCGCGCGCGCCACCCTGGCCGGGACGCGCGGAACGCTGCTCGAGCTGGGCAACGTGCTCGGCACCTGGTCGTTCGGCCGGGTGGCGTTGGAGGTGGGGGGGACCGCGGTGCGCGTGTTCAGCGACGACTCCGTGTACGCCTCCCCGGTCGCGGGCGCGCGTGCGCCGAACGGCGAGCGGCGCGTGGATACCGGCGAGCAACGGCTCGGCACGATCGTGCTCGTCACCCCTTCGTCGAGCCCGGTGGAAGCGGTGCTCCGCTTCGGCACGCGCTTGCCCACCACCGACAACGGGCAGGGGCTGGGTCGCGACCAGACCGACTTCTACGGGACGGTGGGGGGCCGGCTGCGGCCGGGCGCGCTGGAGATCACGGCCGAGGCAGGGGTCGGGATCATGGGCACCCGCCTGGAGCGCCCCGAGCAGATGGACGCGCTGCTGTACGCGGCCGGAGTCGGATGGCGCGGCGGGCGCGGGGGAGTTCGTCTGGAGGCCGTGGGTCAGCATGACACGCGCCGTTCGGCCGCGCTGCGCGGACTCGAGGATCTGAGCGAGGCACGGCTCACCGGCGAGGTGGGCGGCGCGCGCTGGGTGCGCGCGACCGTGCTGCGCGGGCTGACCCTCGCGAGCCCGGACTTCGGTGTGACGATCGAAGCGGGGACCCGCTTCGAGGGGTGCAACGCGGCCTTTACGCCGAGCTGGAACGAGCGGCCGGGGCCGGGCTCGAAC
>CAXNGW010000096.1:0-5502 GCA_964201975.1 Longimicrobiales bacterium | reverse complement strand
GCGGGCCCTTCCACCTGGAGCCCGTTGAGGGCGGTCGGATAGTCCGGATGGGCCGCGACGCCGAGATAGGCGTCCATGTATTCGAGAAGAGATTCTAATTTCATCGGGGGCAGCGGAGGCCGGTGCCGGCCGGGAGGGGAATCGGCGCCCGGTCGGGGTCGGTGGAAAACCCCCGGGAGGCGCCACGGTGCCTTCCGGCGAATGCGGAGAACTTCACGTGAACGAACACCGAAAGTCGCTGTGCCACTAGGGTTGATGCTGGTTTCCCACAGGCGTGGACAAGCTGAAATTCCACCTCGGGCCTTGGCCCCTTTTTCCACCACGCAGAGTCCCTTTCCACAGGGATCAGGCGTCCAGCCCCCCGAACCCGGCGGGCTGGTGATCCACCGGCGCGCTGGTGCGGTCTGGGACCGGAGCGTCCTCGCGGAAGTTCTCCCCCATCTGCACGGTCCCGTTCAGGATCGCGCCCTCCTCGAGCTGCATCCTGCGGGCACGCACCTCCCCGTCGATGCGGCAGGTCGCCTGCAGCTCGAGGCGGGACTCGGCGACCAACGTGCCGTTCACCTTCCCCGAGATGACCGCGTCCTGAGTGAAGATGTCCCCTTCCACGACACCGTCCTTGCCGACCACCACCGCCTTCCCCGCGCGCACGGTCCCCTGGACGGTGCCCTCGATCCGGATCGTCCCGTCCGTTTGGCACTCGCCGATCACCTGCATGCCGGGTCCGATGATCGAAATCACGGTTTCCGGGGAAGCTCCATTCACAATCCGGTCTCTGGCCATCACCTCTCCTACGGCTGGTGCACCAGCGTCAGAGGATCTACCGGTTCCCCGTCCATCAAGATCTCGAAGTGCAGGTGCGGCCCGGTGGAGCGCCCCGTGGATCCGGTCAACGCGATCACCTCGGCGCGCCGCACCCGCTGTCCCCGTTCCACGAACGTCGTGGACGCATGGGCGTACAGGCTGCGATACCCCTCCCCGTGATCGAGAAGGATGAAGCGACCATATACCCGGTCCTCCCCCGCGTCCACCACCGTGCCCGGTCCGGCCGCGCGGACATACGCATCGGTGGGGACGGCGATGTCGATTCCCGCGTGCTCGCCGACGTCGTCCTCCATCACGGTGCGGGTCACGAACCCGCGCTCCGTAAGAGGCCAGCTCGTCGGCCGTCCGTCCTCGGCCGCGCCCGGTTGGGCCGAGCGCCCGCCGCGTGCCAGCGCCGATGGGGGCAGCCACAGGTCGGACGCCACCGATCCCGTATCGGCACCGAAGAGGGAACGAATCCGCCCATATTGCTGCTCGATGCCGGCGAGCTCTTCAGCGAGCTGCTGCATCCGCCCCTCGTCCCCTTTCATCACCACGAGTCGCGTCTCCAGCTGGTTCACGCGCATCGCGCGCGCGGCGAAGTACCACCAGCTCCCCACCATCGCGGTGATCAGCACGGCCACCATGACGCCGGCCGCCGCGAGCAAGCGGAGCCTCCGATAGGAGATGCGATACGTGCGGCTTTCGCGACCTCCGTCCGGCACGACGATGAGGCTGAGGTGCGGGACGTCGGCCATCGTCAGCCAACGATCTCGGATGCTTCGCGCCCGGCGAGCAGGGCGAAGAGGCGCTCGAGCTCCTCGGTGCCGTGGAACGGAATCTCGATCGTTCCCTCCCCCTTGCTGCTGGCGCGGAGCTGCACGCGCGTAGCGAAGCGCTCCCGCAGCGCCTCTTCGAGCGCGCGCAGAACGGGGTCGCGCGGGCGGCCGGGCTTCGTACTCCCGGGCTTGGGCGCGCCCCCCGTGGCGCCCTGGCCGCGCGCGCGCCGCTCCATCTCGCGCACCGACCACCCTTCCTTGACCGCCGCGCGGGCCAGGTCGGCCGCGCGCACCGGGTCCTCGATCGAGAGCAGCGCGCGGGCATGACCCATGGACAGGTCGCCCGCCTCGACCAGACGGCGGATCGACGGGGCGAGCTTGAGGAGCCGGAGGAGGTTGGTGACGGTCGAGCGGTTCTTGCCGACCGCCTGTGAGATCTGCTCCTGGGTGAGGCCGAAGCGATCCGCGAGCGTTCGGTAGCCTTCGGCCTCCTCGATCGGATTCAGCTCCTCGCGCTGGAGGTTCTCCACCAGCGCGAGCACGAGCAGGGCCTCGTCCTCGACGTCGCGAACGACGACCGGGACTTCCGCCCAGCCCAGGCGCTGGACGGAGCGGAAGCGCCGTTCCCCCGCCACCAACTCGTAGCGCCCGGGGCCCGCCGGCCGAACCAGGAGAGGCTGCAGGAGCCCGTGCTCGCGAATGGACGCCACAAGTTCGTCTAACTCGTTGTCCTTGAAATCTTTACGAGGCTGTTGCGGATTGGGCGTAATGCCCGCGACGGGGATCGTCCTGACATCCCCGGCGGGGGTGGGGTCGGGTCCTAGATAGTCGCCGAGGAGGGCCCCCAGGCCGCGGCCGAGGCGTTCCTTTCTCGGGTTCACCGGTCGCCTCCCGCCGCAGCGGCGCGGGCCCCGCCGGCGATCACCTCGCGTGCGAGGGTGAGATAGCCCTGCGCACCGCTCGACAAGACGTCATACTGGACGATCGGCTGGCCGAAGCTCGGAGCTTCGGCGAGCGTGACGTTCCGCGGGATGGTGCTCTGGTAAACCTTGGCGCCGAAGTATTCGCGCGCTTCATCCGCCACCTGGCGGGAGAGGTTGAGCCGGCGGTCATACATGGTGAGCAGGACCCCCTCGATCTCGAGGGATGGATTCAGCCCCTTCTGCACCAGCCGCACCGTATTGAGGAGCTGGGAGAGACCCTCCAGGGCGTAGAACTCGCACTGGATCGGGATCAGCACGGAATCGGCGGCTACCAGCGTGTTCAGCGTAAGCAGCCCCAGCGAGGGCGGACAGTCCACCAGGATGAAGTCGTATCGATCCCGGATCGGCTCCAGCGCTCGTCGCAGGATCCTTTCCCGGTCAGGCCGCTCGATGAGCTCGATCTCGGCGCCCACCAGATCCCGAGTGGAGGGGAGGAGGTCCAGGAACGGAAAATGGACCTGCTTTCGGATCGCCTCTTCCGCGGGCTTCCCGTCGACGATCACGTCGTAGATCGACGCACGGTCCTCGCCGGGTCGGATTCCGAGACCGCTCGACGCGTTCGCCTGAGGATCGATGTCCACCAACAGGACGCGCTGTTCGGCGACCGCGAGCGACGCCCCGAGGTTGATGGCGGTGGTCGTCTTGCCGACGCCACCCTTCTGGTTGGCGATCGCGATCACCCGGGACATGGCCACTCTTGCTCGAGAACGGATCCGAGGATCCGAGGGGGGGAGGGCAATATAGGGCACGCTCGCGGGACGGAAAGTCTCACCAAAGGGGTTGACGCACCCCTCGGGGCAACCCGATCGTCGATCTGCCTCTGCACTCATCTCTGTCAGGGCCGCCCATGCCTCGCACCCCCTTCACGGTCCGCCGCTCGGCCGCGGTGATGGTTCTAGCTCTGGCCAGCATTTCCTTTGCGAGCTGCTCGGGTGGCGAACCCCTAGGGCCTCAGGCGTCCATCGAATTCCTGGTGGGAGACTGGAAGGCCGAGCGCTTCGTCATCCAAAGCAAGACGAACCCGGAGATCGCGCCCGAATTGATCAAGGGGCTGGGGGGCGAGTTCTCCATCAATATCCAGCCGTCCGGACAATACACCGCGATCCTGGTCTACCAGGGCAGCCCTTTCACCGAGATCGGGCGGATCGAGATCGAGGGGAACGAGGTCGTGTTTCGAGTCTCTTACCCCGAGGCGGCTGTGAACCGATCGAGGTACACTCTGGCGGCGGGACTCCTGATTCTGATCGGTGATACCGATTTCGACTTCAATCGGGACGGTCGAACCGAGCCGGCCACTGCCAGAATTGAACTACGCCGACGGTGATGTTTCACGTGAAACATCGAGCGGCGCCATTGTGACGATCTGATGGGTGAAGACTGAAATTGTTGTATTGGCAACAATTCACCGGCGGTCAGCGATCCACATCGGCGGCGCGCCGCACGCGGCGCACTTCGAGGACGAGGTTGTGCAGGTCCGACGGGGAGACTCCAGGGATCCGGCCAGCCTGCCCGAGCGTCTGCGGAAGCGCGCGACCGAGCTTTTCGCGCGCCTCGGTGGAGAGGCTCGAGAAAGTGGAGTAGGGGAGGTCCGCGCTGAGCGTGAAGTCCTCCTGGTCGCGCAGACGTGCGGCGCGCTCACGCTCGCGTCGCACGTAGCCGTCGTAGCGCAGCTCGACCTCGACCGCGGCGAGCGCGTCCCGCTCCTGGCTCACGTCGAACGGCGCGCCGGCCGCTCGCGCTAGCGCCGCCGCGTCCACCCGGGGCCGCCGCACCAGCTCCGCGGCCCGCATCGGCTCCGACGGGGCAGGCGAGCCCGCAGCCTCCGCCACCGATGCAGCCACGTGGGGCGCCACCGTGGTCGCGCGGAACCAACCCATCACCCGGTCTTCCCGTCCGAGCCGCTCCTCCAGCGCCTCCGCCTGCGTCGCCGTGAGCAGCCGGAGCTCGCGCGCCAGCGGCCCCAGCCGGCGCACCGCGTTGTCCTGTCTCAGCAGCAGCCGGAACTCGGAGCGCGAGGTGAAGAGTCGATACGGCTCGTCTACTCCGCGCGTCACCAGGTCATCGATGAGCACCCCCAGATACGCCTGGTCGCGGCGCAGCACAAACGGCCCGCGGCCCTGCACCGCGAGCGCCGCGTTGATGCCAGCCACGATCCCCTGTCCCGCCGCCTCCTCGTATCCGGTCGTCCCGTTCACCTGCCCGGCGAGATAGAGGCCTGGCACCACGCGCGCCTCGAGCGTGTGTAAGAGCTGCTGGGGAGGGAAATAGTCGTATTCGATCGCGTACCCGAAGCGGGTGACGCGAGCGTCCTCGAGCCCCGGGACCGTGCGCAGCAGAGCAACCTGCGCGTCCGCTGGCAGCGACGTGGAGAGCCCGTTCACGTACAGCTCGGCGGTGTCGAGCCCCTCCGGCTCCAGGAACACCTGGTGGCGCCGCGCCTCTGGAAAGCGGACGATCTTGTCCTCGATCGAGGGGCAGTAGCGCGGACCGCGGCCCGAGATCTCGCCCCCGTAGAGCGCGCTCCGCGAGAGGTTGTCGGCGACAACCTGCCTGAGGGCGTCGCCGGTCCATGTGATCCAGCACGGCAGCTGGGGGAGGGAGGCCTCGCGCGCATACGCCGCGAAGCGATAGTCCTCGGGATCGCCGTCCTGCCGCTCCAGCCGGTCCCAGTCCACGGTGCGGCCGTCCACGCGCGGCGGCGTTCCGGTCTTGAAGCGCCGCACCTGGAGCCGGCCCTCGAGCGAGCGAGCCAGCTCGACCGACGCCGCCTCGCCCGCGCGCCCTGCCTCGACACCCGCCTCGCCGCCCACATGAATGCGCCCGCGCAGAAACGTCCCTGCGGTCACGATCACGGCCCCCGCCCGCGCCACCAGTCCGCTCCGCCCGATCACCCCGGCCGCGCGACCGCCCTCGGCCACCAGATCGACCACCGTCTC
>CAXNGW010000095.1:0-5533 GCA_964201975.1 Longimicrobiales bacterium | reverse complement strand
GAGCACGAGCGCGGCGCGCCTCAGCACGGCGACCAGGTCGAAATAGTCGACGGGCCCGGTCAGCCGGATGCGGGGATGATCGGAGAGCAGCTCGGCCGCGGGGTCGCGGACGTTCGGATTCGGATGGACCGGATAGACGACGAGCACGTCGTCGCGCTCGTCCGCCAGCCGCCGCACCGCGCGGAAGACCTCCGCGAGGGGGGCCCCGAACGACTCGCGGCGGTGCGCGGTGAGCAGGACGAGCCGTCGCCCATCCGCGGTGGATGCGAGCGCCGCGCGCAGCGCCGGGTCGGCGACCGGGCGATCGCTCGCCGCAACGCGCAGGAGCGCGTCCACGACGGTATTCCCGGTGACATGGATGCGGTCCCCCGGCACCCCCTCCGCGCGCAAGTTGTCGGCGGCGCCCGCGGTGGGCGCGAAGTACCAGTCCGACAGCACATCGGCCAGGCGGCGGAAAATTTCCTCGGGATAGGGCGCCCATTTGTCGTGCGAGCGCAGACCCGCCTCCACGTGTCCGACGCCGACGCGCTCGAAGTAGGCGACGAGGGCACCGAAGCACACGGTCGCGGTATCCCCCTGCACCAGCACGACGTCGGGCCGAAAATCCTGCACGACCGCGCGCAACCCGCTCAGGCAGCCCGCCGCGACGTCGTAGAGCGTCTGCCCCTCGCGCATGATGTCCAGGTCGTAATCGGGGACCATCCCGAACGCGGCGAGCGCCTGGTCCACCAGCGTGGTGTGCTGGCCGGTGAGCGCGAGCCGGAGCTCGGCTTCGTCGGCGCGCGCGCCGAGCGCCGTGACGACGGGCGCCATCTTGATCGCCTCCGGCCGGGTGCCGACCACAGCCAGGATGTGGGCGCGGGCTCCGGAGGGAACGGTCGCGGGAGGTCGCGCCAGGACGCTCAGCTCCCGCCCGGCCGGGGGGGGCCTTTGCGGAGGGAATTGCGGAGCGAATCCACCTCGGCGCGCAGCTGCGCGATCATCTCGGCCACCAGACCGAAGCCGAACAGCACGAATCCAACGGTCTCGAGCAGGGTCACGAGGGTCAGCAGCGGGCGGAATCCCATCTGGTACCCGAAGCGCAGCACGAACGCCGCGATGCCGACCAATCCGCCGGCTGCGATCAGGACCACGCCGGTGACGCCGAAGAAGAGCAGCGGCTTGCGCGCGAAAAGGATCAGGAACCAGACCGACATGAGGTCCAGCAGCCCGATCAGGATGCGGAAGGGTCCCTGGTACTTGGACACGCCCGCCCGCCGCGGGTGCAGCGGAATGTCGATCTCGGTGACCGACCAGCCGCGCGCGTACGCGAGCACGACGAAGAAGCGGTGCCAGTCCCGCCGCAGGTGCAGCTCTTCGAGGATCTCGCGCCGGAACCCCTTCATCGAGTTGAGGTCGGAGACGGGAACCCGGAAAATCCGGCGCGACAGCCGGTTGTAGATGCTCGACACCACGTGCTTGTCGTAGGCGCCGATCTTACGCCCGGTGACGATGTCCCAGCCGTCCTGGAGTTGGGCCAGGAAGCGCGGGATCTCGTCGGGGACGTGCTGGAGATCAGCGTCGAAAACGATCAGCCAGGTCCGGTTGGTCTCGGCCGCGGCGGACAGAATCGCCTTGGTCTTCCCCTCGTTCAGACGATGCCGGATCACCCGCAGCCGGGGCCATCCGGCCGCCTCTCGCTCGGCCAGGTCGCCGGTGCCGTCGCTGGAACCGTCGTCCACCAGGAGGATCTCGCCCTCGAGACCGTATTCGTCCCATGCCCGCTTGAGCTCGCGGACGAGAGCGGCGATGACCGGCGCCTCGTCGAACGCGGGGACGACGAGCGCGAAATCGCGGCGGGTTGCCGGGGTCAGCGTGCGGGCGGCCTCCAGCGCGTCGGGTCGCGCTCCGGAGCCGGGGCGCAGTCCCCCCGTCGCCAGGGGCGCGGGGGGAATCACTCGGGGCTCTGGGGAGGACATGGGCGGAAGATAGGGACCCGCACGGGACGAGCCAAGACGATCGGTGGCGGCGGCCCGCCTCGAAGTCAGACCCGCTTGCGCATCCGCGCGGGGAGGATGCCGAGCTGGTCGCGGTACTTGGCCACCGTGCGCCGCGCGATCTTGACCCCATCCGACTTGAGCAGATTCACGATCGCCTGATCGGTGAGGGGCCGCTTCTCCTCCTCGCTCCCGACCAGGTTCTGGATCTTGGCCTTCACCCCGCGCGCGCTGATGTCCTCGCCGCTGGTGGTGGCGAGCCCGGAGGAGAAGAAAAACTTGAGCGAGTACACGCCGCGCGGCGTCTGCACGAATTTCTCGTTGGTGACCCGCGACACCGTGGACTCGTGCATGTCGATGTGCTCCGCCACCTCGCGCAGCGTGAGCGGCTTCAGGTGCTGCACGCCCTTCTCGAAGAAATCGCGCTGCCGGTTGACGATGAAGTTCATCACCTTGAGCATGGTCTGCCGCCGCTGCTCGATCGCCTGGATCATCCAGTTGGCGGAGTTGAGCTTCGAGGAGATGAACTCCTTGTTCTCACCCTTGAACTTGTTCTTGTCCCGCGCCACCTCGCGGTAGGCGCGCGACAGGCGCAGCCGCGGCAGGCTGGTGTCGTTCACGAACACCAGGTACTCCCCGTCGATCTTGTCCACGATGAGGTCGGGGATGATGTACTGCTCCTGCTCGGACGCGTACTTGAGGCCGGGTTTCGGATCCAGCCGCGAGATCTCGTCCGCCGCATCCTGCACCTGACGGGGGCCGATGCCCATCGACTTGGCGATGTCGGACCAGCGGTGGTTGATGAGGTCGTGGAAGTGCTCGATCACGATCTGGTGCGCGAGCGTGTCGGTGAGGTCGTGGCTGCGCATCTGCAGGAGGATGCACTCGCGCAGGTCGCGGGCGGCGACGCCGGGCGGGTCGAACAGCTGGACGCGGAGGAGCATCTGCTCCACCTCCTCCAGCGTGTAGGGCCGGAACAGCTCCTCCAGCTCCTCGAGCTGCACGGCGCGCTCCGCCCCCCCCGCGATGGCCTCGGCGCGCTCGAGCGCGACTGCCTTGATCTCCTCGAGCCAACCGTTGATCCCGGACGCCACCTCCATGAGCGTGCAGGAGAGCATCCCGTCGTCCTCGATGTTGCCGATGATCTCCTCGCCCAGCCGCAGCTCGCGTTCGGACAGGTCGAGCAGGCGCAGCTGGCCGTCGAGGTGGTCGCGCAGGTCGCTCGCCGCCACCACGGTCGGCTGGTAGAACTCCCGCTCCTCGTACTGAGGGCGCCTGCCGCCGACGTCGAAGCCGTCCAGAAGGATCTCCTCCCAGTCGATCTCCTCCTTGGTATCTTTTTCTTCCTTCTCGGGCTTGGACTCGTCCTTGAGCTCGACCTCCTGCTCCGCGTCCGCCTCGGTCATCTCGAGGAATGGATTCTCAGCCAGCTCCTGCTTAAGGTGCTGCTGCAGGTCGAGCAGGGGCATGTAGAGCAGCTCCATCGCCTGATACAGGCGCGGATTGATCTTCATCTCCTGCTTGAGCTGCTGGCTCTGGTAGAGCTTGCCGTTGAAGCTCATTACGCGGGGCGCGGATAGCGCTTGCGCATCCGCTCGGTGAGCGTCGGTCCGAGGTAGATCTCCGCCACCTCCTCGCTCCAGACCAGCTCGGAGACGGTCCCCGACACGCGGATGCGTCCCTCGTACATGATGTAGGCGCGGTCCACGATCTCCAGGGTCTGCTCCACGTTGTGGTCCGAGATGATGACGCCGATTCCCCGCTGCTTCAGGTCCGCCACGATCTGTTGGATATCCCCCACCGCGATCGGGTCGATGCCCGCGAACGGCTCGTCCAGGAGCAGGAACTTCGGGCGCTGCACCAGCGCCCGCGTGATCTCCAGCCTGCGGCGCTCCCCGCCAGATAGCGAGTACGCACGACTCTTCCTCAAGTGCGCGATCGAGAGCTCCTCGAGGAGCCCATCCAAGCGCCGGCGCTGTTCATCCTTCGGGAGATCGAGCGTCTCCAGGATCGCGAGAACGTTCTCCTCCACCGTCAGCTTCCTGAAGATCGACGGCTCCTGCGCGAGATAGCCCACTCCCTTGCGCGCCCGTTGGAACATGGGCGTCTCGGTGATGTCGCTCGCGTCCAGGCGGACCCGCCCCGCGTCGGGTGGGATCAGCCCCACGATCATGTAGAACGTGGTCGTCTTCCCGGCGCCGTTCGGGCCCAGCAGTCCGACGATCTCTCCCTGGGAGACGGAGATGGCGACATTGTTCACCACCTTCCGCTTCCGGTAGACCTTCACCAGCCCCTCGGCCTCGAGGCGGCTCCCGTCGAGCGGGAGGGCGCCTCTGGAGGGAGCGGTGGTGGAATTCGACCGTTTCTGTTGCAGGACCCGTACCACCCCGCGGAGTTCCTCATCGATCTCGGGTTTTTGCGGGTTCAGCTCCGCCCACAGGATGGGGTCCAGACGAAGCCTCTCCCACCCTTCGTCCGGGGGCTCGCGGCGGGCCACCTCCGCCCCCTCCAGGCGCGCCAGCACCTGCTCCTCCAGGTAGCGCCCCTCGTCTTCCCCGGAGGGACCCCGGGGGACGCCGGAGGCATCGCCCCTGAGCGCGGTCCCCTCGTAGGCCTGGAGCATCGACGCGACCCACTCCCCGCGGTCGGCGGAGCCGTCGGGTCCGGCCCGGCGCACCAGCTCGCGCACGGCGACCGCCAGCGAAAGGTCGTGGGGCCCGAGCCCCCGCAACCAGGCGAGCAGCCCCTCGGCGGTCACCGCCCCCTCCCCCAAATCCGAGGCGCGGCGGGCGGGGGGGGGACCGCGCCCCGGACCACGACGCTATCGAGGCGGGCGCTGTCGGGCCGCGGAACGGCGAGCGTGTCGCGCACCACCCCGCTCGGGGCCGCATGGACGCCTTCGGTCTGGCCGGTGACCTCCATGTGGCGGACCTCTCCCTGGTTCATCTCGAGCACGATGACTTGCGCGGTCACATAGTGGATCGCCGGACGCCGATCGCCGCGCGCACGAGCGGAGTCGCCCGCCGCCATGCGGTAGAGCGAGCGCGCGCTGCCCGTCGCGCTCAAGCGCTCGAGCCGGTATTCGCTGCCCGTGGAGTCGGACGCCGCCGCGAGCGCCGAATCCGGCTGCGGCGCCGCCGCCGAATCGACCGGCGCGTTGCGCTCGAACGTGGCCACGATGGTATCCCCCTCCATCCAGTCGGTGCGCGCGAACGGGGGGGTGTCCGAGCTGTTCAGCGAATCCCGCGCGGACGACTCGGCCCGCGCGTTTCCGGACGCGTAGATGCGGTCGAGCGCCTCGCCGGGAGAGAGCACGTCCAGCGAATCGGCCTCGATCGTGAACGCCTCTGCGGACGCCACCGGGCGAGCGCGATCGGCCTCGGCGAGCGTAGGATCCGCGGGTGGGAGGTCGGCGCTGGGGGCGACGGGGGGCGCCGGGTCCGCGACGGGCGGGCCGAGCGGGACCGCGACCAGCCGCTCCATGGCCCCAGCGGCGAAGTAGACGTGGACCAGGGGCGCGCGCAGCCGGATGTCCTCCGAGGTGAGCACCGCGTCCC
>CAXNGW010000094.1:0-5564 GCA_964201975.1 Longimicrobiales bacterium | reverse complement strand
CCCCGGTAGACCTGCCGGGAGTCCATCGACACGATCTCGCCGCCGAGCCGCAGCGCCACGGCCACCGCGAGCTCGGTCTTGCCGGAGCCGGTCGGGCCGACGATCGCGATGAACGTCGGCCCCGCCTCCGGGGCCACCGTCACCGCCCGAACTTCCGCGCCAGCTCCCCGGTCGACAGGCGGATCACGGTGGGGCGGCCGTGCACGTCGTGCCAGGGCAGCTCGGTCGCGAACAACGCGTCGAACAGCTCGGCCATCTCCTCCGCGGAGAGCCGCTGCCCCGCCTTGAGGGCACCCTTGCACGCGAAGGTCTTGCCGATGCGCTCATGCTGGTTGCGCGCCGAGCGCACCAGCTCGGAGCCGTGGGTGAGCTCGGCCACCATCTCGCGGAAGCACCGCTCCGCGTCGAACCACGGGTGCGGATTGGGGACCGCGTGCACGATCACCGTGTCGCCCCCGAACCCCTCCACCTCGAAACCCGCCCGCGCCAGGATGCCGGTGAGCTCCTCCACCAGCTTGTACTCGAGCGTCGACAGCCGCACGGTGAGCGGGAAGAGGAGGCGCTGGCTCGGCTGGCCGCCGTCGCCGAACGCCTTCATCAGCTTCTCGAAGAGGACCCGCTCGTGGGCCGAGTGCTGGTCGATCACGAGCAGACCCTCGCGGGTCTCGGCCAGGATGTAGGTGAGGTGCAGCTGAAAGAGGCGCGGCCGCTCGGCGGGCGGGGCGGGGCGCTCTTCGCCCAGCTCCCCGGGGGCAGCGGAGGGCACGAACAGCGCGGTCTGCTCCTCGTCCGCAGGTCGACCCCGGGGAGGACGCTCGCGCACCGCGAGGGTCGGGCGCGGGGTGGCCCGGTCGAAGGTGGCCGAGCTGTCCCCGCGCGCGAGCGCCTCGCGCACGCTGGTCTCGACCGCGGCCTCGACCGCGGCCGGATCGCGGAAACGCACCTCGGCTTTGGCCGGGTGCACGTTCACGTCTACCGCGCCTCCGGTCACCGTAAGCTCCAGGAAGATCCACGGGCGCACCCCCGCCGGGATCGTGGTGCGGTAGGCGCGGTCGGCGGCGCGCAACAGCACGGGCTCCCGGAACGGCCGGCCGTTGACCAGGAGCTGTGCGCGGCGCAGGCCAGGGGCCGCGGCGTCGGGCCTCTGCACGAGCCCGCGCACGCGCACGGCCTCCGATCCGCCGTCCACCGGAAGCAGGGTTCCCGCCGCCTCGTCCCCCCAGACGCCCGCGATCCGCTCGGCGAGATCCTTGGTGGCGGGCAGCTCGAGCAGGGGACGCCCGTCGGAGATGAGCGTGAAGCCCGCCCGCGGATGGGCGAGCGCGAGCGCGGTGACCGCGTCGCTCACCGCGCGCGCCTCGACGGCCGACGAGCGCAGGAAGCGGGCGCGCGCGGGGGCGTTGAAGAACAATGCGCGCACCTCGACCGTGGTGCCGCGGCGGCGCGGCTGGTCGTCCACCCCGAGGAGGCGCCCACCCTCGACCCGCAGCCGAGTGCCCACCTCGTCCCCGTCGCACGTCTCGATGGTGAGGCGCGACACTGCCGCGATCGAGGGAAGCGCCTCCCCCCGGAAGCCGAAGCTGTCGATGCTCTTGAGGTCGTCCGCGCTCCTGAGCTTGCTGGTGGCGTGCCGGTCGAGGCAGAGGAGGGCGTCCTCGCGTCCCATGCCGATGCCGTCGTCGGCCACCCGCACCAGCCGCTTCCCTCCCCCCTCGATCTGGATGTCGACCCGGGTCGCACGCGCGTCGAGCGCGTTCTCGACCAGCTCCTTCACGAGCGAGGCCGGACGCTCGACCACCTCGCCGGCGGCGATCTGGTTCGCGACCACGTCCGGCAGCACGACAATGGTGCGCGCCACCGGTCAGATCCCGTAGAGCGTGCGGGCGTTCGCGGTGGTGGCCATGGCCACCGTTTCGAGCGATTCGCCCCGCAGCTGCGCCACCACCTCGGCGACCCGGGCGACCCAAGCGGGCTCGTTACGCTTGCCGCGGTGCGGCACCGGCGCCAGGTAGGGCGAGTCGGTCTCGATCAGCAGACGGTCGCCGGGCACCGCGCGCAGCAACTCGCGCGCGTCGTAACGCCGGAACGAGACCGTGCCGGAGAAGGACACGTACCAGCCCGCGTCGAGCCCGACCTCGAGCAGCTCGGACCCGCCGCTGAAGCAGTGCAGCACGCCGATCACGCGTCCTTTGAACTCGCGAATCATGTGCGCGGTGTCGGCGTCCGCCTCGCGCGAATGCACGACCACGGGCCGGTCCAGCTCGGCCGCCAGATCCAGCTGCGCGCGGAACACCTCACGCTGCGTCTCGCGCGGGGAGTGGTCGTAGTGGAAGTCGAGGCCGCACTCACCCACGGCGCGAATGCGGGGCTCGCCCACGAGCGCGAGGCGCACCCGCTCGAGCGCGGCCAGCGTGCAGTGCTGGGCTTCGTGGGGGTGGATCCCCGCCGTCCCCCAGACCTTGGGGTACGCGCGGGTGAGATCGAGGACGGCGTCCACATCCTGCGCGTCGGAGCAGATCGTCATCATCCCCTCGACGCCGGCCTGGACCGCGCGGGCCACCGCTTCGTCCCGGTCGTTCGCGAAGGCGGAGTCGGTGAGGTGGCAGTGGCTGTCGAAGAGCATGATCCTCCCGCAGGGACCCGCGGAAGGCCGCGCTAGACCGCGGCCGGCTCGGGCCGCTGCTTCTTGGCCTTCGGATCGGCGCCCATGCCCATCCCCCACCGCTTCTGGATCTCGAAGAGGATGGGGGACGCGACGAAGATCGACGAGAAGGTCCCGACCGCGATGCCGAGGGTGAGGATAAGGATGAAGTCCCGCAGCACCGCCGGACCCAGCACCAGGAGCGAGATCAGCACCGCCAGCACGGTGGTGACGGTCAGCACGGTGCGCGGCAGCGTCTCGTTGATGGCGCGGTTGATGAGGGCGATCAGGTCGTCCCTTCTCGCTCCCTTCCGCCTCAGCTCCTCGCGGATGCGGTCGAACACGATAATGGTGTCGTGCAGCGAGAACCCGACGATGGTGAGCACCGCGGCGACCGAGGTCAGCGAGATCTCGACCCGGAACAGCGCCAGCGCGCCCAGCGTGATCAGGATGTCGTGTCCGGTGGCCACGATCGCCGCGAGACCGAAGCGCCACTCGTAGCGGAACGCGAGATAGATGAGCGTGAGGAGGAACGACGTGAGGAGCGCGAGCGCGGCCTTGCGCTCGAGCTCGGCGCCAACCTTGGGCCCCACCAGCTCGGTGCGGACGATCTCGAAGCGGTCCGCCCCGAACGCCGCGGCGAGCTCCTCCTGGATTCCGGCCCTGAGGGTCTCGACCGGCTGACCCTCCTCGAGCATGGTGCGGATCACGTACTCGTTGGCCTGGTCGAAGGCCGTGACCTCCTCGGCCTCGGGCACGGCCGCGCGCACCTGCTGCGCCTCGACGGCGTCGCTGAAGCGCACCTGCACCAGCGAGCCGCCGGTGAAGTCCACGCCGTAGTTCTGCCACGAGCCGATCGTCGCGATGTTCAGGAACATGGCCGCGAGGCCGATCCCGACCACGATGACGGACAGGACGTAGGCCCGCTTGCGCTTCTCGATGAAATGGTAGTTCGCGTGCTGGAAGAGTCTCATGCTCAGATGCTGATGGGATCCGACGCCTTCAGGCGCGCCAGGTACATGATGAAGAACGTCCGCGTGACGAAGATCGCCGAGAAGAACGAAGCCACGACGCCGATCGACAGCGTGACCGCAAAGCCGCGCACCGGGCCGGTCCCGATCTGGAAGAGGACCAGCGCGGTGATGAGCGTGCTCAGATTCGAGTCCACGATCGCAGACAGCGCCTTGTGGAAGCCCTCCTCCATGGCGCTGCGATTGGACCTGCCGGCCGCCAGCTCCTCGCGGATGCGCTCGAAGATCAGCACGTTCGCGTCCACGGCCATGCCCATCGACAGGATGATGCCGGCGATGCCCGGAAGGGTGAGGGTGGCGTCGAGCCCGGCCAGGCCACCCAGCACCAGCAGCGTGTACACGACCAGCGCGAGGATGGAAAGGACTCCCGCGGTGCGGTAGTACCCGATCATGATGATCACGACCAGGAGGATGCCGACGGCGCCGGCGACCTTGGCTTGGTCGACCGAGTCCTGCCCGAGCGAGGGACCGACCGTCCGCTCCTCGACCACCTGGAGCCGGAACGGGAGCGCGCCGGCGCGCAGCACCAGCGCGAGGTCGCGCGCTTCGTCGAGCGGCGACTGGCCGAGGTCGATCTGCCCGCGGGCGCCGATGCGGTCGCGGATGACCGGGGCGCTCATCACCTCGTTGTCGAGGACGATCGCGAGGTAGTCGCCCACGTGCGCCGCGGTAAACTGGGAGAAGCGCCGCCCGCCGGTGCGGTTCAGCTCGAACTGCACCTGCGAGTTGTTGAACTGCGGGTCCCGGCCGGCGATCGCGTTCTCGAGCGCCTCGCCGGTCATGAACGCGTCCCTCTCGAGCACGAACAACCGCTGGTACGTGCGCGCGCCGCGCCCGACCGGCTGATTCTCGAACTGGAGCGCTACGTTGCGCGGCAGCGCGCGGTCCACCGCGTCCATGGCGAGGAAGCGCTGCACGGTGGCCACGTCCTCGGTGGCCACCAGGTACGTTCCCTCCACGTCCCCAACGCTGAGAAGTGACGTGAACGGGCGCGGCCCGCCGGCGACGACCGTGCTGTCGGTGCCCGCCGCGGCCGTGCTGTCCGCAGCCGCGGCCGTGTCCCCGCCGGCGAAGAGCAGGTCCTCGACCGAGCGTTGCCCAGGCGTGGCCGCGGTGGTGTCGGCACCCGCACGGCTGCCGAGCGCCTTCAGCCCTTCGGCGCCGAGGGCGGTCACCAGGGCCCGGTCGACGCGAGCGAGCGAGCCTTCGACTTCGGTGGTGGGGAGAACCAGCTTGAACTCCAGGTAGGCGGCCTGGTCGAGCACGCGCTTGGCGCGCTCCTGGTCGCTCATCCCGGCCAGCTCCACGATCAGCCGCTCGCTGCCCACCTTCTGGATCAGGGGCTCCTCGACCCCCAGCTCGTCCACGCGGGTGCGGATGATGCGCTCGGCGCGGTCGATGGCGTCGGCGCGGGCCTCCGCGGTGAGCGTCCCTTCGGGGTCATCCACCTCGAGCACGAGGTGCATGCCGCCCTGGAGGTCCAGCCCTTCTTTGAGCCCACGGGAATAGACCTGCCAGATCGAGATCGCCACGACGACCAGGATCAGGGCGATCCGTCCACGAACAGATGAGAACATGGCACGGTGGGTCGAAAGACGGAGGTCCCCGGCGCGATCCCCAGGGGCCAGGAGCGGAAGCCTGTAAACTTCACCCGCGCCGGCCCCGGGGTCAATTCCGGGTCCGGCGCGGGGACCGAGGTCAGTAGTAGAAGTAGAGCTGGGTCTTGAGCGACCAGGCGCTGTCGCCGCGGCTGGGGTCGTAGCGGTCAAGGTTGATCCCGAGCCAGTTCTTGCCGCTCACGTACACCAAGATCCCGGGGGTCAGGACCAGCGCGCTCAGGTCCACACCCGCCGCGTCCTCGGTGGAGGTGCGGTCCACGCGCAGCATCGGCT
>CAXNGW010000093.1:0-5766 GCA_964201975.1 Longimicrobiales bacterium | reverse complement strand
CCTCGGTGGCCGCCGCCGTAGCGCCAGCGGCCACTGCATGGTAGCGGTAGCTGCCGGGGGGTAGGCGGGGGGTGCGCACGAGCCCGTCCGCCGCGGCGAGCGTCGTGTCCGCCACGACGCTGTCACCCCTCAAGATGGTGAGGCGCACGCCGGCGGACGTTCCCGTCCATGTGATCGGCGCTCCCGTCGCGAACACGCGCTCCGTCGGCTGAACCGTCCGTGACGGCACCGGTCCACCGGCGAGCAGCCAGCCCGCGACCCCCGACCAGAGCCGGTCGTACACCTCGGACGGCGCCCCCGGTCGGAGCGCCCACCGCCACCAGCCGGAGGCGAGGACCAGGGCGGTGCGTCCGCCCGCGCGCTCCCGCAGCAGGAGGGGGGCCTCCGCCGCGCCGGTGCCGCGAAAGCGGGCCCCGAGCGGCTGGACTCCGCCCTCGACGCCGGTCCCGGCCATCAGCTCGAGCAGCGGGGGCAAGCCGCTGAGGGACAGCCCCGACAGCTCGCCCGCGAGCGGCGACGCCGGCACCTCGGCGTCCAAGTACCACTCGCCGGCGCGCGGCGTCCCGGCGCGCACGCCCGCGGCCAGTGCGCCCGCCGGGTCGGCGGCGAACACCAGCACGCGCCCGGACCGCGCGGCGGCCTGTCGCGCCCAAGCGGGCGACCCCGCGCCCAGCCCGTGGAGCACGACCAGCTGCGCCTCGGCCACGCGCGCGGCGACCGCTTCGGAAGCGAGCGGCGTCCCCCGCGCGGCTCCGGCCACCAGGGGAAAGAACCGGTCACCCGCCTGCAGGAAGCCACGCGCGGGTAGGCCGGTGGCGCGCGCGAGCAGGGGCAACAGGTGACGAAGCTCCCAGTCCGGGGCAAACGACACCGCCACCAACGCCCCCTCGCGCGGATCCACCGCGACGTACGCGACTGCCTGGTCGTCCGTTGCGAACACGTCGCCGGCCAGCGCCACCGCCGCCCGGTAACGCACCTCCTCTCCTGCGCTGGGAGCGGGGAGCCGCACGGGGACGCGCACCGCGCGGCCCGCGCTCGGCGCCGGCACGCGACCGCTCCACACCAGGCTCTCCTCTTCGCGCACCTCGACCTGCACCGAATCGGCAGGGCCGACGCCGGTGGCGAATACGGTGACCTGCCCATCCAGCGGCTCGCCCGTGGCGGCGCTCGCCGGCAGCTCGAGCTCGGCTACACCCGCGCTTCGTCCTCCTGCGGCGGCTCCCACCGACTCGAAGCGCGCGCCCAGCCCCAGCCGATCGAGCGCGGCGCGCACGCCCACCGGGTCACCCAGCCGCAGGTCCGAGAGCACCACGACCTCGCGGGCGCCGGCCTCCGCAGCGCGCTCGAGCGCGGGCACCAGCAGCGACCGCGGCTCCACCGGCGGTGGGCCGAGCGCGCTGTCGAGGGGCGGCGGGAGCGGCTCGCCCCCGAAGCGGAGGACGCGCGCACCCTTGCTGTGAAGTATGCGCGCGCGGGCTACCGCGCTGTCCCATGGTGTGGCACCCGCGGGACCGACGCCCATGCTCACGGACGCATCCACCAACACCCAGCGCTCGGGCGCGGCCGCGGAGCCTGGCAGGCGGGGGTCGAAGAGGAGGAGGAGGACCAGCAGGAGTGCCCCCGCGCGCAGCGCGGCGAGCGGCCAACGGCCCGCGACGGGCAGCTCGCGCCGGGCGTAGGTCCAAATGGAGAACGTCACCGCCAGGGCGGCGGCGGCCAGGAAGAAGAGGAGCGTCACCGCTCCGGGGCGGCGCTCGCCAGCACGCGGCGGACGGGCGAGCGGGCGAGCAGCGCGACCCGCATCAGGGCCTCCGCCTCCCACCGCGGCCGATCGGCACCGGGCACCGGGTCCCCCGGCGGCAGGTTCATGGCCAGCGGATCCACCGGGCGGCCCCCCGACCACAGCTCGTAGTGGAGATGGGGAGCGGTCGCGAGCCCGGTCATGCCGACGTAGCCGATCACGTCGCCCTGATGCACGCGCGTGCCGACGCGCACGCTGGCATTGAACCGGCTCATGTGCCCATACCGGCTGATGAAGCCGTTCGGGTGCCGGACCACCACCGCGTTGCCGAGCGCGCCCAGCGCACCGCGGTGCGTCACCACGCCGTCCCCGGTGGTCTGGATGTCGGTGCCCGACGCGGCCGCGTAGTCGATGCCGCGGTGCGCGCGCCAGCTCTTGAGGATGGGGTGGAAGCGCGCGTTGGTGAAGCGCGAGGAGATGCGCCGGAACTCGAGCGGCTTCAGCAGGAAGGCGCGCCGCACCGACTTCCCCGCGCGGTCAAAGTACGCGCCGCGGTCGTCACCGGTCGGCTCGAACCAGATCGCTTCGTACGCGGTGCCGCTGTTCACCAGCTCGGCGGCGATCAGGTGACCCGCCCGCATGGTGCCGTCCGGCCTCACCTCGCGCTGGAAGGCGAAGCGGTAGCGGTCGCCCTTCTGGATCTGGCGGGAGAAGTCGATCTGCCACTGAAACACCTGGTCCAGGTGATGGATCAGCAGCGCGCGGTCGTGCACCGGCATGCCGTCGAGCGCGTCGTTTTGCACCACCGCGTTCCACAGCACGTCCTTGATCTCGCCAGATGCGTACAGCGTGTCGGTCCAGGTCGGCGTCTGCACCATCGCCGACCGCCACCCGATCTCGTCGCGGGTGATGCGGACCGTGGAGTCGGGGTTCAGCGTCACGTCCATGCCGCGCAGCCACCGATCCTCGGGGAGGTAGCGCAGCGTCACCTCCGTTCCCACCTGCAGCCGCCGCGGGCTCGCCTGCTCCTGGAAGACGACCAGGAGCTGCTGCTGATCGTCCAGCGACACGTCGCCGAGCAGCTCGCCCAGCGTCTGCCCCGACCCCATCGCGCGCACCTCCGCCAGCTCGGCGGGCTGCGCGAACACGGCGGGCATCTCGCCGACCTCGGCGGGCGGCGGCGGGACCATCCACGCGAAGCCGAGGCCCAGGACGCCGCCGAGGCCGAGCATCGCCCGTACGGGCAATGTGGGGATGAGTTTGATTCTAATCACGTGCTTTACGGTCTCCGTGGCGTTCCGTTTCCATCCCCTTCTATTTCCATCCCGCACGAGCGGGCGCCCGTCAGTCCATCTGCCTACGGATGAACGTCGGGATGTCGAGCTCCCCGATCTGGTCGCGCGTCACCACCCGCTCCGGAAAGCGGCCCAGCGGCATCACGCCGCCGCCCGCGACGGCCTGGCGGGCCGACTGGGGCACGACCTGCCCGTGCGGTCGGCTCTGGGACTGCCGCTGGGGGACCTGCTGTTGGTGTGGCTGCGAGGACGGGCGCCTGAAGTCGGGGCGGATGACGTTCCCCTCTTCACCCGACTGGAAGCCGGTGGCGATCACCGTGACGCGGATCTTACCCTCCAGGGCGGGATCGTGCACGGCCCCGAAGATGATCTCGGCGTCGTCGCCGGCCTCTTCCTGAATGAGTGTGGAGATCTGGGTCACTTCGTCAATAGCGAGATCCATCCCCCCCGTGATGTTGAGGAGGATTCCCTGGGCGCCGCGAATCGAGACGTTGTCCAGCAACGGTGAGCTGATCGCCTCCTGGGCGGCCTCCTGGGCCCGGTT
Organism: Longimicrobiales bacterium; assembly: GCA_964201975.1. GTDB lineage: Bacteria > Gemmatimonadota > Gemmatimonadetes > Longimicrobiales > Gaopeijiaceae > UBA2988. The sequence goes on along the minus strand of CAXNGW010000093.1, from coordinate 2,186 downwards.
CTCCCCCTCCCCGAACCCCGACCCCATCAGCGCCGCCCCCCGGCAGGCCATGATGGTGCGCACGTCGGCGAAGTCCACGTTGATTTCGCCGCTCACCCGGATCAGGTCGCTGATCCCCTGGGTGGCGTGGAGGAGCACCTCGTCGGCCTTCTTGAGGGCATCCTTGAACGACGTGCTCTTGGGGACGACGGCCAGGATGCGGTCATTCGGGACGATGATCATGGTGTCCACCGAGCGCCGCAACTCGGCGAGACCCTGGGCCGCCTGGCGGTCCCTCTTCTTCCCCTCGAAGGAGAAAGGACGGGTCACGATGGCGATCGTGAGCGCGCCCATCTCACGGGCGATGTCGGCCACCATGGGCGCCGCGCCGGTGCCGGTGCCGCCGCCCATGCCCGCGGTGATGAAGACCAGGTCGGCGCCAGCGAGCGCCTTCCGTACCTCGTCGGCGCTCTCCGCGACCGCCTGCCGGCCGATCTCCGGCCGGGCGCCCGCGCCCAATCCGCGCGTCAGCTTCTTGCCGATTTGCATCGACAGCTGCGCCCGCGACGCTTTCAGCGCCTGGGCGTCGGTGTTGAGGGAGATGAACTCGACCCCCTCCAAGTCCTCGTCGATCATGCGGTTGACCGCGTTGCCGCCGGCGCCGCCGACGCCGACGACCTTCATGCGGGCGCTCCCGACCGGCGTTTCCTCGAATTCGAAGATCATCATCTTTGTCTCCAGTTTGTCGCGAGGTTGAAGGCACTCCGGTCCATCAGAAAAACTCTTTGAGCCAGGCGCTTACCTTGGACAGCACGCCCGAGGTGAGCGTGGTGGCGCCTTCGCCGGTCTCGCCGAAGCGCTCGACTCCGTGGAGCGCGAGGCCGACCGCGGTCGCGAAGCGGGGCCGCCCGACCGAATCGGCGAGGCCGGACAGCCCCTCCCCGGGAACGCCGAGGCGCACCGGGGTGGGGAACACCTGCTGGGCGAGCTCGATCAGCCCGGGGAGCGCGGCGCCGCCCCCGGTGATGACGACGCCGGCGCCCAGACGATCGAGCAGGTCGCGGCGCTCCAGATCCGCGCGCACCATGCCGAGGATCTCGTCGAGCCGCTGCTCGGCGATGTGCGCGATCAGCTCGCGCGCCACGTGCCGCAGCTGGCCCGGCCCGGGGCCCGGCAGCTCGATCGTGTCCTGCGGATCCACCAGGCCGGCGACCGCGGACGCGTGCATCTCCTTCGCCTTCTGCGCTTCCGCCCACGGGATCCCCAGCCCCTTCACCAGATCGGCCGTGACCGCGTTGCTGCCCATGGGGAACACCGCGATGTGGCAGACGCGGCCGTCGTGGTAGACGGCGACGTCGGTGGTGGCGCCGCCGATCTCGACCATCGCCGCGCCGACCTCCTTCTCGTCCTCGGTCAGCACCGCGCGCGCGGCTGCGAGTGGCTCGAGCACCAGCTCCTGGAGACCGTACCCGGCGCGCGACACCGCCTTGCGGATGTTGGCGGCTGCGGTCGCCGACGACGTGATCAGGTAGACGTCGGTCTCGAGGCGGGTCGCGGCCATGCCGGTGGCGCGCTTGATCCCGCCTTGATTGTCCACCCGGTAGTCGGTGGGGATCGCGTGCAGCAGCTCGCGGTCGGGAGCGAGCGGTACCGCGCGCGCGACCGCGTGCACGCGGTCCACGTCCGCGAAGGTGATCTCCTCGCCGGCGACGGCGACCACCCCCATCGAGTGGCGTGCCTCGATGTGTCCGCCCGCGATGCCGGCGAACACGCGATCGACCGTCACGCCCGCCATCAGCTCGGCCTCACGCATCGCCTGGCGAATGGTCTCAGTGGTCGCCTCGATGTTGGTCACCATGTCGCCGCGCACGCCGTTCGTGCGCGCTTGGCCGACGCCGCGGATCATGAGACCGAGGCGGCGCGGCGAATCGCCAGTCAACTCGCCGATCACGGCGCACGTCTTGGTGGTGCCGATGTCGAGTCCCGCGATCAGATGGGTCGCCATGGTCTCCTAGTCCGTCTCCCCCCACCGGACCACGACCTGGTCGGCGAAGCGCAGGTCGATCACCGTGGGGGCGGCGCCCCCGCGGTCGGTCGCGTCGGCCAGCACGGCCATCGCCTCCCGGATATGGAGCTGTGCCAGCGGGATGCGGAAGAGCAGCCGCACCGGCGCGTCTCCCCACTCCAGCGTGACCTCGCGCGAGCCC
>CAXNGW010000092.1:0-5864 GCA_964201975.1 Longimicrobiales bacterium | reverse complement strand
GTCTTCTTGAAGACCGCCGCGGCACCGATCATCCCCGCGGTCTCGGGCAGCGCCGCGGGGAGAATCCGGCACGCGTCGTACGCCGACCGGAACGCGCGGCGGCGGACCTCGGAGCGCAGCGGCGCGAACAGGTGCTCACCGGCGCGCGTCACGCCGCCGGCGATCACGATCGCCTCGGGGTTGAGGATGTTGATGATGTTGGCTAGCCCGGCGCCGAGGATCTTGGCGGTCTCTGCCATCACCTCGTTGGCGTACGGGTCATTCAGCACCACCGCCTCGTACACGGTCGCGGCCGTGATGCGGTCGAGCTGCCCGTCCACCAGCTCGGTGAGCACGGACTCGTAGCCCGCCTCCAGTCCTTCGCGCGCGCGGGCGGCGATGTTCGGTCCCGAGCAGTAGGCCTCGAGGCAGCCGTAGTTGCCGCACTTACACTTGCGGCCGGTGAACTCGATGGTCATGTGGCCGATCTCGCCGGCGGCGTCGGAGGCCCCGTGCACGATCTCGCCGTTGAGCACGATGCCGCCGCCGATCCCTGTTCCCAGGGTCACTCCGACCAGGTAGTTCACACCGCGCCCCGCGCCCAGCCACCACTCGCCGTAGGTTGCGCAGTTGGCGTCGTTGTCGAGAGTCGCGGGCAGCCGCACCGCGGCGCTGACCAGATCCCGCAGAGGCAGGTTGGTCCACCCCAGGTTGGGGGTGTTGATCACCAGCCCGCGCTCGCGGTTGAGCGGGCCCGGCGAGCCGATGCCCACCCCGGCCACATCCCCTCGGCTGCCGCCGTGCGCGGCCATCGTCTCGGCGATCGCGTCGTCCACCATGGTAGCGACCCGCTGCACCACGAAGTCGCTCCCGCGCGCGGGATCGGTGGGGAGACTCCGCAGCGCGACCGGCTCGCCACCCTGCATGGGGATCAGCCCGACCACGATGTTGGTCCCGCCAATGTCCACTCCGACGATCCACCGCGCCGAGTCGGACCCCCGGGCCCGTTCGGCGTGCCCCAACGGATCGCTGATCATTTCGTCTCCAAGGGCGGGGTGGTGGGCTCCTCGGACAGCTCCGCGATCCCGCGGGTGGCGCGCGTTCGCCCGCTGGCCCGCACGTCCGCGCGCAGCGCCCGCTGCCGCGCGACGACGTCGTCGACGCGATACGGGCGATCGTGATCAAGGTGCAGCAGGACCGCCCGGTGGCGCACCTGCACGCCCGCGAGCCCCAGGTTTTCCAGCCGCTGCCCGAACTCCCGGTCTTCACCGCCGTAGCCGAAGTCCAGATCGAAGCCGTTCACCGACGCCACGGCGTCCCTCCAAGTGGAAGCGTTCATTCCATTCCACGTTGCGCGCGTCGGCGTGAGGTGGTCGAGCCAGCGCGGCAGGGAGCCCGAGGCGAGCAGTCGCGGCGACGCGAAAGGTCCGCCCATCCCCCTCCTGCGCAGCTCCGCGACGCTCCAGATCCAACCGTCTCGCACGTCGGCCGGACCGAGCTCCGCGGACAGGCGGGCGGGCAGGCGCACGTAGCCGCCCGAGAGGAACCGTCCGGGAGCCGCCAGCTTGCGGTGGGTCGAGACGAAGTCCGGACGCGGGATGCAGTCACCGTCCGAGAAGATGAGGTAGTCGCCGGCGCTCCGCTGAACGGCTCGGTCCAGGATGGCCGTCTTCCGGAAGCCCTTGTCGGGATGCCAGACGTGCCGGATGGAGAAGCCGTCGCCGGCCGCGGCCGCCACCACCGCGGCGGTGGCAGGGCCAGAGCCGTCTTCGGCCACCACGACCTCGAAGTCGCGGTCGTCCTGAAGCGCGTATCCCGCCAGCGCGAGCGCGAGCGCCCGCGCGCGCTCGAACGTGGAGAGGATGACCGTGATCTTCACGAGGCCTCCAATCCCTTCAGTCGCCCAGCGACAGCACCGCCAGGAACGCCTCCTGGGGAATTTCGACGGAGCCCACCTGCTTCATCCGCTTCTTCCCCTCCTTCTGCTTCTCCAGGAGCTTACGCTTGCGCGATATGTCGCCGCCGTAGCACTTGGCGGTGACGTTCTTGCGCAGCGGCTTGACCGTCTCGCGCGCGATGATCTTGGCGCCGATCGCGGCCTGGAGAACGACCTCGAACTGCTGCCGGGGGATGAGCTCCTTGAGCTTCTGCGTCAGCACCCGCCCGTACTCGAATGCCTTGTCGCGGTGGATGATCACGCTGAACGCATCCACCGGGTCGCCGTTCACCAGAACGTCGAGCTTAACCAGGTCGTCGGGCCGGTATTCGAGGAACTCGTAGTCCATCGCCGCGTAGCCGCGCGTCGAGCCCTTGATTTTGTCGTAGAAGTCGAGAACGATCTCGGCCAGCGGCAGCTCGTAGTCGATCTCCACCCGCTCCTTGTCCAGATAGCTCATCCCGCGGAAGATCGCGCGCCGCTCGTGCGCGAGCTTCTGGATGTTGCCGATGTACTCAGCGGGCGACACGATGCGGACCCGCACGATCGGCTCCGAGATCGACTCGATGCTGCCGCGGTCGGGCAGCTTGGTAGGGCTCTCGATGATCGCCTCGGTGCCGTCGGTCATATGCACGTGGTATTCCACGTTCGGCACCGTGTTGATCAACTCGACGCCGAACTCGCGGTCGAGCCGTTCCTGCACGATCTCCATGTGCAGGAGGCCGAGGAAGCCGCAGCGGAAGCCGAAGCCGAGCGCGACCGATGTCTCGGGCTCGTAGTGCAGGCTGGCGTCGTTCAGCTTGAGCCGCTCGAGCGCCTCGCGCAGATCCTCATAGTCGTCCGAGTCGGTCGGGTAGAGTCCGGCGAAGACCATCGGCCGGACTTCCTGATAGCCGGGCAGCAGCTCCTGCGCGGGATTGCTCGCGTCGAGGATGGTGTCGCCCACGCGCGTGTGCGACACCTCCTTGATGGCTGCGGCCATGTAGCCGACCTCGCCGGGCCCGAGCGCGGGCTGCGCGATCTTGGCGATCCGGTAGTAGCCCACCTCGGTCACCTCGTACCGGTGGTCCTCCGCCCCGAAGGCGATCGTCATGCCCGGCCGGATCTCGCCGTCCACCACGCGGATGCTGGGGACCGCGCCGAGATACTGGTCGTAGTACGAGTCGAAGATGAGGGCGCGCAGTGGCGCGGTCGGGTCCCCCGTGGGCGCAGGCACCCGCGCCACGACCGCCTCCAGCACTTCGGGCACGCCGATGCCCTCCTTGGCCGACACCAGCAGAACGGACTCGGGGGCGACGCCGAGGAGCTCGCACACTTCCGCCCGCCGCTTCTCCGGTTCGGCCCCGGGGAGGTCGATCTTGTTGAGGACGGGGATGATCTCGAGGCCGGCATCGAGCGCGAGGAACAGGTTCGACAGCGTCTGTGCCTGCACGCCCTGGCTGGCGTCCACCACCAGGATGGCACCCTCGCACGCGGCGAGCGAGCGCGACACCTCGTACGTGAAGTCCACGTGCCCAGGGGTGTCGATCAGGTTCAGCTCGTACGTCTCGCCGTTCTTGGCCGTGTAGTCCATACGCACGGCGTGCAGCTTGATCGTGATCCCACGCTCGCGCTCGAGCTCGTTGTTGTCGAGGACTTGCTCGCGCATCTGGCGGCGGTCGAGTGTGAAGGTCTGCTCGAGCAGGCGGTCGGCCAGCGTGCTCTTGCCGTGGTCGATGTGGGCGACGATGCAGAAATTGCGGATATGATCGAGGCGCACGGCCGGTCCTGAGCGGGTCGGAATTCACACGGAAAGCCTGAAAACCTAACCAGACGAGGGGGTGCGATCAATCGATCGGATCGCCCGGAAGTCCACGCCCGCATTGACTTTCCGGCGCGCTGTCGGGTAGCGTTCCGGGGTCGTCTCCGGCCCCGGACCCGCACGGTCCGCGCCGGTTTCTCCCCGAACCTGGAGCCCCGCTGTGAGAAGGATCTCCCTCGCCTCCCTGCTCGTGCTCGCCGCCGCCGCGGCCCCGCTCCGCGCCCAGGACATCGGGTCGGACCTGAGCGTGCTGGCCGGCCCCAACGCCCAGGGCTACGTCGGCCCCCTGGCCCGCGGGCTGGGCCACGCGCTGACCGCGGGGCTGGTGTCGTCGGCAGATCCGCACGGGATGCTCGGCTTCTCGATCGGCGTGCGCGTGATGGGCGCGATGTTCCCGGAGGAGGACAAGACGTTCCTCGTCACGACCCCGGCCAGCGTGACCTACACGCCGAACGCGATCATCGGGCAGAAGGCGTACACCAACCCGTATGGGCCATCCAACACGCTCTCGAGCGCGACGGTGGCGGGCGAGGGCGCCGGCGTAGTGCTCGCGCCCCAGGGGCAGTTCCGCACCGATCTGCTTCTCGCCGGCCAGAACCCCAACAACTTCAACATCGCATTCCCGAAGGGGGTGAACCTGCCGCTCGCGCCCTTCGGCGTGATCGACGCGGCCGTGGGCATCGGCTTCGGCACCCAGATCATGGCGCGGATGATCCCGACCTTCAACGCAGGCAAGGCGGTGGGCGTGGACGAGGTCGGCGACATCAGCGCGTTCGGGCTCGGCATCATGCACAATCTCACCCAGTGGCTGCCGATCCCGACGCCCTTCTGGGACGTGTCGGTCACCGCCGGCACGCAGAAGCTGAGCGTGGGCGACTACCTGGAAGCGAAGGGAAACACCATCGGGCTGATCGCGAGCGCGGGGGTGGGTCCGCTGTCGGTCTATGCGCACGGCTCGTCCTACAAGTCCGACGTCGACCTCGACTACACGGTCAAGAACCCGAACAACAACCCCGGCCTCCCGGCGAACGGCACGAAGGTGGCGTTCACCCAAGCGATCGACCGCACCCAGCGGGTGGCGCTCGGCGCACAGCTCAACCTGCTGATCCTCAAGCTCAGCGGGGAGTATGGAATAGGGGACTACAACACGGTTTCCGGACGCGTCGCGATCGGGTTCGAGTAGCCGCGTCGGGCGCTCGGCGCTGCGGACTACTCGCCGCCGCCCCGCCGGATGACCGGCCGGCCGTCCGGGGTCGAGCGCACAGCGGGCTTGACGTCGCCGTCGCCGTCGCGAGGGGGCGAGGGGGGAGCGCCTCCTCCCGATCGCGCCGGGGCCGGCGCCACGACGGGAGGGGTGGATCGACCGCCGGACGGCGAAGCCTGCGGCGCGGGCGCGGACGCGCCCTCGCTCGGCCGCCTGCGCAGCACCGGACGAAGCCGCGGATCGGACGCGGCGTCGCCCCCGCGCGGAGCGGCCTCGGTGGTCGCAGGGACTTCGCCCCGCGGTGGGGGGGCCGCCACGCCGCCCGAGCGATCGGTGGGACGGACCGCGGGACGGGGGTCGGCGCCCGCTGCCGGCGGGGACGACGGCACCGCGCGCCCCCGCACGACCGGAATCCGGTCCGGCGTGGTTCGCGAATCCGGGGCGACCCCGCCCGCCCCGGTGGTCGGGCTACGCCGGGGCGCGGGGGCCACGGCCCCGGGCCTTTGCTCCATGGCTGCTCGGGCGCGTACCAGCGGACCCTCAGGCTCGCCTCGCACGCGCTCCTTGAAATCGAAGCGGGGGCGCTCGGCCGGGCCGGGCCGCGCCCACACCACCCGGTCGCCCCGATACCGGCGCGCCGGATAGAAGTATGGATCGTCGTAGATCACGACCCGGAAGTCCGTGCAACTCGAGTAGTACGGGTTCCAGGCACTGTACGGACGGAAGCCGTGGCAGTCGTAGCACAGGAATCGCGGGTACTCGAAGCGCTCGCCCACGTCGTAGCTCGCGAAGTCGAGCGCGTACGGGATCCCCTCCCAATCGGGGAGGAGCGCGGCGACGTAGTCGTCCATCGCGACGTAGGGATCCTGATAGACCTGCCGCCCCACCAGGCTCAGATCCCAGCCCAGGTCGTAGTGGGAGAAGCGGAAGCGCGCGAAGTCGAA
>CAXNGW010000091.1:0-5885 GCA_964201975.1 Longimicrobiales bacterium | reverse complement strand
CACATGCACAAGGATATCGTGCCAGGCATGCTCGCCGTGCGCGCCGTCGTGGACCAGCTCGAAAAGATCGTGCCCGACGACTACTGGCCCATGCCCAAGTACCGCGAGATCCTGTTCGTGAAGTAGACTCGACCAAGCAGGCAGGCCGGTCCTACCGGAAGAACGTACGGCTGTATTTCAGCAGCAGGGCCCGGCCCCGGCTCCTGGGCGGCACCGGGTCCGCTGATCTGAGTTCGGTTCGCAGACCTTCGCTGTAGACCAAGTACAGGTCGGTGCCCTCGCGGGGGTTCAACCGAAGTCGCACGTTCACGCCGACGTCATCCGCCGTGCTGCTGAATTGGACCAGGCTTGATAGGGTCACGCGAGTGCTGAGCATGATCTCTTACTGGTTGTCCGCCTCCACCTGCGCGAAGTCCGTATTCAACGTCAGGTCCAGGGTGGCGTTGCTCGATAGCCCGTACTTCACGTCCGCCCCGACCTCGCGTTCGACGTCCGCGACGCGCTCGTATCGCGTGCCGGACTCGGCGAGGACGTGGCGGTGGGAAAGGCCCCCCAAGGCGTAGGGCGTGACGTAGAGGGGGCGCCGCCGCTCGACTCCACGCGCTCGCCCTTGGATGGCTTGACGAAGCTCCAGAATCCCCAGTCCGGGGGAACCGCGGGAAAGATCTGGAGCTCTCCGTTGCGGGCCACGAACCGGTAGAGCAGGACCCCCATCCGAACCCGCCCAGCGGGATCGGTCTCGAAGTTCAGGCTCGACAGGGGTACGCGGAGCTCGGCGTACCATCCCTGGGCGTCCCGGCTCACCGCTCCGTCCCAGAACGTGTTCCAGCCGACGTTGACCGACGCCCCTGTGCGCCCATCGTTGCGGACCTCCGCGTCGATCCGCGCACCGGTGGCGTAGAGGATGAAGATGAGGGCGTTCTCGGAGTCGTCGAACGTATCCAGGATCAGGGCGACCTGATCGTCCTCGTCGCTCCAGGAGTCGCGTTTGTAGGTCGTCTCCGAGATCCGGGACGGGTCCTCGGTGAAATTACGCGCTGCCAGTTAGAAGTAGTCGTCGTCGTACGCCAACCGGAGCTCGGTGCGTTCGGAGAGGGGGCCCGCAACCCTGGGACCGTATTGGAAGAGCGGCACGGGCGTGACGTCTTGCCATGCCGGCTCATCGACCACCCCGTCGAGGATGATCGGGAGGGTCAGGCGATGGACCGCCGGCCGGATCGGCTGAACGGCGTCCGCGCCCTTGCGGCCCGGTTCAGATTGGGCCTGGAGGAGCGACGCCGAGAGAATGAGAATAGCGCCCGCGAGGACCGGGGCGCGCCAGCGGAGAGCCGCCAAGTACCAGCCTCCCATGGGGTTCATGGGCCTCGAGGACCCACCACGCTACCCGTGACGAGGATTCGAGGGCAAGTTTTCCCGCTTCCATATAGCCCCCCCAGGATTCGAACCTGGACCAACAGCTCCAAAGGCTGTTGTGCTGCCATTACACCAGGGGGCCCCCCGGAATTTGTCCCGTGCGGGGGGAAGAGCTCAAGCCTTCACCCGCGCGACCTCCGGCCACGCCGCCAGAGTGCGCACGCGCAGCACCCGCCATCCCCCCCGTCCGGTCAGAGCGCGCGCGGCTTCGTCGGCCGCCCCCTGGCTGCGGTACAGGGCGAAGCAGGCCGCGCCGCTCCCGCACAGCAGCGCGAGCAGGGGGCCGGTGGCGCGGAGGGCGGCGAGCGCCTCGGCCACGTCCGCGCGGGAAGCGGCCACGACCTTCTCGAAGTCGTTGCCTGCGAGTGCGGCCGCGTGGTCCCACGCGCGCGGGGCGGCGAGCGGGCGCGCGCGCGCCGGCGCCCCGGCGGCGCGCGTCTGGTCCAGCGCGCGATAGGCTGCCGCTGTGGATACCGGGGTCGGCGGCATCAGCACCACGCCAGCGGCCGCCGGCAGCGGCGCCACCGCCTCGAGAAGCTCGCCCCGGCCTCGACCGATCGCGAGCGGCGTGGAGGCGAGGAAGAAGGGGACGTCGCAGCCAAGGCTCGCGGCGATCTCGGCAAGCCGGGATGGAGCGACCACGCCTTCGAATAGGCGGTCGAGGACTCTCAGTGTAGCCGCGGCGTCCGAGGAGCCGCCGCCGAGCCCCGCGCCCATTGGGATGCGCTTGACCAGGTGGATGCGCAGGCCCGCGCCGGCGGCGGCCGGTCCGGCCGCCTCGAGGTACGCGCGGGCAGCCCGAAGCACGAGGTTTTGCTCGAGGGGTCCGGCGTCCTCGCCCTCGACCGACAGCTCGAGGTCCGTGCCCCCGCGCCGGATCTCGAGCTCGTCGCTCAGGTCCACGGCCTGGAAGAGCGTCTCCAGGTCGTGGTATCCGTCTGCCCGCCGCCCCAACACGTGGAGTGCGAGGTTCACTTTGGCGGGGGCGTCCAAGCGCAGGGCGACCGTCCCCGGGGGGGCTTCCCCGCGGGCGCGGGCGCGGTGGGCGTCCCTCCCCGCCAGCGCGCGGGCGGCGCCGGGTCGTTCCCGCTCGACGGCGTCCTCCACGCGATTCTCGCTCGAGCCCACGTCCTTGAGCGACAGGCCGATGCGGCTGGCGTAGTAGAGCCCGATGAGCGTCACCGGGATGAACCCGCCGAGGTGGTAGCCGAACGCGAACGCGAGCGAGCTGGGAGCGGGCACCCCGAACACCGACAGCGCCCAGTTCGCCCAGTAGTGGAAGGTCCCGAAGAAGCCCGGTGCGGCGGGCACGGCCACGCCGAAGGCGACCACGGCTTCGGTGAAGTATGCGGCCACCGGGCCGGCGTGAATGTCGAAGGCGAGCATCGCCAGCCAGAACGACAGTCCGTGCCAGAGCCAGAATCCGACGCTCCACAGCAGAGCGAGCGCGAGCAGACGCGGGCTGCGCAGCACACCGAGGCTGCCCAGGAACGACTCGAGCGCGTCCACCACCCGCCGCGCCAGGTCCCGGGGAAGCCTCACCGCCATCCGCTCGGCGACGCGCACGACGCGGCGGGGAAAAGCCAGCAGCAGCACCAGCAGGAACACGAGCGCGGTCACGACCGCGACGACCGCCTTGAGGGCGGCGCCCATCGGACCGGCAGAGAGCACGTCCGAGCTCGGGAAGGCAGGGCTCGCCAGCGTAGCGAACAGGATGCCGAACAGCACCAGCGCGTCGAGCACGCGCTCGACCACGAGCGAGCCCAGCGCCGCGCTGAGCGGGATGGGCTCCACCTTGGAGAGCGCGTACGCGCGCGCGAACTCGCCGACGCGCGCCGGCAGCAGGTTGTTGGCCATGAAGCCGATGTTCACGGCCGCGAAGCGGTTGCGAAGCGAGCTGTTTGGGAGCACCGGGGTGAGGAGCACCTTCCAGCGCATGGCGCGGATGAGAAACCCGGCCGTCGCGACGGCCACGGCGGCGAGCAGCAGCCCCCAGTTAGCCTCGCGGAGGTGCGCCCACACCTCCGCGAAGTCCACGTCCCGGAAGATGAGCCAGAAGAAGAAGCCCGTGATGCCGAGCCCGACCATCGCCTTCCAATCGAGCTTCAACGCGGGCGCGCCCGCCTTACCAGCTCCGCCATCTCGCGCACCGCGCGCTCGATGCCGACCAGCACCGCGCGGGAAACCACGGAGTGGCCGATGTTCAGCTCCTCGAGGTCGGCGAGCGCTGCCACGGGCGCCACGTTCTCGTACGTGAGGCCGTGCCCGGCGTGGACCGCGAGACCGAGCTCTCGGGCGAGCGCCGCCGCGGCTGCCAGGCGGCGGAGCTGCTCGGCGCGCCCGGCCAGCGTGGCGTTGGCGTATTCGCCCGTGTGCAGCTCGACCGCGTCCACCCCCAGCTCGGCCGACGCTCGCACGGAGGCTTCGTCGGGACCGATGAAGAGCGACGTGCGCACCGACGCCTTCGCCAGACGCACAAGCGCGGCGGCCACTGGCTTCCTGCGCGCCGCGCTGGACAGGTCCAGGCCACCCTCGGTGGTGATCTCCTCGCGCCGCTCCGGGACGACCGTCGCCTGCAGCGGCGCCAGCTCGCACGCCAGCGCCAGGATCTCGCCTGCGGCGGCGAGCTCGAGGTTCACGCCGGTGCGCGCGGTCTCCATCAGGATACGCACGTCGCGGTCCTGGATGTGCCTGCGGTCCTCGCGCAGATGGACGGTGATGCCGTCGGCGCCGGCGAGCTCAGCCAGGACGGCGGCGCGCACCGGATCGGGCTCGTCGGTGCGCCGCGCCTGCCGTACGGTGGCGACGTGGTCGACGTTGATGTACAGCCGCATCGATTGACGCATCGTTGGCCTACGCGCCCGCCTCCACACCGGTTTCGATCAGGTCGCGCAGGGCCGCGACCGCGTCCTCGTCGAGCCCGCGCGCCTCGGCCAGCTCGACCGCCTCTCGCCCGAGGTCGCGGTAGAGCCGCGCCTCGCGCTCGGGCAGGCTCCGGAGGTGGAGGCGAACGGTCTCGATGTCGCCGCGCGCGATCGGTCCCGTGAGGCCAGCGGCGATCCCGAGCTCCTCGACGTTGGCGAGCGTCCCGCGCATGAGCGGCAGCAGCGCAGGCACCGCCTGATCCTCGTCCACACCCGCGTGCACGAGGAGCCGGGCCGACAGGGCGAGCAGCACCGGCAGATAGTTGGATGCTACCACCGCCGCTGCGTGGTAGAGCGGCCGGCGCGAGACCGGAATCGAGAGCGGGGTGCCGTCGAGCTCCGCCACCAGCCGGCGCCCCACTGCGGCCGCCTCGGGCTCGCCCGACACCGCGAACCACGATCCGCGCAGACGCTCCGCGCCGCTGATGGGATGCGCCAGCGCCTGGAGCGGGTGGAGCGATCCGACCCGGTAGCCGCGCGCGTGCAGCGGGGCGAGCACCTCGACCGACAGCGCGCCCGAGCAGTGGAGGGCCGCGCACCCGGGGGGCGCATCCCCCTGCCCCGCCAGCGCGTGCGCCATCTCGGGCAGCACGTCGTCGGGGACGGTCAGGAAGACCGCCGTTGTCCCTGGATCGGGGCGCTGCAGTCCGAACCGGTAGCTCGCGTCCCCCTCGAGGAAGAGCGGGTGGGCGGGTGGCTCGGGACGGCGGCCGCAATACGCGAGCGCCTCCAGCGCCTGCGCCTTCCACAGCGCGTAGCCGAGGGCCAGGCCGGTGCGTCCGGGCCCCACGAACAGCAGACGGTCGGACATCACGCCACCTCCCTGATGCGGATCCCCTCGCGCTGCCGCAGCTGACCCAGCATGCGGTCGGGGATGCGCGCCGTGATGCCGATAGTGTCGCCGTGATCCGCGCGCCCCAGCACTTCCCCTTCGCGGTAGAGCCAGGCGAGCAGCTCGCCGTCCCCGGCGGACATCTCGACCTCCACGCAGGGCAGGCGCTGCCGCATGCGAGCCTTGAGCGTCTCCTTGAGCGCCCCCAACGATGCGGGCTCCAGGGCCGACACGAACACGGCGGGGCTGGCCTCGAACGCGCGCACGCGGGCGCGCAGCACCTCCTCCTCCGCGTGGGTCAGCCGATCCACCTTGTTGAACACCAGGATCTGCGGCCGCTCGGCCAGCTCCAGCTCCTCCAGCACGCCCCCTACGACGTCGAACTGCTCCTGCCAGTCCGGGTGCGACGCGTCCACGACGTGGAGCAGCAGATCGGCCTCGCGCGCCTCCTCCAAAGTCGAACGAAACGATGCGACCAGGTGGTGGGGCAGTTTGCGGATGAAGCCGACGGTGTCGGTGACGAGCGCGCTGTAGCCGTCGCCCAGCTCGACGCTCCGCGTCGCGGAGTCGAGCGTGGCGAACAGCCGGTCCTCGACGAAGAGCTCGGTGTCCCCCGACAGCGTACGCAGCAGCGACGACTTGCCGGCGTTCGTGTACCCGACCCGCGACGCGCGGAATTGCCCGGCGCGGCTCCGCCTCTGCACCTCGCGCGCGCG
>CAXNGW010000090.1:0-6011 GCA_964201975.1 Longimicrobiales bacterium | reverse complement strand
CCCGACCGCTTCGGCGCGCTCGAGCACGCGCGCATGCACAACGCGGATTTCTTCTCGTGGTACAACACCGAGCACCGGCACGTGGGCCTTGGCCTCCATACGCCCCACGATGTGCACTACGGCCTCGCTGAAGCCCGTCGTGCGCAGCGCGCAGCAGTCCTCAGCGCCGCGTGCGCCGCCCGACCCGATCGGTTCGTTCGCCACCCGCCAGTCCCCGCCGCCCTGCCGACCGCGGTCTGGATCAATCCCCCCAAACTCCTCGTCGCCTCAGGGGGGATGCTCTCGTCGAGGTCGCGGATCTGCCGGATGGTCTCGATCCCATCTTGGCCGCGCATCAGTGTGTCGGTGATCACGAGCGCGAACCGGGTGCGGACGAAGGCGTCAATCCCGTCCTTGCCATCAACGGCTACAGCCGACTCGTATCCCCCCCGCGATAGGATTCGCCCAATATTTATCCGCACGCCCTCCTCATCGTCGATCACGAGAATCTTGTGCACGGAGCATTCTGGGCGGCGGTGGAGATCGGCGGCGAGGCGAGAGGAACTCGACGCGGCCATCAACGCCCCGCGGGGATCAACACGCCGGCCGATGCGGTCGGCGGGAGGGCAAGGAGCAACCCAACCACGACGAGATGGAACCGGGACATGCTGTTCCTCCGGCTGTGGGGCGGGTGGCACAGAGTAGGTCCCTGACGCGGGAAGGTTTACATCCTCTTCAAGCGATTCCAACGCTAGCTACCGGGCTACGCTACGCCCCGTACATCGGCCTCAATGTACCCGGGCCGGGGGGGCCTCAAGTCGGCGCGTCGTCCTCTTCGCCGAGCCGTCTCAGGTAGTCGAACGGGTAGAATCCCGTATCGTGCCCGTCGCTCCACACAAACTGGAGGGCATAGCGCCCGACATAATGGATGGCGGTCGGGTAGACGTCGGTAGATACGTCCTCGGGGCGAAGGATACGCCTGCCGGTCATCTCGTCCACGCACTTGGCACACGGGCAGCGCACCCTGAGCGCGTGTGGTGCGAGAACGCTTTCGCCGCCGTCCTCCCAGACGATGCGCAGCGCGGCCCCGTCGGCGGTGGGCCCGATTTCGCGGGGGGTGGTCTCGGGGTCGCGCGCCATCAGCGGGAGAGGAGGTAGGAGGCCAGGGCGCGGAAGGCCTTGCCGCGGTGGCTCACCGCATCTTTCTCGCGCGGGGCCGCCTCCGCGAACGTGCGGCCCAGGTCGGTGGCCACGAAAAGGGGATCATAGCCAAAGCCTCCGCTCCCCCTCACTTCCTCGACCACCCTGCCTTCGGCGATCCCGCGGAAGAGAAACTCCCGTCCGTCCTCGTCGGCGAGCGCGGCTACGCACACGTAGCGGCCGGTGCGGCGGGCTGGCTCGGTGCCGGTGAGCCGCTCGATCAGGTGCGCGTTGTTGGCGCGGTCCTGCTCGTCGCGGCCGGCGTCGCCGGGGAGCGGGGCGAAGCGGCGGGAGCGCACGCCGGGCTGGCCGCCCAGCGCGTCCACCTCGATCCCGGAGTCGTCCGCGACCGTCGCCATCCCGCTGCGACGGCGGAAGTACGCGGCCTTGGAGCGTGCGTTGGCCTCGAAGCTGTCGAACGGCTCGAGGGCGTCCTCGGCCGGCTCGGGCGCGATGCCGGCGGTGTCCAGGTCGAGCAGCTCGAGAGCCGGCACCCCCGCCAGGATGTTCCGGATCTCGGCGACCTTGTGCGCGCTGCGCGTGGCGACGAGGAGCTTCACCGCGCGGGCGCGCTCACGGGGCGGCGAGCGCGCGGCGCTGCGCGGCCACCAGCGCGCGGATGCCGGAGAGCCCCAGATCGAGCATCTCGTCCAGCTGCGCGCGCTGGAACGGATTCCCCTCGGCGGTCCCCTGCACTTCCACGAGCGCCTCTCCTTCCGTGGCCACGAGGTTCATGTCCACCTGCGCGCTCGAGTCCTCGCGGTAGTCGAGGTCGAGCATGGGTTCACCGTCCACGAGCCCGACGCTCACGGCCGCGACCAGCTCCCGAATCGGGCTCGCCGGAATGCGCCCATCGGCCACCAGCGCGCGGCACGCCAGCGCGAGCGCGACGCACGCGCCGGTGATGCTCGCGGTGCGCGTACCTCCGTCCGCCTGGAGGACGTCGCAGTCGAGGGTGATCGTGAAGAGCCCGAGAGCGGGCAGATCGATGACCGAGCGGAGCGAGCGGCCGATGAGGCGCTGGATCTCCTGCGTGCGGCCCCCCGAGCCGGTGCGCTCGCGGCTGGTGCGCGTGTGCGTCGAGCGCGGCAGCATCCCGTATTCCGCGGTGACCCACCCCGCGCCGCTGCGCTCCCGCCACGCCGGTACTCCCGCGGCGACCGAAGCGGCGCACAGGACGCGCGTGTTGCCGGCCGCGATCAGGCACGAGCCCTCGGCGTAGGGGGCCGCGCCGGTCTCGATCGTGAGCGGCCGGAGCGCGTCCCGACCCCGTCCGTCGCTGCGCACTTTCGTCACTCGGTGCCTCTCGTGCCTGAGGTGGAGCTGTCGCCGCGGATGCGGCGGAACAGATCGGTGGTGGAGAACCCCGCTCGGAAGGGGAGGATGCGAAGGCTCCCGCCTGCGGCCTCGACCTCGTCCCGCCCCGCCACCTGCCCGGGCTGGTAATCGCCGCCCTTGACCAGCACGTCGGGCAGGAGGGCCGCGATCAGCGCCCGCGGCGTGTCCTCATCGAACAGCGTCACCGCGTCCACGGACGCGAGCCCAGCGAGCACGAGCGCGCGCGCGTCCTGCGGCACCAGCGGACGGCCCTCGCCCTTGAGGCGGCGCACCGAGGCGTCGGTGTTGAGCCCGACGACGAGCGCGTCGCCCAGCCGGCGGGCTTCGTCGAGATACTCCACGTGTCCGGGATGGAGGAGGTCGAAGCAGCCGTTGGTGAACACGAGGCGACCCGTGCGCGGACGCCCGCGGAATTCGAGCAGTCTCTCGCGGGACAGGATCTTGTCCGCGGGGCGGGGTCTACCCAGAGGGCTCATGGGTGCGACAGCCGCGGAGCGGCGTCGGCGGCGACGGCCTCGAGTATCTCGGCCGCGCCGCGCCGGACCAGCGCTGCCGCCAGCTCGATCCCCAGCGCCTCCGGATCGGTGAGCGAGCCGATCGCGTCCGCTCGCACGACCTGGGTGCCGTCCGGGCTCGCCACCAATCCCCACAACCGGAGCCCGGTGTCGTAGGGGAGGCCCAGGGCCGCGATCGGAGTCTGGCAGCCGCCGCCCAGCGCCGCCAGGAGCGCGCGCTCGGCGCGCACGGCGACGTGCGTGGGATGGTGGTCGAGCGCGCGCAGCGCGCGGTGCACGGGCGGGTCCTCGGCGCGCGCGACGATGCCGAGCGCGCCCTGACCCGGCGCGGGGAGCCACGCGGTGCGCTCGAGCGCTTCTGCCACCCGGTGCCAGAGCCCGAGCCGACGCACGCCTGCGGCCGCGACCAGGATGGCGTCGTACTCTCCCCGGTCCACCTTGGCGACGCGCGTGTCGAGGTTGCCGCGGATGTTGACGACGCTCAAGTCGGGACGGAAGGCGCGTGCGAGCGCGCCGCGCCGAAGCGAGCTGGTCCCGAGCCGGCTTCCAGGGGGGAGGCCGTGGAGCGTGGGCGCCGGAGCGCGCCCCGCGGGCCCGATCAGGACGTCGCGTGGGTCCTCGCGCTCCGGCACCGCCGCGATCGCGAGGCCGGCCTCCGCGTCGGTGGGCAAATCCTTGAGCGAGTGGACCGCGAAATCGATGCGGCGCTCGAGCAGCGCGACGTCGATCTCCTTGGTGAACAGACCCTTTCCCCCGATGCGGGAGAGCGCCTGGGTCTGATCGCGATCGCCAGTGGTCTGGATGACCTCGATCTCGACCGTATGACCCTGCGCCTCCAGGGCGCTCTGCACGAGCCTGCTCTGGGTGAGCGCGAGCGCGGAGCCGCGGGTGCCGAGGCGGAGTGCGGTCATGGGGGTGGAATAGAACATCCGGGGGGCGGCGAACAAGGGTACGCGACGCGGGGGTGGCGGCTCCACGGACCGGGGCGGATCTTAGGCCGCCATGAGCGTCGCGGACTTCTTCCTGATCCTGGTCGTCGTGTTGGTGACGGCGAAGCTGCTGGGCGAGGTCGCCGAGCGCGTCGGCCAGCCGGCCGTGCTGGGCGAGCTGCTCGCCGGTGTGGTCCTGGGCGCTTCGGTGCTCGGGATGGTGCGGCCCGATCAAGAGATCGTGCACCTTCTCGCCGAGCTGGGCGTCGTCATCCTCCTGTTCCAGATCGGCCTCGAGACCGACCTGCGCCGGCTGCTGGCCGTGGGACCCGCCGCCCTGCTGGTGGCGGTTGTGGGCCTGATCATCCCCTTCGTGCTGGGCGTGCTCGTTGCGCGCGCGCTCGGCGTTCCCGCCCTGCCGAGCCTGGTGATGGGCGCCTCGCTGACCGCCACGTCGGTGGGAATCACCGCGCGCGTGCTGTCGGACCTGGGACGGCTGGACGACCCGGAGGGGCAGATCGTGCTGGGCGCGGCGGTGATCGACGATGTGATCGGCCTCGTCATCCTCGCGGTGATCGCCGGCATGATGGCGGGAGACGGGCTCGGCTTCGTGTCGGTCGCGATGACCGCGGGAGCCGCGTTCGGCTTCCTCGCCCTCGCGGTCGTCGGGGGACGCTGGGTCGCGCCGCCGTTGTTCGACCTGATCGCGCGGGTCACCCGCGATCATGGCATGGCGGTGATGGGCCTCGCGTTCGCGCTCCTGCTCTCGCTCCTCGCCCAGCGCGCCGGATCGGCCCTGATCGTGGGCGCGTTCGCGGCCGGGCTCGCGCTCGGTCCCTCGCGGCAGGTCGATACGATCCGGGCCGGCGTCGTGCGCATGGGACACTTCTTCGTCCCCATCTTCTGCGTTTGGGTGGGCGCCGCCGTGGATCTTGGCTCGCTCGGTCAGCCCGCGGTGCTGACGCTCGGGGTCGCTCTGATCGTGGTGGGGACCCTCGGCAAGGTGGCCGCCGGCTTCGCCCCGTGGTGGTTCAAGGGTCGCAAGCTGGTGGTCGGCGTGGCGATGGTGCCGCGCGGCGAGGTGGGGCTGATCTTCGCGCAGATGGGGCTTGCCGCCGCGGTTCTGGACGCGGGCCAATACGCAGCGATCATGCTGATGGTGATGGTGACCACGTTCGCGGCCCCGCCGGCGCTGCGGGCGCTGCTGAAGGGGTCGCCTCATCCACCGGACGGAGCGCCCGGCGGGGTGGCCGAGCTGATGACCGAAGCCTGAGCCCCCGCTCGCGACACCTACCAGTTGGACTGGGCGCCGTCCACGATGCGCTGCACGAGCAGCTGGATGGCTTCGGCCCGGCCGACCTCCTCGGTCTCGGTGGCGTCCAGGAACTGACCCTCGCCGCGCAGCGCCGTGTCCTCCCAGTAGATCTCGTCGTTGACCTGATCGACGATCTGGACCTGGGCCGTGATCATCACCTGCCGCTGCACGACCTCCGCGGTGCCGCGGGCCGCGCCGGGGCGGTA
The DNA here is from genome assembly GCA_964201975.1 of Longimicrobiales bacterium. GTDB lineage: Bacteria > Gemmatimonadota > Gemmatimonadetes > Longimicrobiales > Gaopeijiaceae > UBA2988. Next base: position 529 of record CAXNGW010000090.1, on the reverse strand, counting down.
GTTGGGCGCGTTTACCTGGTAGCTGGTGATGCGCACGCGCACGACGGCGTCGGCCTCGTCCGAGCTGGCCTGCCGCACCCCAAGCGCGCGCGGGAGATTGCGCAGCAGTTCCTCCTGGAGCAGGCCGGTGACCTCGAGGCGCGGGGTGTCGTTCACGATCGGGTCAATCGACAGCGTGCGAATGTGCTCGGGGAAATTCCCGCCGATGAACTGGTATAGGCAGCCCGAGCTCAACACGGCGAGCGCCACGCCCGCGCCGGCTCGCGCCCGGCGCCTCACGGATCCATCTCCCAGATGTCCGGCGGGAACGCCTCGACCGCCTCGAGGCGCTCGCGCGTGAGCTTGAGCTCCCGAAACGCCGCGAGGTCCCGGAAGGTCCCCTCCGCCGGGTAGCGGTCCTGATCGCCGGGCGTGATCGTGACGCGCTCGACGACCTGCCCCTGGCGGAGCCGCTCGACCTCGGTGATGCGGCCGGTATCAATCGTAAAGCGCACCTCGATTCCGTCAGGCCGCCGGTACAGCAGACGCA
>CAXNGW010000089.1:0-6014 GCA_964201975.1 Longimicrobiales bacterium | reverse complement strand
GCCGCGCGTGGATCGCAGCCGGGAACACGAGCCGCGCGCGCGTCTTCCGTACGTCGGACTACGGAGCCCGCTGGTCCGCCGCGGACGCGCCGGTGGTCACCGGCGAAGGCGCCGGGCTCGCCTCCATCTCCATGGCCAACGCGCGCGTGGGCACGGCGTTCGGCGGCAACCTGGGTGTGACCGACCGGCGTACCGACAACGTGGTGCGCACCACCGACGGCGGGGCCACGTGGGCCATCCTGCCGCGGCTCGCCATGCTCGGCGCAGCCTACGGGGGCGTCCACATCCCCGGCACCGACGACCGCGCGCTGCTCGCGGTCGGTCCGGGAGGCGCGGACCTGTCGTTGGACGGCGGCCAGAGCTGGCGCATGCTCGACGGGCGCGCCTGGTGGGGGATCGGGTCAGCCGGGCCGGGCGCGACCTGGATCGTGGGGCCTGCGGGCAGGGTCGCCCGCATCCGCCTAAACCGCCTCGGCGTGCACCCCGCGCATCGAGCGTCCCGAAGGATCGGCCGCGCTCGCGAAGGCCGCGTCCCACGCGATCGCCTCCGGCGTGCTGCACGCGATCGACGGCCCGCCCGGAACACAGGCGGCACAAGATGGAAGTGGAAAGGAGCCCTCGAAGAGCGAGCGGTAGTAGTACGCTTCCTTGGTGGGCGGCGGGTTGTGTGGGAAGCGCACGGCGGCGTTCCGCATCTCGGCGTCGGACACGCGGTCGTTCGCGTGCGCCTTGAGCGAATCGATCCAACCATAGCCCACCCCGTCGCTGAACTGCTCCTTCTGCCGCTTCACGACCTCCTCGGGGAGGATGTCGGAGAACTGATCGCGGAGGAGCTGTTTCTCGATCTTCCCTTTGCGGACCATCTTCTGAGCGGGGTCGATCGACATCGCGACATCGAGGAAGTCGACGTCGAGGAAGGGCACCCTCGCCTCGACTCCCCATGCCGCCATCGCCTTGTTGGCGCGCAGGCAATCGAACAGATGTAGCCGCGACAGCTTGCGCACGGTCTCCTCGTGGAACGCGCGCGCGTCGGGCGCCTTGTGGAAGTACAGGTAGCCGCCGAACACCTCGTCGGCGCCCTCCCCCGACAGCACCATCTTCACCCCCATGGCGCGGATGCGGCGCGCCATCAGGTACATGGGCGTGGCGGCGCGGATGGTGGTGACGTCGTACGTCTCCAGGTGGTGGATGACGTCGGCGAGCGCGTCGATCCCTTCCTGGATGGTGTAGACGAATGCGTGGTGCACCGTCCCCAGGTGCGCCGCCACGCGCTTCGCAACCGCCATGTCGGGCGAGTCTTCGAGGCCGACGCTGAACGAATGCAGCCGCGGCCACCACGCTTCGGCCTGGTCGTTGTCCTCGATGCGCCTGCGGGCGTAGCGCGCCGCGACCGCCGCGATGATCGACGAGTCGAGCCCGCCCGAGAGCAGCACGCCGTACGGCACGTCGCTCATGAGCTGCGCGTGCACGGCGGCCTCGAGCGCGGGGCGCACCGCAGCCGCGTCGGTCGGGGCAGCCATGACCTCGTCGTAGAGATGCCACGTGCGCTTCCGGTAAGGCATCGGCTCCGTATCGACTGGGCCGACCAGCACGTGCCCGGGGGGAAACTCGCGCACCGACGTGCACACCGGCACCAGCGCCTTCATCTCGGACGCTACGTGGAGGATGCCATCGCTGTCCCAGCCCATGTAGAGCGGCACCACGCCGACCGGATCGCGCGCGATGATGTAGCTGCCGTTGTCGAGATCGCGCATCACGAACGCGAAGATGCCGTTCAGCTTTTCGAGCAGATCGACGCCGTAGTCGCGGTAGAGCGCGAGGATGATCTCGCAGTCGGACTCGGTGCGGAACGGGTAGGGCGCCTTTAGCTGACCGCGCAGCTCGCGGTGGTTGTAGATCTCGCCGTTGACGCCGAGGACGGTACGCCCGTCCGGCCCGTAGAGCGGTTGGGCGCCGCTGGCCGGGTCCACGATGGCGAGACGCTCGTGCACGAGGACGCCGCCCTGGCACACGTCCACCCCGGACCAGTCGGGCCCGCGGTGGCGCTGGAGCCGCGACAGGCGGAGGGCGCGTGCGCGATACGCCTCCGGATTACCGGGCATGTCGAGGATGGCGAGGATCGAGCACATGACGTTCTGCCTCTTCAGTTTACGGTTTGGTGTGGAGCTCGATCGCGGTACCGACCCGGCCACAAAGGAACGAGGCGGCTCCCGCAGGGGAGCCGCCTCGTGGCCAGTGGAGCTGTCCCGAAAACCCTACGGAACGAGTCCCGGCCGGCGACTCCCTGGGAGCCGTCGATTGGGATTGTTCGGATGCAGGCTGCTCAAGATCATGGGCCCAAGATCGAAGAGGTGCGGGGAGCACGCAAGCGCCCGGCCTTGACCCGGACCCCTCGGGCGAGGCCATTTTCCCGGCTCCCTCGTCACCCGCCGCGGACTCTACCCATGATCGACCAGTTCATCGGCCACACCCCCACCGTCCGCCTCGAGCGCGTGGTCGAGCCGGGGATGGCCGAGGTGTGGGTCAAGGTCGAGGGCATGAACCCCGGCGGATCCATCAAGGATCGCCCCGCGCTGGCCATGATCCAGGACGCCGAGCGGCGGGGGCTGCTCACCCCAGGCGCGACCATCGTCGAGCCGACGTCGGGGAACACCGGCATCGGGCTGGCGCAGGTGGCCTCGGCGCGCGGATACCGGCTGATCCTATGCCTGCCGGAGCAGATGAGCATCGAGCGCCGCCGCACGCTCGAGGCGTACGGCGCCACGCTGGTGCTGACCGACCCCGAGCTCCGCATGATCGCCGCGATCGCCGAAGCCCAGCGCATCCGCGACGAGACCGGCGCCTATCTGCCCAACCAGTTCGACAACCCCGCCAATCCGAAAGCGCACTACGACACCACCGGCCCCGAGTTGTGGGCCGCGATGGACGGGCGCATCGACGCGTTCGTGTATGGCACCGGCACCGGCGGCACGATCAGTGGCGTCGGCCGCTACCTGAAGGAGCGCGACCGCAACGTGCTCGTCATCGCCGTCGAGCCCGGGCGGAGCGCCGTGCTGTCAGGGCAGCCGCGCGGGCAGCACCAGTTCCAGGGGATGGGGCCGGGGTTCATCCCGCCCAACCTGGACCGCACGCTGATCGACCGGGTGATGCTCGCCTGGGAGGAGACTGCGTTCCCGCTGGCGCGCCGGCTCGCGCAGGAGGAGGGGCTGTTCGTGGGCATGAGCAGCGGGGCGATCGTGCACGCGGCGATCGAGGTGGCCAAAGAGCTCGGCACCGGGCACCGGGTGGCGTGTATCGCGCCGGATTCGGGGGCGCGGTATCTGACGACGGGGCTCTACAGGGGGGGGGAGGGGGAAGGAACCGAGAGGCCAATCTGATTCTGCGAATCCTCGTTCAGACGCGGCGTGGTCCCCATGGGTGAGCAGCGCTACAACGACGACGAAGTCGCCGAGATCTTTGCCAACGCGGCAGATACGCAGGACGTCGCTCGGCGACCGACGAATTCGACCTCCGGTCTGACGCTCGCCGAGCTGCAGGACATTGGCCGTGAGGTGGGGATCTCTCCAGAAGCGGTCGCGCAGGCGGCAGGGATGGTCGGCGTGCGCGGGAAGCAGACCTCGCGCCGTTTTCTGGGCTTGCCGATCGGTGTCGGCCGGACCGTTGAACTCGGCCGCAGTCTCAGTGACGCGGAGTGGGAGCGGCTAGTGGTCGATCTGCGTGAGACCTTCGATGCGCGCGGCGCGATCGGCTCCCACGGTTCGTTCCGCCAGTGGACGAACGGAAACCTCCAAGCCCTGATCGAACCGACCGCGACCGGTCATCGCCTTCGCCTCCAGACGGTGAAGGGGAGTTCCCGCGGTTTGATGATGGCCGGGCTTGGAACGCTCGGTGTCGGCGCGGCGAAGCTCATTGCTGCGATCAGACAGGGCCTGGATACCGCAGGCTCCCTCGACTCCGCTGGATTGTTTGCGGTCATCGGGGTGAGCCTCCTGGGTCTGGGAGCGGCCCGCCTCCCGTCCTGGGCCAAGATGCGGCAGCGCCAAATGGACGGTGTCGTCTCTAGAGCCACGCGGGCTCCGCAGGAGCAATGACTCGGAATCAGCGCACGCGTCCACGAGCACGATCGCCTCGCCGGCCCCGCGCATCGCCTCCAGCTCGGTCACCGTGATCCTTTCAGGTACGCCTTCTAGGGGTCGCGCCCCTCCTGGATGCGGCGCAGCTGGAGCCGCGCCCTCGCCCGGAAGTCGCGGTCGACGGGGGTCCGCAGCGGCAGGTCGCGCGCGGCCTCGAACTGCGCGCCGGCCTCGTCCCTCCGCCCCATGTGCCAGAGAATGTCGGCGAGCCCCAGCCGGAAGAGCGGGCTGCCGGGGTCCAGCTCGACGGCGCGGCGCGCCAGCTCGAGCGCGTGGGGCCAGCTGGCTTCGTCGAGGCGGTCGCCGGAGAACAGCATCCGGGCAAGCACGCGCCGCGCGGGGCTGAGCGCGAGCAGCTCGTACTCGAGCTTGGCGAGCGCGTAGTGGGCGGAGGCGTCGGCGGGGCGGAGCTCGAGCAGGCGCTCGGCGAGCCCCCGCACCTCGGCTGCCAGCCGCCCCGCTTCGCGCGCCCCGGTCTGCACCGCGAGGCTGCCCTTGGACGCCACCGCCCAGCGCAGCGACTCCACTGCGTCGGGGTGCGCGGAAAGGGCGCGGTCGGCGTGAGCGATGGCGCGCCGGTACCAAGCGTTCTCCACTTCGGTGCCGGAGGCCAGGATGCCGAGCGACCAGGCGGCGCGCGCGGCCCGCCAGCGCGCGTCGAAGTCGTTGGGCGCGACCGCGAGGTCGGCCTCCAGCAGCGCCAGCGACCGGGCCACCAGCCCGGCATCGAACAGCGAATCGGCGCGCGCCAGGCGCGGCGCCCCCCCGGCGGGCCCGCTCCCCTCCGCTGCGGGCTGAGCGGCGGCGGTGCCCGTCCACAGCAGACCCAACAGGGCCGCGACCGCGAACGGCGACCCGGGCCGCGGGCTACGCGGCATGGAGGGCCTCGCGGACGCCGGCGGCGAGGCGCTGCCAACGCACGCGGGTACGCACGCGGACCGGGTGATCGGCGCGCGCGAGCAGCGGCCTATCGCCCGCGCCGTTGCCGTAGACGACCACCGTGTAGCGGTCGAGCGGGCCGACCACCTCGCGCAGCCGCGCGAGCTTGGTCTCTCCCCAGCACGCGCCGCCGTGGAATCCACTCTGGATCGTTCCCCGGTCGTCGTGCGCGAGCCGCGACGCGACCACGTCGTGGAAGCCGGCGCGCCACCCCCACGGCTCGGCGTAACAGTCGAGCGAGGCGGTGACGAGCGCGCATCGGTGCCCCTGGGCGCGATGCCACGCCACCTGCTCGAGCGCCGCCGGCGCCACCATGGCGCCCATCGCCCCGGTGGCGAAGCGGCGTCCGAGGTCGCGCACGCGGGCGCGCGCGCTGCCCCCGACCAGCGCGCGCAGGAGCCGGATGTGGACCTCGATCTCCCAGCGCTCGTAGGCCGCGCCGCGACCGAGCACGGAGCGCAGGTCCGCGAAGAAGAGCGGCGCGCCGCGCACGAGGGCCCCGGCCAGCCGGCGCCGTCCGACCGCGAACGCGAGGAACGCGAGGCTGGTGTCGCGCCGGGTGAGCGTGCCGTCGAAGTCGAACACCGCGAGCGTGGGACGGGCGCGGGGCGCCTGCGTCATCGCCGCGTCTGCACGGGCGACCAGTAGGTGCGGATCACGGGACCGCGCCCCGCCGCCGCGGGCCCCAGCGGCCACGCCACCTCGAGGCGCGTCACCGTCCCGCTCCCCGCCGGGAAGCCAAAGCGCAGCCCGCCTCCGATCGAGCCGCGCCAGCCGGTGTCCTGGCCAAACGGGACGTCGGCTGCCCATCCCCGCCCCCAGTCCGCGAACGCGGTGAGCCCCAAGCCCACCGCCGGGTGGAACCAAGGGAGGTTGACGCGCTCCTCTGCGAAGAGAACCACCGTGCTGCCGGTCGGCAGGTCATCCTCCCGGTACCCGCGC
>CAXNGW010000088.1:0-6188 GCA_964201975.1 Longimicrobiales bacterium | reverse complement strand
GACCGTGACCACGCCGGCGGACGGCGCCTGTTCCTCGTACTGATCGTGCGCGACCAGGAGGCCGACCTCGACGCGCGGCGCGTCGGCGTCGAGGAGGCGATCGACCCGCTCGCGAGCGGTGAGCTTGCCCTGCGCGTGCTGCTTCTCCGCGCGCTCGGCGCCGCCGCCCAGCCGCAGCCGCGCGCGCAGCCCGACCAGCTCGGCCGCGAGAGCGCGCATGCGCCGCTCGGCGGGCGCGCGGTCCGCGGAACCCGCGCCCGCGCGTCCGGTCACGCCTCCGCCTTGTGGCGCTCCCCGAACCAAGCGCGGACGTAGGCGACGGCCTCCGTGGTGGTGGTACCCGGCCCGAACAGGCGGCCGATGCCGCGTGCCTGGAGAGCGACGACGTCCTGCTCCGGAATGATCCCACCCCCGGTCAGGAGGACCTGGTCGGCCCCCTCCGCGTCGAGCAGCTCCTTCACCTTCGGGAACAGCGTCATGTGCGCGCCCGACAGGACCGACATGGCCACCACGTCCACGTCTTCCTGGATGGCCGCGCTCACGATCATCTCGGGGGTCTGGTGGAGGCCGGTGTAGATGACCTCGAACCCCGCGTCGCGGAACGCCGCGGCGATCACCTTGGCCCCCCGGTCGTGGCCGTCGAGGCCTGGCTTGGCCACCAGGACGCGGATCTTTCTGCGGTCGTCGCTCATCGGCGTAAAGCTAGCGGCCGAGGCGGTCGAGCGCTGCGAGCGGCCGCGGCGTACTCGGTCAGCCGACGGGCCAGCGCCGCGGCACCGTCCTCCTCCCGTTCCGCCGGTCCCCCGCCGTGGAGCAGAGCGTCGAGCGCGACGTTGGGTGCGGGGTCCCCGAACAGCGCGATCAGCACCATCGCGAGCACCGCGTTGTGCGGGAAGTTGAAGTGGAAACCGAGCGGCGAGTAGCGGCCGGGCACGGGGCGGAGCGCGGCGAAGTCGGCAGCCAGGGCGGCGCGGTACCGGGCCAGGAGCGCGCGCAGCTGGTCGTGCTCGGCCTGGTGCGACGCGAGCGACGCCGGCGGCTCACCCACGAACGCCTCCGGGTCCGCGCTCAGCTCGGTCAATCCTGGATGTACAGGTCCTTCATGTGGGCGAGGTTTGGTCAGCCTTTACACGCTGGAGCCCGCGTTGCGATCGGTCGACACCCGGTGCGGGCCGGCGCGCACGAACATCTTCGGTCGCTCTTCGACTCAACCCTTGTAGGGCCCCACGTTCGGATTCTGATCCCGCTCGACCTTGGGCAGCGGGAAGCAGCGGTTCTTGCCGTACTCGTAGCGCACGAAGGGGTTGATTCCGTCGGTCCATTTTTCCCATCCGCCGAAGCGGCGCAGATCGCCCAGCCGGTGCCCGTCCTGGAAGAACTCGCGCCGTCGCTCCTCGATGATCTGATCCTTGATCTGCTGCGCGGTGCCCCCGGCGAAGGGCGCGAGCCCGAGAGCCGTGTGGCGCGCGTTGATGATCCCCACCGCCTCCGCGCCGCCTACGACCTCGGCGATGATCCACTGCGCTTCGATGGAGCTCGCGAGCGTGAAGGGCGATCCCTCCGCCGTGTACTTGCGCTGGAAATAGAGAGGCGTGAGGCCGTCTCCAGAGATCCGGTTGGCCGAGACGACCGGAACGCGCGAATCGGCGACCCCGAGCCACTCGGTCTTCCAGTAGTTCGGGTCGATCGAGTGCGTGCCGGTGCTATTGTCGTAGAAGTTCAGATTACGACGATCCGCCGAAGCGCTGGACCGCGTGACGATCTTCGTAAAGCCCGCGGGGACCTTGCGGGCCGCGGCCACCGCCGCCTGGCTCTCCCCGATCTGCAAAAGAACCCGGGCCAAGCCCACGTTCGCCGCGTTGATCGTCTCGGTGTCGTTGGCCGAGGTGGCGTGCGTGAGGGCGGTCGTGAAGCGAGCCTTGGCCAGCGCGAAGATCGCGGGCGCCGTCACCTCCGGACCCAGGTCGAACGCCGCGCTGCAAAAGCCCTCCGCGAACAGCGTGTAGCTGAAACCTGCATACAGCATGGCCCGGCCCAGGAGCTGGTTCTTGCTCGCCACCTGGGCGTCGGTGAGCTTGCTGATCCGCGCGTAGGCGTCCTCTGCCATCCAACGCGCCTGAGACAGGAAGTTGTACGTATTGCCGCGCGTGTCCGTCCCGTCGAGCGGCAGGCTCCGCTGCCGGAAGTGCTGCGTGTTCAGGAAGGATTGTCCACCGATCAACTCTCCTCCGATGTAGCCCGCGTCCTCAGCGTAGTTGGAGTACCCGTCCTCGAACCTCCCCTGCGCGCTGGTCACCAGGATGGGCGCGTAGATCGGATCGTCCACCGCCTCGGCGGGCGTCTCTCCCGGGAGAGACACGTCCAGGAGGCCGTCACAACCGGTCAGAGCGACGCCCATGGCCACCATGCCCAGCGCCGCCCGGAACGGCGACCGCCTCCGCCGTCCATAGAGATTGACCCTTTGCATATGTCCCATCTCCCATGTGTTCAAGGTGTCGGCTCGAGGCTCAGAAGCTCAGGCGCAGGGTTGTCGTCAGGTTGTGCGGCAGAATGGACGTCGCCTGCTGGAACCCGTACAGCACGTCGCGCGGCGCGCGCGCCTCGGGATCCAGGTTCTTGAACTTGCCGTCGGTCTGGTCCGTGTAGTCCGGATGGACCCACATGTAGAGGTTCTGCGCGCTCAGCAGGAGCGAGGCTCGCGATACGCCGAAGCCCTCGATCAGGCGGTTGGGGATGGCGTACGAGAGCGACACCTCGCGCAGCCTGAGGAAGTCGTCGCGCGACATGTAGACATGGTCGATGTCGGCGAGCTGGATCGCCGCGGCCCGCACCGGATCCATCGTCCCGAGCCGGCGCTGGACGCCGTAGTACGAGTTGGCCTGGGTCTTGTCGCGGTACCACTCCGTGGTCGAGAAGGTGCGGCTGTTGCCCCAGTAGGTCCAATTGGCGTTCAGGGTGAGGGCGTTGCCGATGGTCAGCGTCTGGCTGAGCCCGCCGTTGCGCGTCGGTCCGGGATTACCCACGTAGAAATAGGGCGCGCTCGCGCATGGCATGTTCGGGTGCTTGCCCATCTGGTCCGCGGTGAGATTCCGCACGCCGGCGGGACCGCCGTAGCAGGTGATGCCGGTCAGGTTCGTGCCGCTCCACGCGGCGGTCGCGACGTATTTGCTCCACATGGAGCCGATCTCGTAGCCCTCGAGGTTCTGCCAGCGTCCGCGTGTGTCGGCCGCGATCACCTGGCCGCCGAGATTCTCGATCCGGTTCCGGTTGAACGCGAGCGACCCGCCCAGCGTGAGCTGCAGGAACGACGTCTGGACGGGAACCACCTCGAGCTTGAACTCGAAGCCCTGATTCGTGATCTCGCCGATGTTGACGGACTTGCTGCCCAGGAAGCCGGTGGAAGGGGCGATGTCCTGAGAGAGGATGGCGTCCTTGGTGCGGCGGCGGTAATGGCTGACTTCGGCCGTGACCCGGTTCTGGAGCAGGGCCGCGTCGAACCCGGCCTCGAACTCGCTCGCCACCTCCGGCTTCAGGTCCGGGTTCCCGACGTTGCCTGGCCGCACGCCGGCGCCGTCGTTAGGTCCGATGAGCGGTGAATAGGTCCGGATGGCGGCGATGGCAGAGGGCTGGAGTCCCGATCTCCCCCAGGCGGCGCGCAGCCGGAGGCTGTTCACCCCCGGCAGGGTGACCGCGTCGCTCACCGTCCAGGTCCCGCTCAGCTTCGGGTAGTAGGCCGCTTTGAACGACTCGCCGAACGCGCTGTTCGCGTCCGCGCGCATGGCCGCGGTGAGGAAGGCCTGGTTGCGCCACCCGACCGTCTCCTGCACGAACAGCCCGAACGTCTTGTTCTCTTCGAAACTCTCCGTGGACGTGCGGACCGACCCCGCGGTGACCGTGGAGACCGACGGGGTCGGGAAGATGCGGCCGTCGGCTTGGGTCTGGAGCGTAGACTTGGCGAAGTACTGCACGCCGAACGAGGTCGCGGTCGTCACTTCGGCCATGGGCTCGAACGAGGCGGTCAGGCTGTAGTCGATCGTCTGGTGCACCTCACGCTCGTTGTTGACCGTCTTGCGCCCTGCGCTCTCGGCCGCATAGAACGCGAAGCCGGCGGACGGCACCTGCGGGAAGAACTTGGAGCCGATGAGGTCGGTCCGGTCGAACCCGACGACGAGACGCTGGGCGAGCCATTCGGTCGCCCGGTAGCTCGCGGTCACCGAGGCCGTCTGCCGGTTCACCTTCTGCGTCGATTCGATCCGGTCCTGGTACTCGGGCGGGCCGACCATGAAGCCGCGTTGGGGGGTGTTCTTGGTGATCGGGGTCCCCCACAGGATCATCGCCATCATCCCGGACGTGCCGCCGGTACCGGTATCGGCGAAGGCGGTCTCGCTGCTGATGACGCCGATGTCCGTGCTCAGGTCCAGCGCATCCGAGATCGCGAGCTGGAGGTTGGTGCGCAGGGTGAGACGATTCAGGGAGTTGTTCTTGAAGTAGCCCTCGTCGTCGTCGTAGTTGCCCGACATGAAGTAGGAGAGCCGCTGCTGTCCCCCCCGCAGGCTGAGACCGTATCCGGCGAGCCGGCCGGTGCGGAAGATCTTGTTCCCCGCCGCGATCTCGTCGTTGTACGGATTCTGGATCAGGATCGTCTTGCCGTCGGCGGCCAGGCCGTAATTGTCCGGAAAGGTCGGATTGCTGAACCAGGACGCGCCCTGACGGACGTTCAGGTCCACGCTGGTCCCGGACCCCATCGCCCCCTTCTTGGTGATGATCTGGATCACCCCGTTGGACGCTTCGGTGCCGTAGAGCGTGGCGGCCGCGGGGCCCTTGATGATCTCGATGCGCTCGATGTCATCCGGGTTGATGTCGTTCAGGCGCGACGTGGAGCCACCGGAAGCCTGGCTGTCGGTGCCGCCGTTGGCGCGCACGCCGTCGATGAACAGGAGGGGCGCCGAGGTCAGGACCGCTCTCCCCGACCCACCCATCGTGCTCATCCCGCGGATCATCACGTTGCCGCCGGCTCCGACGTTGCCGACGCCCACGTTGACCATGACGCCCGGGGTCGAGCCCGACAGCAGGGTCTGGACGCTCTCGGGAGTGCGGGTCTCCAGCTGCTTCTCGGCGGAGATGGTGTTGACGACATTGCCGATCGACCGGCGCTGCACGCCGCCCGCGGTGCCGGTCACGACGATCTCGTCGAGGCCGAGGGCCTGGGTCTCCATCTGGAACTCGGCCGTGGCAGTTTGGCCGGCGGCGACCGTCACCGTCGCCTGCTTGGTTCCGAAGCCGATGATCTCGGCGCGGACGGTATGCTGCCCAACGGGCACGTTCACCAGCAGGAAGCGGCCGTCGTTGTTCGCCAGCGCCCCGATCCCGGTGCCGGGGATCGATACCTGCGCGCCGGCGAGCGGGCGCAATGTGCTGCTCTGGACCACCCGGCCCGTGATGGTTCCCTGCGCTTGGGCGAGCGCGGGAGCGATCACCGCGAGGCCGAAGGCCACCACCCACCCAACGCCAAACCTGCGTGCACTCATGACCCCACCTCCGCCAAGAGGCTTACGACGGGCGAAACCAAAAAACTGCGCCCACAAGACGCCGTGGCGTCCTGAGGCTATTTTATAATGTATTGTGAACGAAAACTTAAATTTATAACGCTGAAATTGTCAAGAACGGAACTTTATTAACAACGAGCAGTAGCTGTAGGCACAGGTGGGAGTCGGGACTGGGGCGGGGAGGCCTCTCCAGCCGATGGGGTCATTTAGGATTTTTTTACAGCGCTGTCAAGTGCGGCCAAGGGACCGCCCGCGCGGACGGCTCACTTGCGGCATGGGCCCATCGGGCACAGATCATTGGATCGAGCGGTTGGGCGTGCACGTCGACGCCGGACCAGCGCTGTCGACGAAGAGGGGGTGGCCGTGGGCGATCGGGAACGGAATTCCGCGCGGGCGGCGCTCGGCCGAGCGCGCGTCCTGCTGCAGCTCGCGGCCGCCGGCATCGCCTCGATCGCGGCCCCGGCACGAGCACAGACGCTGCGCGGATGGGTCGTCGAAGCGGTCACCGAAAGCGCGATTTCAGGAGCGGCGGTTCAGCTGGTCGATCCCGCGGACCGAACCGTCGCGAGCGGCCTCACCACCGCTTCCGGCGGATTCGTTCTCCACGCCCCCCGCCCGGGCGAGTACACGCTCAAGGTCGCC
>CAXNGW010000087.1:0-6289 GCA_964201975.1 Longimicrobiales bacterium | reverse complement strand
GTTCCCCGCCGCGACGCTCGCGGGCGGGCGCGCGTTCACCACGCTTCCTTCCGGGAGACGGAGCTCCACGCCCGCCATGGAGCCGCCTCCCGCGGGCAGCGGCTCGCCGAGCAACGCCTCCACCACGCAGCGGATCACGTAACGGGTGGCGGACGCCGTGATGGCGGCGACCGCGTTGATGCCGCCGGGCACCTGCGGCGAGCTGCCGTCGAAGTCCACCACCAGTCGTTCCCCTGCCACCGTGACGGTGGCGCGGACCGCGACCGGTCCGCTGCCGAAGCCGTCGTCCTCGAGCGCGGCCTCTGCCTGGTAGCGGCCGTCCGGGATCCGCGCCACCCCCGCAGCGACCAGCCGATCGGCGTACGCCACCAGACCGGCCATCGCGGCGAGCACCGCGTCGGCGCCCCTGCGCTCGACCATGTCGAGCAGCCGGGTGTGCCCCGTGTGCAGCGAGGCGAGCTGCGCGTCCAGGTCGCCGGCGCGCTCCGCAGGCGTGCGCACGTTGGCGAGGACGAGCCGCCACAGGTCCGCGTCGCGCACGCCCGCGCGCACGATCCGCACTGGCGGGATGCGCAGGCCCTCCTCGTAGATCTCACGCGCGAGCGGCATCGAGCCCGGGGTCGATCCACCCACGTCGGCGTGGTGGGCGCGCGCGGCGACGTACCCGAGCAGGCGGCCGCCCTGCGGGGCGCGCACCGCGCGGATCGCGGTCAGATCGGGGAGGTGGGTGCCGCCGTGGAACGGGTCGTTGAGCAGCGCCACGTCTCCGTCGGCCAGCTCGCCCAACACGTCGAGCGCGGCGCGCACGCTCATCGGCATCGCCCCCAGGTGCACCGGCATGTGGTCGCCTACAGCCACCGCCACGCCTGATGGACCGAAGAGCGCGCAGGAGTAGTCGCGCCTCTCCTTGATGTTGGGGGAGAACGCCGAGCGACGGAGGGCCGCTCCCATTTCCTCTGTCAAAGCCGTGAAAAGGTGACGGAACACCTCCAGGGAGATCGCCTGGGAGGACCGGGTCACGGCATCCGCCAGGGGACCGGCCGCCGGTTTTCCGCCCCCCCCGGTTCGGTTATCTTTGCCTGCTGGCTCACGCTCACTGTGCATTCGCATGTGGGACGTGCCGCGCGCCGCGAGCGGCGCGCTAGTGAACGGATACGAGGAGGTAAGGAATCGTGCCGAAGGAAAAACTCAAGGATAGAGCCCGAGACGAGCTCTTCAGCCACGTCAACCGCTGCGGCGTCCTCCATGCGAGCCCCGAGGACCAGAAGCAGTGGATGGATGAGACGATCGAGTACATCGGGGAGCGGTATCCCGACCTGACCGACACTGACATGCGCGAGCTGCACGGGATCGGGATGCACTTCTGTAAGCCCGCCATCCCTCACGGGGTCGAGAATACCGCGAAGGACGAAGGCGACGCAAACGCCGCCTGACCTCGCCGCGACCCCTCGTGCCGAGGGCGCGAAGGGGGGGGGGCAGCTCCAGGGGGCGGGACCCGGTGTTCGGGGTTCCCGCCCCCTTCGCTTTTCATCCCGCTTTCGGCCCCGTGCCGGCCCCTGGCCAGGGGCGGACCCCCTCCCTATACTGTCGCCCCATTCTCGCCCTCCCGCCCGGAGGATGGCGTTGCGCCCGACCCTCCGGACCTTCCCAAGCCGGATCGCCGGTAGATGAGCCCCACCCCCCGAAAGTTCGCTCCGAGCGTCGCGCGCAAGGCCGCTCCTGGCCGAGCGGGAGAAAAGCCCGCGGCCAAGGTCAGCGGCTCCCGGAAGCCGGCCCCGCGGAAGGGTCCGGTGCGTAAGGCTCCCCAGAAACCGTCCAAGAAGGCCGCGGCCAAGAAGCCCGCCGCGAGGAAGCCCGCCAAGGCCCCCGCGCGCAAGGCGCCGAAGAAGCCCGCCAAGGCCAAACCGGCCCCGCGGAAAGAGCCTCCCAAACCGGTGAAGAAGCCGGCCCCCGCCCCCAACGCCGCGCCACCGAAGCCGGGGGCCGCGAAGGCCGCCCCGCCCAAGCCGGCGCCGCCCAAGCCCGCGCCGCCCAAGCCGGCGCCGCCCAAGCCGGCGCCGCCCAAGCCCGCGCCGCCCAGGCCGGCGCCGCCCAAGCCGGCGCCGCCCAATCCCTCTGCGGCCAAGACGAAGACGGCGACGCGGCCGCGGCCCGTGGTCGCGCCCGAGCTGTCCAGGAATCCGATCTCCGGCCGCCCTGCGCTAGGCGCGGTGATGCGGGATCCATTGAACCCGCCCCCGCCCCCCCGCCCAATCGAGGTGGCTTCGGCCCCGCGCGCTCCGCTGCCGCCCCCCAAGGGTGGGAAGAAGCTGGTCGGTCCGCCCCCTCCGGGACCGCGCCCGGTGACGCGGCCGGTCAGGCGCCCGGACGCGCCCGAGCTACCGCTGGACGCGATGCCACTATCCGACGAGAAGGTGCAGCTGCGGCGCTGGTACATCGGCGCCCAGATGCCCTCGCCCATGGAGGGATTCCTCGAGCCGCTGCGCGTGCGCACCGAGGACGACGGCTCGGGGATGGTGGTCTTCGAATGCAGCGCGTCCTCGCTGCGCTTCACGCTCACGATCCCGGCCGCGACCAGGGGAGAGAAGAAGGGCGTGAAGGACCAGCAGGACGAGGGCGACGATCCGATCTGCCCGCGCCACCAGCCGATGCTGCGGCTCAGCCGGGTCGGCCCCTCCCTCCTCTGCCTTCTCTGCGGAGTGCGATACGGCAGACTGTGAGGAAATCCGCGCGTTGACGGCTCCGTACGACTGTCGCTGGAGGGTGGTACCGCTCCGACCGCCGCATTAGATTTGAAACGTTCCCCCGCGCCGCGTCCGTTTCCGTTCCCGGAGGTCCCGACCGATGCCAGAGCGGTTCCTCAGCTCAGAGGAATACGACGAGCACGCGCACACGCTCTACAACGACGGTGACTACGACGGGGCCCTCGAGATGCTCAAAGAGGGCCTTTCTCTTTATCCCAACGCCGTCGATCTGTACGTCGGCTTGGGATACGCGCGGCTCGCGCGCGAAGAATTCGCTTGGGCACGCACGTCGTTCGAGCGCGCGTTCGTGCTCGATCCAGCGCACGAGGATGCGCTGGTCGGCATGGGCGAAACGCTGCTGCGCTTCGGCGAGCGCGAGGCGGCGTTGCGTCTGTTCGGGCAGGTCGCCGCGCTCGGCTACGACGACGACGTCGAGCTCATGCTGACGATGGGGCGCGCGCTCTATCGCGAGGCCATGTATGGGGAATGCCGCGACGTGTTCGCGAAGGCCGCCGTGGCCCGCCCGGACAACGCCGAAGCGGCGGCTTCGCTCGGCTACGCGCTGCACCGCCTCGGTGACGAGGTCGGCGCGGGCCGCCAGATCCGCCGCGCGCTCCGCTTGGATCCGGACCTGCACGAGGCGCGCGTCTATCTCGGCCATCTGCTCTATGACCGCGGGGACTGGGAGGCGGCGCTGCGTGAGTTCGAGCGCGTGCCCCCGCTCGAGCACTGGGACGCGCTCGCTGTGTGGCGGATGATCGAGCTCAAGCGTGCGCTGTGGCAGATGGACGAAGGGGACGCGCGGCTCGCCCCGTGGGAGGCGCGACTGCGCGAGCTAGAGTCGGTGTCCGATCCGCTGGAGCGGCTCATCGCCGAGGTAGAGGCGCACTTCAACGGCGGCCCGTCGCACCCGGTCTACGATCCCAGCCAGCTCGAGCTGTTCGAGCGCGGCCAGGGGGGCGCGCCCGACGGCACGTTCCACCAGATTCGCTTGGCCGATGGCCACGTCTTCCGCGGTACCTGGCACGAGATCGTGCGGCAGATGCGCGACCACGCGGGCTTCAGCCACGAGACGCTCGCGCACTACATGCGCCGGCTCGCCGAGCGGTGGCACGAGGAGCGCGGCGTCGAGATCCCCTTCCAGGAGCCGGAGGGGTTCCTCCAGGCCGCCATCCGGGAGCGTCTGGTCGCGTTGGAGGACGAATGAGCCACATGGACGCGCAGCAGCCGGACGCGCTCGCGCGCTTCCACCGCGCGTTGGTGGAGGAGATCCTACGCACCCGGCCCATCTACCTCAGCGAGCCGTTCACGGTCGCCGAGATCTATCAGAACCTGGTGCCGTACCGCACGCACCGGGACCGCATCGGCGTGGAGATGAACGGCGACTACGAGGACGCGCTTCTGCGTCTGCTCGGGGGGGAGGGGGAGTACCTCGTGCTCGAATCCGATCACGCGCGGCGCGAGATCAACGACGAGCTGGGCTCGCCCAATCCGAACACGGGGCTGTACCGCGAGTTCGCGGCCGTGGACGTGCGCCTGAACCCGCTGCGCATGCCTCGTGACCTCCCCGATCCCGTGCGCGGTCCAGCGGTGGGTCCCGACCTGTTCGCGTCGCACGAAGGCGGACACCAGGGACCCGACCTGCCGCGGCCCGCTGCCTCCGCCGCCGCGGCCGCGTCGATGTCGAGCCCCGGCGCGCACGGGTGCCGGTGGTGCCGTGAGCCCCTCCCCCGGCGCGAGAACCTCAACTACTGCCCATTCTGCGGGGCCGACCTGCACACCGCTCCCTGCCCCACCTGTGGGGAGGAGATCGATGTGACATGGCGCTTCTGCGTCGCGTGCGGGACGCCGGTCGGAGACGGCGACTGAACGGTCGCGGGCGGATCCTTCTGGTTCTGCTCGTGCTCGCTCCCCTCGGCGCGTGCGAGCGCCTCGATCCCGAGCTCATGCCCGGGACCATGCTGCGTGATTCGCTCGGCCTGGGCGACGAGGACAGAGTGCATCGCATCCAGCTCACCAGCGTGGACAACCGCGAATCGCCACAGCCGGCCTCGGTGCAGATCCGTCCCGGCGACTACGTCGAGTTCATGACCGCGGACCATCGCGTGCACGCGGTCTCATTCGTCCTCGACAGCGTCCCCCCCGGAGGAGTCGAATTCCTGCGCGGAACGGCACAGGAGGGGAGTCCGCCGCTGGTCGAGGCGGAGGCCCGCTTCCTGGTCACGTTCGTGGGGGCACCGCCCGGGCGCTACCCGTTTCTGGTGGTCGGCAATGGGAGTGAGGGGAGGGGTGCCGTGGTCGTCGGCGAGGCCTCCCGCTAGGCCCAAGCAGGTTTCTGGCCCCTCCCCCCTCCTGGTCGTATACTATCGCGCTCTCGCACACACCTTCGCGCACACCCCCACTGGACGAGCGGGGATGGCTGAGCGGCGCACCATCGGTCAAATCCTCCTGAGCTTCGGCCGCATCTCGGCCGCGGAGGCCGAGCGCGCCCTCGAATACCAGCGGGATCACGGGGGTTACTTCGGCGAGGCGCTGCTCGCGCTCGGGGTGTTGTCGCAGGACGAGCTGGAATGGGGGCTCGCCTCCCAGTTCGACCTCCCCTACGTCTTCCCCGATGCGGATTCGGTCGATCCGGAGGCGGTCGCGCTGGTGTCGCCCGAGTGGGCGCTCGCGCACCTCATCCTCCCGATCATGCGCACGGCGGACACGCTCACCGTGATCGTGGACTCGCCGCTCAAGACCGACGCGGTGGACGAGCTCGCGGCGCGCACCGACCTCAAGATCCAGCTCGCGCTCGCCGGCTCGGGCAAGATCCGCGAGCTGATCCGCCAGGTGTTCGCGCGCGCCACCGCGCGCGACGAGGGCGAGCGGCCCGAGCCGGTCATACTCGCGGATGCGATCACGCTGGCGCTGAATGCGGCTGCGGCCCGCTTCGGCATCTCCACCCGCAAGGCGCGCTCCTGGTTCTGGTACGACGACGCCGGCACCATCCGCCGCCGCCCTCTGGAGGGCGTGTGGGGGCCCGATCTGGACCGGCTGATGGAGCCCGCGGCCTCCGCCGAGATCAAGGGGAAGGAGCGCGCGCGCTGGACCGGCCGCATGGCCAGGAACGGGATCGTCACACCGACCGAGGTGCGCTACCTCGCCGACGAGACCGGCGCCGAGCTGCTGTTCCGTCCGGTGCAGGAGAAGAGCGTGCTGCACGAGCGCTTCCCTCCGCCCCCGCCGGGGATCCTGTCCGAGATCCGCCTGCTGTCGCGCTCCGGGTCGGCGCGCTTCATCGTGACCGCGAATCCCGAGGCGCTCGGGCATGACGCGCTGCCGCATCTGCCCTACCTGCTCCTCGACCCGTCGTGGCGGAGCATCTACGTCAACGCGGATGAGCAGAAGGCCGCGGGCGAAGCGTTCAGCATCCAGATGCCCAAGGATCCGGAGAAGTGGGCGGCCGAGCTGGAGACGCTGCGCGCCTTCCACTTCGACGTGGTGACGGTGGACCTGACCGGCAACGCGGAAAACTGGGCGTCGAGCGCGCTCGACGTCGCCTC
>CAXNGW010000086.1:0-6291 GCA_964201975.1 Longimicrobiales bacterium | reverse complement strand
GCGCCCGGCGGCCCCGCCCTGGATCGGGCGACCACGGGGATGAGCGCGGTCGAGCGCGCGCTCGCCGCCCGCGCCCCCGGTGAGGCTGATCTGATCGCGCTCCCCGAGATGCTGCTGCCGCTCGACCTGGACACCCCCGCGGGGGCGCCCCTGCTGGCTCGGCTGCGCGCCCTCGCCGGCCGCGCGCACGCGCCCGTGCTGGTCGGCGTCCTCGGCGTCGAGGGTAGGCGGGAATACAACTCCGCGCTGCTCGTGACCGCCGCCCCCGGCGCCGACGGGGAGCCCACCCCCTTCCGCGCCGACAAGCGCCGGCTGGTCCCCGGCGCCGAGCGCGCGAGCGCAGTGCGCGCCCCCTGGCTCGCCGCGGGACAGAGCGCGACCGGATACACGGCGGGCGCGGGCTGGCCGGTGGCGCGGCTGGGCGCGCTGCGCGTGGGCGCGCTCGTGTGCTACGAGGTCGCGTTTGCGGCCGACGCGCGCAGGCTCGTGCGCAACGGGGCGAATGCCCTGGTCGCGCTCACCAGCGACGCCTGGTTCGGGGATGGGGCGCGCGGGCGCGCGGGCGTCGCGCAGCAGACCGCCCATCTGGCGCTGCGCGCGGTCGAGACGCGAACGGGGGCGGTGCGGGCCTCCAACGGAGGTCCCGCCCTTGTGCTGCGGCCGACCGGGAGGGAGGAGGCGCACGCCGAGCCGGGGGTGGCGGCGGGGCCCCTGCGTGCGTCACCCCGACGAACGCTCTTTGTCCGTACCGGGGACCTGGCCGGACCCGCCGCCGTGCTCCTCTTCGTCGCCCTCCTCGCACTCAGTTTTCCCCGGCGGCACGCCTTTTCCGGTGTCGGGTAAGGCGGCAGGCATTCCACGCTGGCTCAAGCGAAAGGGCGTTGCCATGGGCAAGGATAAGAAGGATAAGAAGGACAAGAAGGACAGGGAGAAGACGGGGGCGGTTGCGGGCTCCGGCAGCCGCAAGGAGCTGGTCGCCGGGCTGAACGAGGACCTGTCCTGGGAGTTCAACGCGATCATCAGCTACCGGCTGTTCGCCAGCATGTGCAGCGGCCCCTATCGCCAGGAGCTGCGTCAGTTCTTCGAGTCCGAGATCCCCGACGAGCTGGGCCACGCCATGTTCCTGGCGGACAAGATCGTGGCGCTCGGCGGGACCCCCATCACCGCTCCCGCACCGGTGGAGATCACCACCGACAACCGGCGGATGCTCGAGATCGCTCTCAAGGCGGAGCGCGACACGGTCCGCCGCTACCAGGAGCGGGCCGAGCAGGCGGAGGAGCTCGGGGAGACCGCGCTCAAGGTCCGGCTCGAGGATCTGATCGTGGACGAGACCCATCACGCCGAGGAGATCGACCGCATCCTCACCAACTGGAAGACCTGAGGCGGCGCCTTTATAGTCCCCAGGCTAGGGGTCCCGGCGCGCTCCCGCGCCGGGGGACCCGGCGGGCCACGGTGCCTTCCCAAAGGGCTCCGGGGCCCGCTTCGCATCCGAGGAGAGCGACATGAAAGCGGGCATCCATCCTGACACCAAGAAGACGACCATCGTCTGCGCCTGCGGGAATAGGATCGAGACGATCTCTACCCAGGACGAGATCCACGTCGAGATCTGCTCCGTCTGCCACCCGTTCTACACCGGGAAGCAGCGGCTGTTGGACACCGCCGGTCGCATCGAGCGCTTCAAGCGCAAGTACGAGACCGCAGGCTGAGCCGGCGGCGCTCCCGAGCCATCGCTAGGGGCGCGCGGCCGGGATCCGTCCCGGCCGTTTCGCTGTCTGACCGGGGCTGGCTTCGGTGAGGACGTCCGAGCTGGACGAGCGCCTGGAGCTGCGGCTGGCCGAGGTCGAGCGCCGCTTCGCGCGGCTCGACGAGCAGCTGAGCGACCCGGCGGTGCACCGTGACCCCGAGAAGCTGAGGACGCTGGGTCAGGAGCGCTCTGCCCTGGAGCCGGTGGTGCGCACGGGAGCCATGCTGAGGCGGGCGGTGCGCGACCTGGGGCAGGCGCGCGAGGTGCTGTCGGAGGGTGATACCGAGCTGCGCGAACTCGCGCAGGAGGAGGCGGCCGCGCTCGATGAGCAGGTGGCCAGGCTCTCCCTGGAGGTGCGCGAGCTCCTGCTCCCGCGCGACCCGATGGAGGACCGTCCGGCGGTGGTCGAGGTGCGCGCGGGCTCCGGCGGGGACGAGGCGGGGTTGTTCGCCTCCGAGCTGATGCGCATGTACATGCGCTACGCGGAGCAGCAGGGTTGGTCCGTCGAGCTGATGAGCGTCTCGGAGGGGATCCCCGGCTCGATCAAGGAGGCGATCTTCACCGTGCGCGGGCGGGGGGTCTACGGCAAGCTGCGCTGGGAGTCCGGCGTGCACCGCGTGCAGCGCGTCCCCGCCACCGAGAGCCAGGGCCGCATTCATACGTCCGCGGCCTCGATCGCGGTGCTGCCCGAAGCGGAGGACGTGGACGTCCACATCGACGACAACGACCTCCGCATCGACGTGTTCCGCTCCTCGGGGCCGGGGGGACAGTCGGTGAATACGACCGACTCCGCGGTGCGCATCACCCACCTCCCCACCGGGCTGGTGGTGAGCTGTCAGGACGAGAAGTCCCAGCACAAGAACAAGGCGAAGGGGCTCAAGGTGCTGCGCAGCCGCCTCCTCGATCTCAAGATCGCCGAGCAGGAGTCGGCGCGGGCCCGCGACCGGAAGACCCAGATCGGCACCGGCGACCGCTCGGCCAAGATCCGCACGTACAACTTCCCGCAGAGCCGGGTGACCGACCATCGCATCGGCCTCACGCTGCACGCGCTGCCGCAGGTGCTGGGCGGGGACCTCGACGAGCTGATCGGCGCCCTCCGGCTCGCGGAGCAGGAGGAGCGCCTCGAGGGGGAGGACTGAGCGATCTCGCTCCCAGTCCGGCATCGCGCGTGGGCGAGGAGCCGTGGACGGTGCTCGGGCTCATCCTGTGGAGCGCCGGCTATCTGGCGGAGAAGGGGGTGGAGCACGGCCGGCTGGACGCCGAGCACCTGCTCGCACACGCGCTGGGCGCGACCCGGCTGCAGCTCTATCTCCAGTTCGACCGGCCGTTGCAGGCGGCCGAGCTGGCCGCCTTCAAGCCACTGCTGCTGCGGCGCGGCCGGCGCGAGCCGCTCCAATACGTAGTCGGGCGCGCCGCTTTCAGGCAGCTCGAACTGAGGGTCGACGCGCGCGTGCTGATCCCGCGTCCGGAGACCGAGGTGCTGGTGGACGCGGTGCTGGAGTGGGCGCGCGGGCGCAGCGAGCTCGAGGCGCTCGACGTCGGTACCGGGAGCGGTTGCATCGGGCTCTCGCTGCTGGCCGAGGGGCCGTTCCGGCGGGTGGTCGCGACCGACCTCTCGACCGACGCCCTCGCGGTGGCCGTCGCGAACGCCGCTGCGGCCGGGGTGGGGGAGCGTTGGGAGGCGCGCGCGGGCGCGCTCTGGGAGCCGGTCGCGGCCGGAGAGCGCTTCGACGTGGTGGTGTCGAACCCGCCCTACGTCACGGTCGCGGAGGGAGCGGAGCTGGAGCCCGAGGTGCGCGATTGGGAGCCGGCCGCGGCGCTGTTCGCGGGAGCGCGCGGGCTGGACGTGCTGGACGCGCTGGTGGCGGGGGCTGGAGAGCGCTTGCGCCCGGGAGGGCTGCTCGCGCTCGAGGTCGGTCTGGGGCAGGCCGAAGCGGTGGCGGCCGGGATCCGGACGAGCGGGGCGTTTGCCGAGCCCCGGGTCCGGCGAGACCTGACGGGGCGGCCGCGCATCGTCCTGACCGAGCGGGGGTAGCCGCGTTTCGCCGTCCCGCGCGCCGCCGGGATGGGGGGAGCCAGGGACCGGAGAGAGAGCGATGTCGGGATACATTGACAGGGCCAGGGATCTGGGCAATGCGCTCGGCCGCACCGATGAGTACCAGGCGGTCAAGCGCTCGATCACCGGGGCCGACGAAGACAAGGACCTGGCCGGGCTGCGCTCCGAGCTGGAGGGGCTGGAGACCGTGATCGAGGCGAGCCTCAGGGCCGGACGCGAGCCCGACGCCGACACGGCGGCGGCCTACGAGAGCGCGGTCACCCGGCTCCAGGCCAACGCGACCTATCAGCGGCTGGTCGCGGCGCAGGCCAACTTCGACAAGCTGATGCTGAAGGTGAATCAGGCCATCGCGAAGGGTATGGAAGAGGGCGGGCAGAGCCGCATCATTTTGGCGTAAATCGTCATCACCGCAGAAGCGAGGGAATCGTGACCGTGACGGATAGTCCCAGGATCGCGCCCGCGACGGGCAAGCTCGGAGTCCTCCTCCCCGGCTTCGGTGCCGTCGCGACGACGTTCGTGGCCGGGGTCGAGGCCGTTCGTCAGGGTCTGGCCAAGCCGATCGGCAGTTTGACCCAGATGCAGACGATCCGGCTGGGCAAGCGCGCCGACGGGCGTAGCCCCCTGATCAAGGACTTGGTCCCCCTCGCGGGCCTGGACGACCTCGTGTTCGGCACCTGGGATCCGATCCCCGACAACGGCTTCGAGAGCGCGCTCAACGCGGGCGTGCTCGACAAGCACGAGCACTTGATTCCGCTCAAGGGCTTCCTCGAGAAGATCAAGCCGATGCCCGCGGCCTTCGACACGCACTACGTGAAGAAGCTCACCGGGACGAACGTGAAGAAGGCCAAGAACAAGCGCGAACTGGCCGAGCAGCTGCGCCAGGACATCCGCGACTTCAAGAAGAGCTCGGGCGCCGACCGACTGGTGATGGTGTGGTGCGGCTCCACCGAGATATTCATCCGGCCGGGGCGCGCGCACGAGACGCTGGCGTCGTTCGAAAAGGCAATGGAGGAGAACGACGAAACCATCGCGCCGAGCATGCTGTACGCCTACGCCGCGATCATGGAGGGTGTCCCGTACGCGAACGGTGCCCCCAATCTCTCGGCGGATTTTCCCGCGCTCGAGAATCTCGCCATCGAGCGCGGCGTGCCGATCGGTGGCAAGGATTTCAAGACCGGTCAGACGATGCTCAAGACCGTGCTGTCGCCGATGTTCAAGGCACGCATGCTGGGGGTGGCCGGGTGGTACAGCACCAACATCCTCGGCAACCGCGACGGCGAGGTGCTGGACGATCCGGAGTCGTTCAAGACCAAGGAAGAGTCCAAGCTCGGGGTGATCGAGCACATCCTGCAGCCGAGCATGTATCCGGAGCTGTACGGCAACATCTACCACAAGGTGCGCATCAACTACTACCCGCCCCGCGGCGACAACAAGGAAGGGTGGGACAACATCGACATCTTCGGGTGGATGGGATACCCGATGCAGATCAAGGTGGACTTCCTCTGCCGGGACTCCATCCTGGCGGCGCCGATCGTCCTCGACCTCGCGATCTTCTTCGACCTCGCGGGGCGCTCCGGCATGAAGGGAATCCAGGAGTGGCTCTCGTTCTACTTCAAGAGCCCGCAGACGGCGCCCGGGCTGTATCCCGAGCACGACCTCTTCATCCAGCACATGAAGCTCAAGAACACGCTGCGCTGGCTGGCCGGCGAGGAGCAGATCACGCACTTGGGCGTGGACTACTACGCGGATCTGGTCGGCTAGCGTGCACGGCGGCCTCTTCCTCGTCCTCGAGGGCGTCGAAGGGGCCGGAAAGACGACCCAGGCCCAGCTCCTCAGCGAGTGGATCGAGGGGCTGGGTCTGGCCGTGACCGCTACCCGCGAGCCCGGTGGGACCGCGGTCGGCGAGGCGGTGCGCGCGGTGCTCCTCGACCGTGCCGACCTCGACATCCCCGCGGAGAGCGAGCTGCTCCTGATCCTCGCCGCGCGGACCGCGTTCGTGCGCGACGTGGTGCGGCCGGCGCTGGCCAAGGGATCGGTGGTGGTCGCCGACCGCTTCTCGCTCTCCACCCTGGCCTATCAAGGTCACGGGCGCGGTCTCGACCTGGAGCAGGTGCGGCGCCTGGACGCGTTCGCGCGCGCCGGCGTCGAGCCCGACCTCACGCTTCTGCTAGACCTGCCCCCGGAGGAGGGGGTGCGCCGGCAGCGCGCGGCGGGGAAGGGGCGCGACCGGATCGAGCGCGCCGGCAGCGATTTCCACGCGCGGGTGGCGGCAGGCTATCGCGCTCTCGCCCAGGGCGGCGAGGGCGTCCGCGTGGTGGACGCGCTGGGTACGGCGGATGCAGTCCAGGGGCGGGTGCGCGCCGCGCTCGGCGACGCCTTTCCCGGAACGTTCGCGCGGTCCCGAGAATAGACTAAGTTCCCGCCCGGCACAGCACGGACAGGCGCCCCGGGGCGCCCGCCGGCCCCGTTTGGAGGCTCCATGAGATACAGA
>CAXNGW010000085.1:0-6473 GCA_964201975.1 Longimicrobiales bacterium | reverse complement strand
GATGAAGAAAGGCGTGTTTACGATCATGAACTACCTGATGCCAAAGCAGGGCGTCATGTCGATGCACTGCTCTGCCAACGAGGGCAAGGGCGGCGATGTGTCGCTGTTCTTCGGTCTGTCGGGCACCGGCAAGACCACGCTGTCGAGCGATCCCGATCGGCGTCTCATCGGCGACGATGAGCACGGGTGGAGCGATCGCGGCGTGTTCAACTTCGAGGGCGGCTGCTACGCGAAGACGATCAACCTGTCGCCCGAGGGCGAGCCGGAGATCTACGCAGCCACACAGCGCTTCGGCACCATCCTCGAGAACGTGGTGCTGAGGGAGGACACGCGCGAGATCGACTTCGCGGACGGGTCCATCACCGAGAATACCCGCGCCAGCTATCCGCTCCACTTCATCCCGAACGCGGTGCTGTCGGGCATCGGCGGCCATCCGCACCAGGTCGTGTTCCTGACCGCGGATGCGTTCGGCGTGCTGCCTCCGATCGCGCGCCTCACGCCCGAGCAGGCGATGTACCACTTCCTGTCGGGCTACACCGCGAAGGTGGCGGGCACCGAGCGGGGCGTGACCGAGCCCAAGGCCACGTTCAGCACCTGCTTCGGCGCGCCCTTCCTGCCGCGCCATCCCTCGGTCTACGCCGAGATGCTGGGCGAAAAGCTCCGCAAGCACCAAGCGCAGGTGTGGCTCGTGAACACCGGCTGGACCGGCGGCCCGTACGGCGAGGGCGAGCGCATGAAGCTCGCGTACACGCGCGCGATGGTGCGCCACGCGCTGTCGGGCGCGCTCGAGGAGATCGAGATGGTGCCCGACCCGATCTTCAACATCGAGGTGCCGGTGACGGTCCCCGACGTCCCCTCCGAGGTGCTGCGCCCGCGCGACACGTGGAAGGACAAGGCCGCCTACGACGCGCGCGCCGCGCAGCTCGCGCGCATGTTCGAGGAGAACTTCGACAAGTACCGCGCGCACGTGCCGCCCGGAGTGGCGGCGGCTGGGCCCAAGCTCGGATAGAGCGGCCCTGCCGCCCCCCTCTCTTTTCGAGCTGGTCCGGGTCTACCTCAAGATCTCGCTGCTCGGCTTCGGCGGGCCCAACGCGCACCTGGCGCTCATGCTCGACGAAGTGGTCGAGCGGCGCCGCTGGATCACGCGCGAGCATTTCCTCCAGCTGGTGGGGGTGACCAACCTCATCCCCGGCCCCAACTCGAGCGAGGTCGCCATCCACGTCGGCTACACGCAGCGCGGTTGGGCGGGCGCGCTCGCGACCGGGCTGGCGTTTCTGCTGCCGACGTTCTTCATCGTGCTCGGGCTATCGTGGCTGTACTTCACCTACGGAGCCGTGCCGCGCGTGGAGGGCGTGCTGTGGGGGATCAAGCCCGCGGTGCTCGCGGTGATCGTGTGGGCGGGGGTGCGGCTGGGGCGGGCTGCGGTCTCCGACGGGCTCACCGCGGCGCTCGCAGCCGTCGGCGCGGCGGTCGCGTGGGGGGCGGGTGGGTGGTCGGTGGCCGCGATGGTGATGGGGGGCGGCGCGACGTGGGCGCGGTGGCGCGTGCGGTCCGGCCAAAGCGGCTCCACCGGCGCGCCCACGCTGCCCATGCTCGCGCTGCTTCCGGTCCTCGGCGCTCCGCTCGGCACACTCGCCACGGTCTTCCTCACCCACCTGTGGGTCGGCTCGGTGCTGTTCGGCGGCGGCTACGTGCTCGTCGCGCTGCTGCGGCCGTATGCGGTCGAGCAGTACGGCTGGCTCACCGCGGCGCAGTTTCTCGACGGAGTCGCGCTCACCCAGGCGATCCCCGGGCCGGTCTCGACGCTGTCCGCGTTCGTGGGGTTCGGCGCCGCCGGCGTGCCCGGCGCGATCCTCGCCACGACCGGGCTCTACATCCCGTCGTTCGCCGCGGTGCTCCTGCTCGCGCCGCACATGGCGCGCGTGCGCGAGGCCGCGCCGATCAAGGCTGCGCTCGACGGCGTGTCCGCGGTGGTGGCGGGGGCGATCGTGGGCGTGGCGGCGGGGCTGGTGCCGGCGGCGATCCCCGACGTAGTGGCCGCCCTCGTGTTCGTCGCCGCGTTGGTGGCGGTGGCGCGCTTCGGGGTGGCGGCGGGGTGGGTGGTGCTGGGAGGGGTGGCGGCGGGGGTGGTGCGGGCGGTGGTGCTCTAAGGCACCCGCGTGAAGCCGGCGGTGGTGAAGTGGCGGTCCATCGTCATGACTTGGCGGATGCCCCGTGCCGCCATGACCGCGAAGCTCACCGCGTCGGCCAAGGAGAAGCCCCCGCCGCGCGCCCGGCTGACTGCCGCTGGCCCACTGCCTTCGCGTCCACCTCGATCCCCACCTCGTCGCGCAGCGCCTCCAGCACCTCGGCCGCGGGGATGCCGAGCCGCGCGGCCTCCTGGAGCGCCTGCCGCGCGATCGCGACTGCCTGGGCCGAGCGCTCCTCGGTCTTCCGGTCGGTGGGGACATCGCAGACGAAGGTTCCGGCGCCGTGCCGTCGCTCCACGAACCCGTCCATCTCGAGCTCGCGGTAGGCCTGCACCACGGTAGCGGGGTTGACCCGGAGCCGCTGCGCGAGGGACCGCACGGACGGGAGCGCGTCCCCCGGGCGGACCTCGCCCGCGGCGACCGCGACCCGGATGCGGGTGGCGATCTGCGCGTAGAGGGGGGTGGGGCTGCGCGGGTCGATGCCTTCGAACACGGGGCCTCGGCTGTATCGGTGTATCGTAGTACCGATACAATATTACAGATGGCTGGGAGGGGGGCGCAAGGCTTCTCTTGTCCCCCATGCACCGAACCCGACGCTTCGCCCTGGGCGCCGCCCTGCTTCACGCTGGGGTGGCCGCCTTCCACGCCGCCCGCGGCGTATCGATCCGCCACGACTTCGGGCCCAGCGCGTGGGACTTCTTCTGGCAGAATCTCCCCGCCGCCGATCTGCGCGATCGGGCGCTCCAGAGCTTATGGGCGCTGCACGCGCAGCCGCCGCTGTGGAACGCGCTCAACGCGCCGCTGATCAAGCTCTTCGGGGAAGCGCAGCCGGAGGCGCTCCAGCTCGTGCACGTCTTACTCGGCGCCGCCATGGCCGGGCTGGCCGTCCTGATCGCGGCCCGCCTCACCGCGAGCGCGGTCGCGGGCGCAGTGGCCGGCGCGCTGGTCGCGCTCGATCCGGCGATGGTGCTCTACGAGGCGTACGCGCTCTACGAGATCCTGTGCGCGTTCCTGCTCATGGTGACGTTCTGGGCGGTGCTGCGCGCGGGACCGGAAGGAAGGACGCGGCCGCTCGTGCTGGCGCTGGCCGCGGTCGGCGCGCTTGTGCTGACGCGGAGCCTCTATCACTTCGCGGTGATGGTCCCCGCCGTGGTGGGCGCCGTCGCGCTCGCGCGTCGCCGCCGGTTGGTGCTCGCCGCCGGCCTCGCGATCGCGCTCCTGCCCGCGGGCTGGTACACAAAGAATCTCGTCCAGCACGGCTTCTTCGGCGGCAGCAGCTGGTACGGGATGGGGATCTGGCGGGTCGCGCTCTTCCGCTACCGGAGCGCGGACGTATCGCCCTTGCTCGCGTCGGGCGCGCTCGACCGGATCGTCACGATCCCGCCGTTCAGTCCGCCCTCCCGCTACCGGCCGCTCGGGTACGAGTCCACGTCCGACGTCCCGATCTTGGCGCGCGACGATTTCCACAACGTGAACATCCCGGCCATCTCGGCCGCGTACGGGCGCAGCGCGAACGCGCTCATCCGGGCCGGGCCGGTGCACTTTCTGGAGAACGTCGCGATCGGCTACGGCAACTTCTCGGCGCCCTCGACCGAGTACGACCACCTCGCGCCAGACCGCGCGGCGATGGGTCTACACGTGACCGCCTGGCGCGTCCTCACCGGGCTGCCCCTCGTCCGCTTTGCCGATCGCGCGCTGCCGATCGGCACGTTCGGGTCGGTGTTCTTGATCCTGATCCCGGTGGGCCTGATTGCCCACGCCTGGGTGCTCGCTCGACGGCTGCGGGGGGACGAGGGGCTGGAGTCGGTGCTCCGGGACGAGGCCGCACTCCTCGCGGCCGCCGGCATCATCCTCTACACGACGCTGGTCGGCTCGGCCTTGGAGCTGGGAGAGAACGTGCGCTTCAAGTTCATGATCGAGCCGGTGCTGCTGACCTACTGGACGGTGCTGGTGGTGCGGGGGGCGGCGGCGCGTCGGATGCCCGCCCGCCCCCCGCTCGTCCAGGCGACCGTGCTCTCTAGAGCAGATTGACCTGGTAGATCGCGGTCGTCCCGCTCACCTCGTTCCCGACGATGAGGAGCGGCTTACCCGTCGGCGACTGCGCGGCGCCGACGAAGATGATCCCTTCCGGGCCCAGATCGCCCCCTGCGCCGGTGCGTGGATTGACGTAGGTCACGAAGCTCGGGCTCGTCGGTGAGGTCACGTCGTAGACCATCACCCCGCCGACGCGCTCGAGCCCGATGAAGGCGAAGGTCTTGCTGCCCAACCGGCCCAGCGCCACGCCCTCGGGTTCGGGTCCCTTGTTGTCGCTCCGGTCATCCAACGCGTTGCCCGTGTTGCTCGCATTGAACGCGACGTTCGGCAGCGAGGTGGTGCGCTGCTCGAGCTGGTCACCCGAGTCGTAGACCTGTTGGGCGCTCGTGGTCCAGATGCTGAACGAGCGGGCGCCGGGGACGTACAGGGCGTCGTGCCGCCCCGTGGTCGCGTTGCGTCCGGTCTGGTTGCTCACGGTCAACCGCCCGAGTCGCACGTTGTCGACGCACGGGCCACCGCCACAGGCGACGTCGGAAAAGGTGCTGGGGTTGAGCGTCAGCGTGGCGACGCGTGCTTCTTCCCTCAGTCCGGGCAAGCCGGCCCAATCCCTGGTGTCCCCTTCGTTCGCGGTGACGAGATACGTCTGGCCGCCGACCACGTACGACGCGATGCCGTCCGGCTGATACATGCCGAGCACGGGCCAGGTGCGAATGTTGACGGAGCCCACGCCGCCCGGGCCGTCTCGGTCGCTCGCGTCGATGCCCGCGCCCGCGACGTTGTGGTTCTTATAACCGAAAGGGATGATGCGCGTCACCGTGGCGGCGTCGATGTCCACGATTCCCAGCGCGTTGTTCTCCTGCAGCGTCACATAGGCAGTGCGACTGTCCTCGGAGACCGCGATGAACTCCGGCTCCAGGTCCTGGGCGACGCTCGCGCCGGGTCCGTAGATGCGCACGCCGTCGGTGCGAAGCTGAGCGGCCTGTCCGTTGAGAGAGGTGAAGCCGGCGGTGCGGACGGTCGGAGCGCCGATGGTCCTCACGTCGATGATGCTGATCGAGCCTTCGGGGTCTATGGTGTATGCGTCGTTGGGCTCCCCTTCGTCGGCGGTCAACACGAAGCGGCCCGAGGGGGTGAAGGTGATCATGTCGGGCATGGCGCCGACCTGAACGCTGCTCAGGAGCTCGAGGGTGCTGGCCCGGTAGAACGCCACCTTGCCCGGCGACGTCTTCACAGCCGCCTCGATTGCCAGTGCGACGATCCCGTCCCGAGCCGCGACGCTATTCGCGCCCGAGCCGAACTGCTGCACGTTGATCGTGGAGACGCGGGCGGGTGCGGAGGGCACCGTGAGGTCCAACACGTCGACGGTGCCCAGCGCCCCGTTGATCACAAACAGGCGCTTGGATGCGGGGTCGAAGGCGGTGATCTCCGCCGCTCCCACCCCACCGCCGGTGAACCCGCCGATCTTGTCGAGGGACAGCGTGGACGGGGTCGGGCCGAAGTCCGGCCCGGCGGGTGATTCGTCGGCGTCGCACGCCGCGGCTACCACGGCGAGCATGAGGGCGGTGGCTCCGAAGCGGCGCATGAGCTCCACGGAATCAATGGGGATGGACGCGGCATGAGACCGCGGCCGGAGCGTCAATTCTCCACGCCAGACGTCACAGGAGGGATTCGGCTCGGTCACGGCTGTGTGACCATGCGCCGACGGTGCGGTCAGGGGGTCAGGCCGGGAGGGCGCGTCCGAGCCGCTGGCGTGGACCCGGCCGGCGGTTGAGTTTTGGAGATCGATCCACCTTCAGCCGAGCGGATCCGCCGTGCCCTATTGGCTCATGAAGAGCGAGCCCGACGTCTACTCGATCGACGACCTCGCCAAGGATCGCCGCACCGCCTGGACCGGCGTGCGCAGCTATCAGGCGCGCAATCACATGCGCGCGATGAAGAAGGGCGACCTCGTCTTCTTCTATCACTCCAGCGCGGACCCTGCGGGCGTCGCGGGGCTGGCCAAGGTCGTGAAGGAGGCCTATCCGGACCCGACCCAGTTCGACCGCAAGAGCGAGTACCACGACCCCAAGTCCACCAAGGAGGAGCCGCGCTGGTGGTTGGTGGACGTGGGCTTCGTCGAGCGCTTCGACGATACCGTCCCACTCGCCTCGATCAAGGCGGAGAAGCGCCTCAAGGACATGGTGCTCGTCAACAACTCGCGTCTGTCTGTGCAGCCGGTGACCGACTCGGAATTCGCGCGCGTGCGCGCGA
>CAXNGW010000084.1:0-6605 GCA_964201975.1 Longimicrobiales bacterium | reverse complement strand
CCAGGTGGAAGGGCCCGCCGACGTGAAGCGGGTGTGCGCCGCGGTGGACGCCTCCGAGGCCGCCATCACCGCTGCCGTCGGCCGCGGCGCGCAGCTGTTGATCGTCCACCACGGCATGTTCTGGGACGGACTCCGGCCGCTGACCGGGCGGCGGCACCGCAAGGCGGAGGCGCTGATCCGCGGCGGGCTCGGCCTCTACAGCGTTCACCTCCCGCTCGACAGCCACGCCGAGATCGGCAATTGCGTGCTGCTCGCCCGCGCGCTCGGGATCGAGCCCCGAGGGCGCTTCGGCCGCTTCCAAGGGAGCGACGTCGGCTGGTGGGGAGAGCTGGACGTCGCGCGGGCCGAGCTCGCGGTCCGCGCGTCGACCGTGCTCGGCGGGCCGGTCCATGTGGTTGCGGGCGGTCCTGAGCTTGTGGGCCGAATCGGGGTGATCACCGGCTCCGGCGGCTCCTTCGTGGAAGAGGCCGCCCGTCTCGGCCTCGACACGCTGGTCACCGGCGAGGGACCCCACCACGCCGCGATCGACGCCGCCGAGCTCGGGGTCAACGTGCTTTACGGCGGCCATTACGCCACCGAGACCTTCGGGGTGCGCGCCCTCGCGGAGCACCTCGCCGAGCGCTTCGGCCTCGAGCAAGAGTTCCTGCACCTCCCGACCGGCACCTGACGGAGCCTCCGGCGGCGCGGGCACGTTGCCCACCCCCCCCTCCGGAGACATAATCCACGCTCGTTGCCCGACCACCTCTCGGAGCCGCCCTCGCGGCCCCGGCTCCGCTCGGCGATGACCGGGGGAGCTTCCGCGGAGCGATTCATGTCTGCTGGCCTCTGTCCCCGGTGCGGCGCGGCCGCGACCGGTAGCTTCTGCGCCTCCTGCGGGGCGTCGCTCGCCCCCGTCACCTGTCCCGCCTGCGGCACCACGCCCGCGGCGGGGGCGCGCTTCTGCAACAAGGGTGGGGCGGGGCTTGCCGGGCAGCCTGCTCCTGCCGCGTCGGGAACACCGTCCGCCGCTCCGCCCGCGCGCGCGGACGGTCAGCTCGCGTGGTGGCTCGCCGGCGGGATGCTGGTGATCCTCATCATCATCGTCGCGTGGCCGGTGATCAATCCGAGCGAGCCGCCCCCGGCCGCCGCCGCCGCGAGACCCGCCGCTGGCCCGCCCGGAGCCCCCGGGGTGGTGTCCCCGCCCGACCTCAGCACGATGACGCCGCGGGAAGCGGCCGACCGTCTGTTCAACCGCGTCATGGCGGCCGTCGAGCTCGAGGACGAGGCCACCGTACAACAATTCCTGCCCATGGCGATCCAGGCGTACGACATCGCGCGTCCGCTTGACGACGATGGCGTCTACCACCTCGCCACGCTCAAGCGCGCGGGGGGGGACTTCGCGGGCGCGCTCGCGACCGCGCAGGAGGGGCTCGCCGCCAAGCCCGATCATCTCCTCATGCTCGCCGCCGCCGGGGACGCCGCCGAGGGCGCGGGCGACGAAGCGGGGGCGAAGACGTACTGGCGGCATTTCCTCGACGTGTACGATGTCCAGCACGCGCTCGGATTGGAGGAGTACCTCGGGCATCCCGACGTCCTCGAGGAAGCGCGTGCCCACGCCCGCGAGGTGGTGGGCGAGTAGGCGAGCCCCCACGGTGCGCGTCTTCCTCACTGGGGGCACCGGCCTCATCGGCTCGCACGTCGCGGAGCGGCTGCGCGCCCGCGGGGACGAGGTGGTCGCGCTCGTACGAACGCAGTCGGACACCCGCTTTCTCGCGGACCTCGCCTGCGTCCTCGTGGAGGGCGATGTGCGCGACACGCCGGAGGATCTGGCGCGGGGCATGATGGGCGCCGCCGCGGTCGTGCACGCTGCCGCGCTCGTCTATGCCGGGGAGAGCTGGCCGCGGGTGCGCTCGGTGAACGTGGAGGGCGCCGCCCACGTGCTCGCCGCCGCCGGCATCGCGCGGGTGCCGGCCGCGGTACACCTGTCGTCGGTGGCGGTCTACGGACCGGTGTCGGGATCGATCGACGAGAACACACCCACCGACGCGCCGCTCTCCCACGGGGACCTGTACGCGCGCTCCAAGCGCGAGGCCGAGGCAGCGGCGCTGCGAGAGGCCGCGGACGGCCGGGTCGCGCTCACCTTGCTCCGCGCGGCGGCGGTGTACGGCGAGCGCGACCGGCTGCTCACCCCGCGCATCGCCTCGCTCGTCCGCCTGCCGGTCGTTCCGCTCGTCGGCGACGGGCGCAACCCGCTACCGATCGTGTACGCGGGCAACGTCGCCGCCGCGATCCTCGCGTGCCTCGATCGTCCGCCGCCGCGGTCCCCGCGCGTCTTCGACGTGGGTCTCGACCACCCTCTCTCACAGGAGGGGCTGCTCCTTGGCATGGGGCGGGCACTCGGCCACCAGCCGCGCCTTCTCCACATCCCCGCCGCCCTCGTCCAGGGTGCCGCCGATCTGGGCGAGCGCCTCGGGATCACGGTGCCGGGGGCCGGGGACCTGTCGCTGTCGCGCTTCGCCCGCCTCGCGCTGGGCGACAATCCCTACCCGTCCCGTCTGATCCGTCGGGAGCTCGGTTGGCAACCACCGTTCGGGCACGAGGAGGGCCTGGCGCGCACCGCCGCGTGGCTCACCGCCGAGCGCGGCGCGGGGCGCGGCGGCCGCTGGCGGGGGGCCGGAAACGCGCCCCCGCGAGGCGGGTACAGCTGACGGACCCGCTTCGCCTTGAACGCCCGCGCGCCCTCGGGCTAGCTTTCCGTCCTGCGCTTCCCTGCGATCACCGCGGCGCTCATCTCGGTCGCCACCAACGCACCTGCGAGGAGAAGTGAGCGAAGCCGTCACCCCCCCCCCCAGCGGCTACGCCCCGGCCGGAAAGGATTCCGGCCTGGTGAAGCCCAAGGGTACGCCCAGCATTCGCGCGCACGAGGGGCTCGACGTCATCCCCCTGCGCACGCGCAAGCCGGAGTGGCTCAAGGTCCGGTCGCCGGGCGGTCCGAATTACCTGCGCCTCCAGACTCTGATGCGGACGGCCTCGCTCCACACGGTGTGCGAGGAAGCGGGCTGCCCGAATATCGGTGAGTGCTGGGAGGCCGGCACCGCGACGTTCATGATCCTCGGTGACGTGTGCACGCGCGCGTGCAAGTACTGCGCTGTCGCGCACGGGATGCCGACCGGGCTCGATGTGGATGAGCCGCGGCGGGTGGCGGAGACGGTGGCGCTGATGGAGCTGGAGCACGTGGTGATCACGAGCGTGAACCGCGACGAGCTGCCCGACGGCGGCGCGTCGATCTACGCGGAGACCATCCGCCGTATCCGGGCCGCCGTGCCCGGATGCTCGGTGGAGGTGCTGATCCCGGACTTCAAGGGGGACGAGGGAGCATTGACCACCGTACTCGACGCCGGGCCCGCGATCCTCGGGCACAACCTGGAGACGGTGGCGCGGCTGTACCCGGACGTGCGTCCGGGCGGGCGCTACTGGCGCGCCATTTCCTTTCTAGGCGCCTCCAAGCGCATCCGTCCGGACATCCTGACGAAGACCGGGATCATCCTCGGCATGGGCGAGGAGCCGCACGAGATCCGCGAGGCGATGACCGACCTGCGCGAGGCGGCCGTGGACATCCTGACGATGGGCCAGTATCTGCGTCCCTCGGCCTACCACATCCCGGTGGCGCGCTGGGTGACGCCCGCCGAGTTCGACGAGTGGAAGAGTGTGGGCGAGGGGGAGATGGGCTTCCGACACGTTGAAGCAGGTCCGCTCGTCCGCTCCAGCTACCACGCGAAGGAGCAGGCACGCGGAGTGGAAGCCGGCGGGCCGGGGCGGATCCAGGAGGTGCTGGAGGCCGCCGTCCCCGCTCCTGCCGAGACGATGGCCCGGACTCTGTCCGGCCTGGTACAGATCGAAGGCGGACGGAGCGGCCGCCGGGCTGCTGGAGCATGACGATGGCCGAGACCAAGACCGCCACGAAGAAGGGGCCCGCGACGCGAGACGACATGAGCGGCGACCCGTTGAACGGGGTAGCGCCCGAGACGGCGCTGCGCCTGATGCGCAACATGCTGCTGTTCCGGCGCTTCGAAGAGAAAGCCGAGGAGGGGTACGCGATCGGCAAGATCGGCGGCTTCTGCCACCTCCACATCGGGCAGGAGGCGGTTGCGGCGGGATCGATCGGCGTGCTGCGCGCCGACGACTACGTGATCAGCGCGTACCGTGAGCACACGCAGGCGCTCGCCAAGGGGATCAGCCCGAAGGCGATCATGGCCGAGCTATACGGCCGCGCTGACGGCTGCTCGGGCGGGCGCGGCGGCTCCATGCATCTGTTCGATGCGAGCAAGGGGTTCATGGGCGGGAACGGCATCGTCGGTGGTCAGATCCCGACCGCGACCGGTTTCGCGTTCGCGATCAAGTACAAGAAGGGCGACCAGGTGTCGCTCTGCTTCCTCGGCGACGCGGCGATCAACCAGGGCGCGTTCCACGAGTCGCTCAACCTCGCCGCGGTGTGGAAGCTGCCGGTCATCTACGCGGTCGAGAACAACGGGTACGGCATGGGCACGGCGTTCCGCCGCGTGTCGGCGCGCGAGGTCAAGGATCGCGGCGACGGTTACGGGATCCCCTGCCACCGCGTGAACGGGCAGGACGTGATCGAGACGTACACGTTCTTCAGCAAGCTGGTCGAGACGGTGCGCGCGGGCGGCGGACCCCAGTATGTGGACGTGCGCACCTACCGCTTCAAGGGGCACTCGATGTCCGACCCGGTGTCGGGCACGTATCGCTCCAAGGAAGAGGTGGACAAGAGGGTCGAGCAGGACGACCCGATCCGCATGCTGCGCGAGCGGCTGTTCGAGGCCGGGGTGATGGACCAGGAAGCGCTGGAGGCGATGGACAACGAAGTGCGGGCCGAGGTCAACGAGGCCGCCGAGTTCGCGGACGCCTCCCCCGTGCCCGATCCGGCCAATCTGTACCAGCACGCGTACGCGACGATCAACGAGCACGGTCGCCTGTTCGTGGACGGCCGTGAAGATGCGCCCCGCGCGCGCGACGAGGAGTCCTGACCGTGGCAGAGATCACGTACCGCGAGGCCCTGAATCAGGCGCTGCGCGAAGAGATGGTGCGCGATGACGCCGTGTTCCTCATGGGTGAGGAGGTCGCGGAGTACGACGGCGCCTATAAGGTGTCGCGCGGCCTGCTCAAGGAGTTCGGGAACCGACGAATCGTGGACAGCCCCATCTCCGAGCTGGGCTTCGCGGGGCTCGGGGTCGGCGCGGCCATGGTCGGCCTCCGCCCGGTGATCGAGTTCATGACGTTCAACTTCTCGTACCTCGCGCTCGATCAGGTCATCAACACGGCCGCCAAGTGGCTGTACATGTCGAACGGCCAGATCAACGTGCCGATCGTGTTTCGCGGACCCAACGGCTCGGCGCTGCAGCTGTCCGCGCAGCACTCGCAGTCGTGCGAGACCTACTACGTGCACGCGCCCGGGGTGAAGGTCGTGACGCCGGCCACGCCCGCCGATGCGAAGGGGCTGCTCAAGGCCGCGATCCGGGACAACGACCCCGTCGCGGTGATGGAGGGTGAGCTACTCTACAACATGAAGGGCGAGGTCCCCGACGACGACGACTTCATCGTGCCGATCGGCAAGGCGGACGTGAAGCGCGAGGGCGAAGACGTCTCGATCATCACGCACGGCAAGTCGGTCCACGTCGCGCTCCAGGCCGCGACCAAGCTCGAGAAGGAAGGCGTGCAGGTGGAGGTGGTGGACCTGCGCTCGATCCGGCCGCTCGACATGCAGACCGTGCTCGCGTCCGTCCGCAAGACCAACCGCGCGGTCTATCTCGAGGAGGGGTGGGCGTTCGCCGGCGTGGGAGCGCAGATCGCGTCGATGATCCAGGAGGAGGCGTTCGACGACCTAGACGCGCCGGTCTTGCGCATCAGCCAGGCCGACGTCCCGATGCCGTACGCGAAGAACCTCGAAAATTTCGCCAGGCCGACGGTGGACCGGGTGGTGAAGGCGTGCAACCGGGTCCTTTACCGCAACGGCAACGGAAGGTAGGCACCCGAATGGCAACGAAAGTCCACATGGAGGCCCTCTCCCCCACTATGGCGGAGGGCCAGGTCGTCAAATGGCACAAGTCGGAAGGGGATACCGTCACCCAGGGCGAGCTGCTGGCGGAGATCGAGACCGACAAGGCCACCATGGAGCTGGTCGCCCGGGGCGACGGAGTGCTGCGGAAGATCCTCAAGCTCGAGGGGCAGACGGCGCCGGTCGGTGACGTGATCGCGGTGATCGCCGCCGCGGGAGAGGACATCTCCGCACTCGTGGGGGCCGCCGGTGGGGACGGAGCGTCGGCGCCCGCATCCGCATCCGCTGCCAAGTCCAAGTCGGACCAGCAGATGGAGGCGCCCGAGGCGGCGCCGCCGGCGCCCTCCGCTCCGGTGGCACCGGCGCCCGTAGCGGTGGCGGGTCCCGCGGGTCCCGCGGCTGCCGCCGGCGGGCGGCTCAAGGCCTCGCCCTTGGCTCGCCGACTCGCCGCCGAGGCCGGGGTCGAGCTCACCGGTCTCCAGGGGTCGGGCCCGGGCGGCCGCATCGTGAAGCGGGACGTCGAGGAGGCCGCGCACAGCGCGCCGGCGGCCGC
>CAXNGW010000083.1:0-6736 GCA_964201975.1 Longimicrobiales bacterium | reverse complement strand
CTCGCTGCGCCGGCGCGGCACGCTCGTGCTGTTCGGCCAGTCGAGCGGCCCGGTCCCGCCCTTCGACCCGGCGCTGCTCAACAAGCACGGATCGCTCTTCCTCACGCGGCCGAGCCTGGCGCATTACGCCGCCGACCGCCCCGAACTCCTCGCCCGCGCCGGCGACGTGCTCGGGTGGATCGCCGCGGGGCGGCTCGCGGTGCGCGTTGACCGTGTGCTCTCGCTCGGGGAGGCCGCCGAAGCCCACCGCCTGCTCGAAGCCAGGGCCACGTCCGGCAAGCTGCTGCTGCGGTGCCGACCGTGAAGACGGGCGCGTGTACACCGAGCTGAAGCTCGACCTCGTCCTGGAGACGCTGCGGACGCTCCACAGCCGGATCCAGGAGCGCTTCCCGGACTCGGGGCTGGCGGCCGTCGCCGCTGATCTGCGTGTGCTCGGCGAGCAGACGGCCCCCGTGCTCGAGCGCGCGCGCCAGCCCAACGTGTTCCTTCGCGTCGGAGTGGGTTTTTCGGTGGTCCTCATCCTCACCCTCGCCGTGGCGCCCTTCTATCTGATGCGCACGCTCCCCTTCGACGCGCTGGTGGGCGTGGGGGCGATGGTGCAAGCGGTCGAGTCCGCCACCCAGGACCTGATCTTCCTGGTGATCGCGGTCTACTTCCTCTTCACCCTGGAGATGCGGCTCAAGCGGCGCGCCGCGCTGGTCGAGCTGCACCGGCTGCGCAGCGTGGTCCACGTGGTGGACATGCACCAGCTCACCAAAGATCCCGAGCACCTGCTGTCGCCGGGGATGGCGACCCCGTCATCGCCCGAGCGCGGGCTCACCCGCTTCGAGCTGGCCCGCTACCTCGACTACTGCTCGGAGCTGCTGTCGCTCACGAGCAAGCTGGCCGCGTGCCACGTCCAGTACGCGAACGACCCGGTCCTGCTGAACGCGGTCGCCGACATCGAGGTGCTGTCGTCGAATCTGGCCAGCAAGATCTGGCAGAAGATCGTGATCGTGGACACCGCCCTGCGCGCGGCCGAGGTCCGCGGCTGACCCGACGGCCGTCCTTGCCCCTCCGGAACGCCCGGGGTAGGCTCACCCCGCAGGCACCCGCACCCACCGCACGCGCACCGAGGGGACATGATCGCGAGATTCGGTATCATGGTGTCGACGGCCGAGGGGGTGGGAGTGCTCCACCAGCTCACCGGCGTCATCGCCCGGCGCGGCGGCAACATCATGGGGGTCGAGATCCAGGACGAGGTCGCGGGCGAGGCCCGCACCTATTTCGAGATCGAGATGGTCGAGGACGCGGAGGCGCTGGTGGCCGAGCTGCGCGAGCTCGCCATAGTGCACGAGGCGGCGCTGGTGAAGACGCTCGAGATGATCTACGGTAAGCGCGTCATCATCATGGGGGGCGGCGCTCAGGTCGGTCAGGTTGCGCTCGGCGCCATCTCCGAGGCCGATCGCCACAACATCCGCGGCGAGCGTATCTCGGTGGACACGATTCCGCTGGTCGGCGAAGCCCCGATCGCCGACGCTGTGCGCGGGGTGGCGCGGTTGCCGCGCGCCAAGGCGCTTGTGCTCGCCGGCGCGATCATGGGGGGCGACATCGAAAAAGCCGTGCGTGAGGTGCGCGCGCAGGGGCTGCTCGTGGTGAGCCTGAACATGGCCGGGAGCGTGCCCGACGCCGCCGACCTGGTCGTGACCGATCCGGTGCAGGCGGGCGTGATGACGGTGATGGCGATCGCGAGCACGGCCAAGTTCACCGTCAGCCAGCTCAATCGTCGGGTGTTCTGAGCCGACCTACCCGGTAGCTCCAGTCCGCCCCGGCGCGGGCTGTTGCTGAGTGAGGCAGTGCAGCGAGCCGAGCCCCCACACCAGGTCCACCGCGTGGATCCCGACCACGTCCCGCCCGGGGAACAGGTCGGCCAGGATGCCGAGCGCGAGCCGGTCGTTCTTGTCGTTGAAGGTGGGCACGATGACGACCCCGTTCGCGACGTAGAAGTTGGCGTAGCTCGCAGGCAGCCGCTCGCCTTCCATGATCACGGGCGCGGGGAACGGGAGCGTCACCACCCGCAGACCGCCCGCGACCCGGGCGAGCTCGAGGCGGCGCAGATTGTCGGCCATGCGCCGGTGGTTCTCGTCCGCGGGGTCGGGCTCGACCGTGACCACCACCGTGTTGGTGTCGGTGAAGCGCGCAACGTCGTCCACGTGCCCGTGGGTGTCATCCCCCACGACGCCCTCGCCCAGCCAGATCGTGTCGGTGGCGCCGAGATACTCGGCGAACGCGCGCTCGTAATCAGCGGCGCCCAGCCCAGGGTTCCGTATCTGGAGATCGGAGAGCAGCCACTCCTCGGTGACCAGTAGTGCGCCCGCGCCGTTGCCCTCGATGCCGCCCCCCTCGAGCACGAGACGCCCCGCTCCATCCGGCCGCAGCGCCAGCACCGCGGGCTGGCCGGACAGGTCCGCGACCGCGCCCGACACCAGCTCGTCCTTGCGGTAGTTGCCGTACTTGGCCCAGGCGTTGAACGCCCAGCGGATCCACTCGAAGCCGCGCGGCCCGTGCACGCCGGTGGGGGCGGAGTCGCGCAGCCACACCCGGTCGGTCGGAACGACGTGCAGCCCGCAGCGGCCGAGGTCCACGCCGTGCGCGGACAAGTGGCCGACCGCGTCGGCGCGCACCTCCTCCGAGTCGCACACGAGCTCGACGCGCTCGTAGCGATGGAGGACGCGCACGATCTCGGCGAACGCCCACGGGACGGCGCCGAATTTTCCCGGCCAGTCGGGCTCGTGGTGGGGCCAGCCCAGCCAGGTGGCGGCGTGCGGCTCCCACTCGGCCGGCCAGCGCCGGACGGAGGCGGGGCTCATCCAATCCAGCGGCTCAAAATGGGCCCGTACGCGTCGATGCGACGGTCGCGCAGGAAGGGCCAGTTACGGCGCGTGTACTCGACCCGCGCCGGGTCGCAGCGCGCCACCAGGACAGCAGGGTCGGTGCCCGCCTCGGCGAGCATTTGCCCGAACGGGTCGCACACGAACGAGTGGCCGAAGAACTCGATTCCGTCCGTGCCCGGCTCCTCCTCGAGGCCGACCCGGTTGGCGGCCGCCACGTAGACGCCGTTGGCGATCGCGTGGCTGCGCTGGATGGTGCGCCACGCGTCGGCCTGCGCGGCGCCCCATTCCTGCTTCTCCTTCGGGTGCCAGCCGATGGCGGTCGGATAGAAGAGCACCTGCGCGCCCATGAGCGCGGTGATGCGCGCCGCCTCCGGGTACCACTGGTCCCAACAGATCAGCACCCCGATACGGCCGAAGCGCGTGTCGAAGGTACGGAATCCGGTCTTCTCCGGGCTCTCTCCGTGCTGGTAGATCTCACCGGGGGTGAAATAGTACTTCTCGAAGTAGAGCGGATCGTCGGGGATGTGCATCTTCCGGTAGACGCCGAGCAGCGCTCCGTCGGCGTCCACCACCGCGGCCGAGTTGTGATACACGCCCGGCCCGCGCTTCTCGAAGATCGGCACGATCACCACTACGCCCAGCTCCTGCGCGAGGCGCTGCATGCGCCCGACCGTGGGGCCCGGGATCGGCTCCGCCAGGTCGAAGCGCTCGGCGGCGCTGGTCTTGCAGAAGTAGGGGGCGTCGAAGAGCTCCTGGAGGCAGATGACGTTCGCCCCGCGCGCGGCCGCGTCGCGCACCGCCCGCGCATGGCTCGCCAGCGTGGCCTCTTTGTCGGAGGCCACCGGGAGCTGGATCAAACCGATGCCGAAGGGCTCGCCGGTCATGGGCGTACGTCGTTGCGGGGGTCGGGGTCGCTAACTATCACTCAAGGTGAGCGCGTCCAGCAACCCACGTTCGAGACGGGCACATGCGTGTCCTCGAGGTCACACCGCTCGGCACCTTCTCGGGGAGCTTCCGCGTCACCGCGGAAGGGCGCGAGATCACGTGCCTGGACATCGCGCGGCTGCGCGACAGCGGTGCGTTCGAGCTGGCGGGCATCCCGTACAGGCTGGAGCGCGAGGGGACGTTCCGCGGCCGCTACAGCCTGGTGGAACGGGAACGGGTGATAGCGCGGGCCGAGCGGAAGGGCTTCCTCCGGCCCTGGTACCAGGTGACGGCGGGCGACCGGCTGCTCGTCCTCCGGCAGCGCGGCTTCTTCGGTAGCCTCTTCACCGTGGAGCAGAACCGCGCCTCGCTGGGCACGATCCGGCGGCGCGGGTTCATCCACCGGATCGCCACCGCGACATTGGACGACAAGATTCCTCTTCCTTGCCAGATGCTGCTGCTCTTCCTGGCGCTGGTCCAATGGCGGCGTCAGGCCCGCCGCTCGGCGTGAGGCGGGACCCAGGCCGGGCCTCGCCGGTATATGCCGTTGGCTCCTCCACGCGGCCGGCATGTCCCCACCTACCCGTAGATAGACCATGAGCGAGAGCACCAGCTGGGCCGACCAGGTCAAGACGATCATCTCCGACCGCGCGTATTCCCTCAACTACGACGAGGGGATGCAGTGCCGGTTCCTGCCCGTCGCCTCCGCGGAGGGGTCCAACACGATCGAGATCCACCTCGAGATGACCCATTCCGGACACCCGTTCGATCTGACCTGGTTCGTGCGCTATGCCGACGCACCCTCCCCGATCCAGTTCGATCTGGTGGCCCCTCCCGGCGAGGGCGGCATGTTGTGGAGCGACAGCGTGACCACCCTGGAGCGACTCAAGCAGGAAGCCCTGGTGCTCCCCGTCTTCATCCGCGGCTACTTCGTCGGCCGGCGATCGGTGGAGCAGGCCGCCGCGGCACAGATGGAGGATTCGAAGGGCGGGTGAGTCAGGCGGTCAGGCGCAGCACCGCCGCGCCGACCGGCAGCGGCCGCGGCGCCCCGCCCGCTCGCGAACCTCCGCTGGGCCGCAGTTCGAACGCCTGGTCGAACGCCTCGGGCCGGCGGTCCACCAGGTCGGTGCCGGTGACCACGACCACCTGACCGAGCGATTCCGCCAGCTCCGCGAGGACGTCCACGGCGCGCAGCCGATCCTCCGGGTCGAGCGCCTCGAGCGCCTCCCCCACCACCATTCCGTGCAGCGGCGCGCCGGCCGCGCGCGCCAGCCCCACGGCGGCGAGCCGGCAGGCCATCTCCATCGCCACGCGGTCGCGGGGGGCGGGCACGCCTCCCCCGAACACGCCTTCGGCCACCGGGCCGGTCTCGCTGGGCCGGATCCAGAGGATGCGCCCCGCGGTGATGCGCTCGGCCAGCCGCCCCGCCTCGCGCAGCACGCGCGCGAGCGCGACCCCGCGCAGCTCGTCGGCCAGGCGCTCGAGCGCGCGCGCCTCGGGCGACGCCGCGCCGCCCGGAGGATTGCTGCGCGCCGCCTCCAGATCGCTCACGCGCGCCCGCACCCGCTCTACACGCTCGGCTCCGCTCTCCACGGCGGCGCCCACCCGCACACCGCGGCCCTCGAGCGCGCGCAGGTGCTCGGGCTTCCCTTCCAGTTGCTCGCGGCGGCGCTTCCACCAGATGCCGTCCTGCACCACAGACTCCCACTCCTCGCGCAGCTGCACGCGCACGTCGTGGAGGTGGTCTGCCAGCGGGCGCCCGCACGTGGGGCAGGGGGCATCGGGCCCTCCCGCGAGGATGTCCGCCAGGCGCGCCTTGAGCTCGCGCGCGCGGTCCCGGTACGCCTGGAGCCGGGTCTCGGCGTCCTGCCGCTCGCGCAGCCAGTCCATCGTCGCCTGCTCCACGTCGCCGACCACCTCGGCCCATTCTGCGCGCAGCTCGCGCAACTCGTGCTCGCGCACGCGCAGGTCGGTGAGCGCGGCCTCGAGGAGCGGCCCGCGGTCGTCGTCGGGGGGCGACGAGGGGGCCACCGCGGTGGGCGGCGGCTCGCCGCCCACCGCGGCCAGCGCGGCCTCGACGCGGGCGAGCGCCGGCCCGGCGAGCCACCGCACGGCGGTGTCCAACGCCTGGCCCAGACCGGTGGTGCCGCCCCACAGCGGCTCGAGGCCGGGCATACCCCGACCGTCGAGCACGACCGCGCCGTCGCCGACCACGGCGGCCCACACGATCGCCCGCCGCGCCTCGCCGGCGTCCTCGGGCGTACCCACCAGCGCGACCAGGCCCGGCCCCA
The DNA here is from genome assembly GCA_964201975.1 of Longimicrobiales bacterium. GTDB lineage: Bacteria > Gemmatimonadota > Gemmatimonadetes > Longimicrobiales > Gaopeijiaceae > UBA2988. Next base: position 648 of record CAXNGW010000083.1, on the reverse strand, counting down.
CCTCTGCCACCTGAGCGGGAAGATCCGCGGCGTGGAGTCCGGCCAGCCGCTCGATCCTCAACGCGCGGACGCCTCCGGCGCGCGCTCGCCGAGAAGAGCGGCGGCGCGGCCCTGCGCGTCCTCCCGCTCGATCCCCTCCTGCTCGAGCAGCGCGGCGAGACGGGGACGAAGGTCCTCGGCCGGCGCGCGCGCGGCCAGCGGGCGGTGCGGTTCATCCAGCCCCACCGACAGGTGGAGCGCGCGGCCGCGCAGCGCCGGGAGCAGGTCCTCGGTGAGGCCGGCCAGGTCGGCGGGCGCCGCGCCCTGGATGCGCACGCGCACGACCTTGCCCTCGATGCCGCCCGGGACCTCGTCGATCACCTGCCGCACCCGCCGGCGCACCCGGTCGGCGCCGCCGCCGGTCACGCGGATGGGCGCCAGCGACACGACCGCCCGCACCGCAACCGGGTGGAAGACAGCGCGGCCGATCGCCAGGTCGTAGGTGAGGAAGCCCTTCTCCTCGAGCGCTTCCTCCCACGGCCGCCAGCCGATGCGCTCCAGCGAGCCCGCCCAACGCACGTGTGGAAGCGGCGCCCGCTGCACGTGCTCCCCCCCGAGCGCGACGTAGTCCCAGGCCGACGGATCGAGCGCGACCGCGGCGCCGGCGCC
>CAXNGW010000082.1:0-6763 GCA_964201975.1 Longimicrobiales bacterium | reverse complement strand
TGTACCGGGGGAAGGGGATTCCAGAGGGGAGCCGCTCGCTGGCGTACCGGCTCCGCTTCCAGAGTCCCGACCGCACGCTTACCGACGATGAAGTGGACCGCGAGATGGCGCGCGCGGTGGATCACCTCCGGGAGGCGATGGGTGTCGAGCGCCGCTAAGGATTCCCAGGATCGGCAGGGGTTGCCCGCGCTCGAGGCGGCCGTCACCCGCACGATCGACGAGCTGCGCACGGCGCGCGCGCAGGCCACCGAGGCCGCGCTGCGCAGCGTCCAGCTCGAGGCGCTGCTCGGCAGCTTCGAAGCCGGGAGCGAGAGCCCCTCTCGCATGAAGGAGCGGCTGATCCTGCTGGAGGAGGAGAACCGGGACCTGCGCGCACGCCTCGAGCAGGGGCGCGAGACGGTGGAGCGTCTGCTCGCACGCTTCCGCTTCCTGGAGGACCAGAAATGAGCGAGCCCGAACGCAGGAGCTCGGTCACCGTCCGGATCGCGGGCGAGGAGCACACGATCCGGGCCAACGCCGAGCCCGACTACACCCGCTCCTGTGCCCGCTACGTGGACGACCGCATCGCGGAGATCCGCAGCAAAGGCAGCCTGATCGAGACGCATAAGGCCGCCATCCTGGCGGCCCTGTCGATCAGCGACGAGCTCCTCCAGACCCGCGAGGAGCTGGAGCGGCTCCGCCGCGAGGTGGCCTCGAGGGCCACCAACCTGGCCCGCCGCCTCGAGGCAGAGCTGGACGGAGCCCCCCCGGGCCTCGACTGACCGGAGGGGCCGCCCGGCCCGACTTGCGTTTCGTTTCGCCTAAATCCTATCCTTGGCGACGCTTTTAGGGGCTTCCGACCGGGTGACGTCCCTATTTGTTTCCCCCGGTTTTCGCCCCACATGACCACCTCGGATGCCCCCCGGGGCGTCCGTTTCGGGAGTGATACATGGACCCGCTAGTCCTCACGCTAGCGGCGGTCGTGGGCTTGGCGATCGGCGCGCTGGGGGGGTTCCTCCTGTCGCAGAGCCGCGAGCGTGCCCGCCGAGAGAGCGAAAAGGCCGCCGCCAAGGACGAAGCTTCCTCCATCCTCCAGCGCGCCCGGGAAGAGGCCGAGAACCTCAAGCGGTCGCGAGAGCTGGCAGGGAAGGAGGAGGCGATGCGCCTCCGGGACGCCTGGGAACAGGAAGAGACCCGCCGCCGCGAAGACGCCGACCGCCTCGAGCGCCGTCTCATCGAGCGCTCGGAATCCCTCGACAAGAAATTCGACGCGATCAACGACCGCGAGCTGAGTCAGGAGCGGCGCTCGCAGGAGATCGATCTCCGCGAGGGGGAGCTCCAGGCGCGCTCCGCCGCCGTGGACCGGATGGCGGAGGAGGGCCGCCGCCGCCTCGAGGCGCTGGCCGGCCTGACCGCGCAGGAGGCCCGCAAGAAGCTCATCGAGGATCTCCAGGACGAGGCCCGGGCGGTCGCCGCCAACTCGATCCGCGAGATCAAGGAGGAGGCGCAGCGGACCGCGGAGCGCGAAGGCAAGAAAATCGTCGCGCTCGCCATCCAGCGCATGGCGGCCGAGCAGACCGCGGCCAACACCGTCTCGGTCGTGCAGCTCCCCTCCGACGAGATGAAGGGGCGCATCATCGGCCGCGAGGGCAGGAACATCCGCTCCTTCGAGCAGGCCACGGGGATCGACGTCATCATCGACGACACCCCCGAGGCGGTGGTTCTGTCCGGCTTCGATCCGGTGCGCCGCGAGGTCGCGCGCATCGCGCTGGAGCGCCTGATCGAGGACGGGCGCATCCACCCCGGCCGCATCGAAGAGGTGGTCGCAAAGGCCGCCAAAGAGGTCGAACAGGGAATGGTCGAGGCCGCCGAGCAGGTGCTCTACGAGCTCGGCATCCACAACGTCCACCCCGAGATCGTGAAGGTGCTGGGCCGCCTGCGCTTCCGCACCTCCTACGGGCAGAACCAGCTGCACCACGCCAAGGAAGTGGCGCTGCTGGCCGCGAGCATGGCCGCCGAGATGAAGCTCGACGTGCAGGCCACCAAGCGCGCTGCCATCCTCCACGACGTGGGGAAGGGGCTCACCCACGAGCAGGAGGGCACGCACGTCGAGCTGGGGTGGCGGCTGTGCAAGAAGCACAACGAGTCCGACCTCGTGCTGAATGCGATCAAGGCGCACCACGACGAGGAGCCGCACCACTTCCCGGAGACCTTTCTGGTCACCGCGGCGGACGCCATCAGCGGGTCGCGGCCGGGGGCGCGGCGCGAGATGTTCGAGGGCTACGTCAAGCGCCTCGAGAAGCTCGAGGAGATCGCGATGCAGCACCCCGGCGTGGAGCGCTGCTTCGCCATCCAGGCGGGGCGCGAGCTGCGCGTGATGGTGATCCCCGACAAGGTGTCGGACGCCGAGATGGCGCAGCTGTCGGAGGCGGTCGCGCGCAAGATCGAGGGCGAGCTCCAGTATCCGGGTCAGATCAAGGTGGTGGTGGTGCGGGAGACGAGGGCGGTGGACTTCGCGCGTTAGGGGTACCGGCCCCGGTGTGCGGACGGGCCCGCCCTCGGTCGTCACCTGGTACGAAGACCTCGCACTCCTGACCCAAGGGAGGCAGCCATGACCGCTCGCTTCGGGACCCTGCTGCTGGCGCTGACCCTAGTCGCTCCTCTCGCCGCCCAGGAGCGCATCCGCGAGGAACCGCGCCTGACGCTGCGCGGCGTGGTGGTGGACGCGCTGCACGGCGATCCCCTCCCCAATACGATGCTCCGGCTGGTCGAGGAAAACCGCGGCATGCTGGCCGATTCGCTCGGCCGCTTCGCTTTCGCGGACGTTCCTCCCGGCAGCTACACGCTGGCGGTGAAGCAGTACGGCTACGACGAGGTGATCGTGGACCTCGATCTCGCCGCGGAGACGCCTGCGCTCCAGATCGAGCTCGATCCGGGCCCCTACGCGCTCGAGGGATTCACGGTGGTGGCGGATCGGCTCGCGGTCATGAAGCAGCGGCTGCGCACCCGGCGCAACGCGACCGCGACGTCGGTGCAGGCGATGGACCAGAGTCGCTTGGCGCGGTCCGCATCCAGGGACATGCTCGAATTCCTCCAGATCGAGACGTTCCTGCAGCCGGTCGCATGCTCCTCCTTCTACATCGGATCCCAGTGCGTCGTCCGGCGCGGCGCCGCCGTCCAGCCCCGGGTGTACATCGACGAGGCGCCGGTGATCGGAGGGCTCGACCAGCTCGGGACGTACCGGCCCTACGAGCTCTACCTGGTCGAGGTCTATTCGCGGGGGAGCGAGATCCGGGCGTACACCCACCAGTTCATGGACCGCATGGCGCGGCGCCCGATGGCGCTGTTCCCGATCGGGCTGTAGGCCGGCCCACTCGCCGCGCCCGCGCGCTATATTCAGCCGGGTCCCGCGTGGGACCCGGCTGATGTCATTTTCCGCCCCCCAACTTCGGCTCCATGACCGCCCAGCTCCTCGACGGAAATCAGGTCGCGCGCGCGATCAAGGAAGAGGTGAGAGTCGGCGTCGAGCGGCTCAAGGCCGAGCGCGGGGTCGTGCCCGGGCTCGCCACCGTTCTCGTCGGCGAGGATCCGGCGAGCCAGGTCTACGTCGGCATGAAGAACCGCGACGCGCGCGAGCTGGGCCTCCACTCCCGCCAGATCACGCTCGGCGCGGATACCACCGAGACCGAGCTGCTCGGGCTCGTGCACGGCCTCAACGCCGACCCCACGATCCACGGCATCCTGGTGCAGCTCCCGCTCCCTCGTCAGATCGACGAGGCGCGCGTGCTGATGGCAATCGATCCCGCCAAGGACGTGGATGGCTTCCACCCGCTCAACGTGGGACGGCTCGCAACCGGCGCGGTGGACGTGCTCGTTCCATGCACCCCGCGCGGGGTCGTCGAGCTGCTGCTGCGCAGCGGGCACGATCCCGCCGGCAAGCACTGCGTGGTCGTGGGTCGCTCGAACATCGTCGGCCGTCCGCTGGCGTCGCTCCTCCTCCGCAAGGGGCGAGGCGGCGACGCGACGGTGACGGTCGCGCACTCGCGCACCCCCGACCTCGGCGCGCTCACCCGCCAGGCCGATATCCTGATCGTCGCGGTGGGGCGCCCGCGCACCATCACGCGCGACATGGTTCGACCCGGCGCCGTGGTGATCGACGTGGGCGTGAACCGGGTCGCGGATCCATCCGGTGAGAAGGGGTTCCGCCTCGTGGGCGACGTGGCGTTCGAGGAGGTGAGCGAGGTCGCGTCGGCGATCACGCCGGTGCCGGGTGGAGTTGGCCCCATGACGCGCGCGCTGCTCATGTCGAACACGCTCGCCGCGGCCACGGCCCAGACCGCCGTCGAGTCTGAGCCGAGCGGAGCGGCGCCGTGAAGCCCGACCGCCAGACGCTCGACCTGTTCGGGTTCAGGACTCCGCAGGCCGAGGCGGTAGCGCCGTCGGTGGCTCCGGTGGCGATTCCCGTCGCGCTCCCGCCCGCCGAGATGGAGCCCGAGGACGACCTGGACTTCGTCGAGGACGGCGGCGATCCGGACACGCACGCGGGGGTCGAGCCCAAGGTGTGGACGGTCACCGAAGTGAACCGCTCCGTGAAGGAGATGCTCGAGGACTTCCTGCCGCCGGTGTGGGTGTCGGGCGAGGTGGCGAACTGGACCGCGCACCGCTCCGGTCACCGCTACTTCACGCTCAAGGACGACCAGGCCCAGCTCCGCTGTGTCATGTGGCGGAGCGATGCGCGCCTGCTTCCGATCGATCCCGAGGACGGGATGAACGTGCGCGTGTTCGGCGGGCTCACCCTGTACGAGGCGCGCGGCGAGTATCAACTCGCGGTGCGCCGTCTGGAGGCTCAGGACGCCGAGGGTCTTTGGCGGATGGCGTTCGAAAAGCTGCGCAAGAAGCTCGATGCCGAAGGGCTGCTCGACCCGCGCCGGAAGCGGCCGCTGCCCCGCTTCCCGCGCTCGGTCGGGATCGTGACCTCCACGACCGGCGCCGCGCTCAAGGATATCCTCACCGTGCTGCGCCGGCGCGCCCCGTGGACGCGCGTAGTGGTGCGCGCCTGCCGGGTGCAGGGGGAGGGTGCCGCAGCGGACGTCGCCGACGCGATCCGCGTGTTGGCCGCGTCCGGTCGGGTGGACGTGATGATCGTCGGTCGCGGCGGCGGCTCCATCGAGGACCTGTGGGCGTTCAACGAGGAAGCGGTCGCGCGCGCGATCGCGGCCTGCCCGCTGCCGGTGATTTCCGCGGTCGGCCATGAGATCGACGTGACGATCGCGGACCTGGTGGCCGATCACCGCGCGCCCACCCCATCGGCGGCAGCGGAGGTGGTCGTACAGGACGGCGTTGTGCTGCGTGACGCACTGCGCCTGCTTCCGGCCCGCCTGTCGCGCTCGCTGCGGGGCGCGGTCGAGCGGCGGGGGCGGCGCATCGCCGAGGCCGCACTGCGTCTGGAGCGCGGCATGAGGTCCCGGTTGCGGCCGCTGCGGGAGCGGGCCGCGCGCGACCTCGAGCGAGTCGAGCGCGGGGTGGGCCGCCGGGTCGAACGGCGCCGGCAGACGTTCGCCACCCTGGGCGCGCGTCTGCACGCGCTGTCGCCGCTGGCAGTGCTTGCTCGCGGCTACGCCCTCGCGCTGGGCGAGGAGGGACACGTGCTCCGCCGCACCGCGGACTTCCCGCCGGGCCAGCCGTTCACGCTACGCGTGACGGACGGCTCCGTGGACTGCCGGGCGGTCGGCGAGGAGGCATCGTGAGCGACGAAGGGGACGCCGCGGAGCCCGGCCTCGAGCGGCGCCTCAAGCGGCTCGAGCACATCGTGGCCTCGCTCGAGGCCGACGACCTCGATCTGGAGAAGGCGCTCTCGCTGTTCGAGGAGGGGGTCGCGCATGTGCGCGCCGCGGAGCGCATCCTGGCTGCGGCTGAGCTCAAGGTCGAGGAGCTGCTCCAGGGCGACCGCACGCGCCCCCTGGAGAACGGGGAGCAGTGAGCTGAGCGCGCTCGCCGAGCGGTTCGATCTGACCGATTACCTGGGGGCCGCGCTGCCCCGGGTGGAGGCGGCGCTGGAGGAGGCGGTGACCGAGGCCGGCGCGCTCCACGCGCCGGAGCTGGGCGCGGCCGTCCGCCATGCCGTCCTCTCGGAGGGGAAGCGCCTCCGACCCGTGCTCTGCATGGCGGCGTACGCGGCGTGCGGCGGCGCGAGCCCTCGCATCCCCGAGCTGGCGGTGTCGCTCGAGCTGATCCACGCGTACTCGCTCGCGCACGACGACCTGCCGAGCATGGACGACGCCGAGCTGAGACGTGGGCGGCCGACCACGCACCGGCTGCACGGAGAGGAGGCCGCAACCCTGGCGGGGGCTGCGCTCATCCCGCTGGCCGCGCTGCGCGCGTGGCGGGGAGCGCGCGCGGTCGGCTGCGACGACCGCGCCGCGCGCGCGATCGTCGAGGAGCTGTGTCGCGCGGCCGGGGCCGGCGGCATGGTCGGTGGGCAGGCGCTCGATCTGCGCGCGGAGGGTGTCAGCTTGGACGGCCCGCAGCTCGACCGGCTGCACCGGCTCAAGACCGGTGCGCTACTCGCCGCGTCGCTCCGGATCGGCGCGCTGGCCGCCGGCGCCAAGGGAAAGGCGCTCGAGGCCCTCGATACGTATGGTCGCTCGATCGGTCTGGCCTTCCAGATCGCCGACGACGTTCTCGACGCGACCGCGACCGCGGCCGATCTGGGGAAGAACCCGTCCGACGCCGACCGCGGCAAGACGACGTACGTGGCCGTGCACGGGCTCGAGGCCGCCGCCGT
>CAXNGW010000081.1:0-6883 GCA_964201975.1 Longimicrobiales bacterium | reverse complement strand
TCCAAGAACCAGAAGCTTCTGGACAGCGTGGTCGAAGAGTTCCGCCTGATCACCGGGCAGAGGCCGCTGGTGACGAAGGCCCGCAAGTCGATCGCGAATTTCAACCTGCGCGAGGGAGTGCCGATCGGCGTGGCTGTGACGCTGCGCGGAGAGCGCATGTATCACTTCCTCGACCGTCTGGTGAGCGTGGCGATCCCGCGCATCCGCGACTTCCGCGGGCTGAACACACGCTCGTTCGATGGCCGCGGCAACTTCACCATGGGAGTGAAGGAGCAGATCATTTTCCCCGAGATCGATTACGATCGGGTGCAAAAGATTCACGGGCTCGATATCACCGTGGTCACGAGCACGAACAAGGACGACGTGGCGTTCGCGCTGCTCAAGGAGATGGGCTTCCCCTTCCGTGGCGAGAGCCCGGTCATCATCGGCCAGGCCGCGGCGTAGCGGTCAGGTCTCAAGCGACCCGTTAGAGAGAGAGTCAGGCATGGCGAAGAAGGGGCTGATCGAGAAGGCCAAGCGCAAGCCGAAGTTCGAAGTGCGCCGCAACAACCGTTGCGGGCGCTGCGGTCGGCCGCGTGCCTTCATCCGCAAGTTCGGCATCTGCCGGATCTGCTTCCGCGAGTTGGCCCTGAAGGGAGAGATCCCTGGGGTCCGTAAGGCGAGCTGGTAACCAACTATGATGACCGATCCGATTGCCGACCTGCTCACCCGCCTCCGCAATGGCGCCAGTTCGGAGCACCGCTGGGTGGACATGCCGGTCTCGAAGCTGAAGGTCGAGGTCGCGCGCATCCTGAAGGAGAGTCACTTCGTCTTCGACTACAAGGTCCTGGACGACGGGATGCACGGCCTCCTGCGGGTGTACCTCAAGTACCACGAGGGACAGTCCGTCATCCGGCACCTGGAGCGGGTTTCCCGCCCCGGTCGCCGTACTTACGTGGGCGTGGACGACATCCCCCGGGTCCGTAACGGGCTCGGGATGGCGATCCTGTCCACCTCGCGCGGCCTCCTTTCCGACCGGGGTGCCCGGAAGGAAGGGGTGGGCGGCGAGCTCATGGCTCTGGTCTGGTAGGAAGGAAAGACGATGTCCCGTATCGGCAAACGACCGGTTGAGCTGCCCAAGGGCGTGGATGTGTCCGTGATGGAACGGACCGTCCGGGTGAAAGGCCCCAAGGGAGATCTCACCATCAACGTGCATCCCGACATGAGTGTAAAGGTCGAAGACGGCACGGTGAGGGTGGAGCGCCCTTCAGACAACGCCAACCACAGGGCGCTCCACGGACTAACCCGCACCCTGATCGCGAACATGGTCGGGGGCGTGACGGAGGGATACAAGAAAGGGCTCGAAATCGTGGGCGTGGGCTTCAAGGCGGAACGGAGCGGGAAGGGGATCAAGCTGAGCGTCGGCTTCTCCCATACCGTCCAGTACGACGCGCCGCCCGGGATCACGATCGAAACCCCCAATCCGACCACGGTGATCGTATCCGGGGCGGACAAACAGATGGTCGGCCAGGTGGCCGCGGAGATCCGTGCCGTGCAGCCCCCCGAGCCGTACAAGGGCAAGGGGATCCGGTATCAGGGAGAGCAGGTCCGGCGTAAGGCCGGCAAGACGGCTGGGGCGTAAATCAAATGGCGAAGACCGGAAATCTCAGGAAGGGCCGCGCGGTGTCGCGGGCGCGGCGTCACAAGCGCATCCGCAAGAAGGTGTGGGGCACGGCCGAGCGGCCTCGTCTCGTCGTCTACCGGTCGCTCAAGAACATTGAGGGCCAACTCGTCGACGACGAGGTGTCGCGCACTCTGGTCGGGCTGTCCACGCTCGACGGCGGGCTGCGCGACTTCCAGGCCGAGGCGGGGAAGAGCAGGCGGGTCGAACACGCGCGCGCCGCGGGTAAGGCTCTAGCCGCGCGCGCCCGTGAGAAGGGAATCGAGGCGGTCGTCTTCGACCGTGGTGGCTACAAGTATCACGGCCGGGTGAAAGCCTTTGCCGATGGCGCCCGCGAGGGAGGACTGAAGTTCTAATGGCGAGAGAGCAGCGTGGGGAAAAGAAGGGCCGCGGCCGCGAGAGCGACCTGGTCGAAAACGTCATCCACATCAACCGCGTGGCCAAGGTGGTGAAGGGTGGCCGGCGGTTCTCCTTCTCCGCCTTGGTGGCGGTGGGCGATCAGAAGGGGAACGTGGGGATCGGCCTGGCCAAGGCGAACGAGGTGGCCGAGGCCATCCGCAAGGCGTTCGATCGCGCGCGCCGGAAAATGATGGTGGTGCCGCTCCGGAACGGGACGCTCCCCCACGAGATCCTCGGGCAATACGGAGCCGGCCGCGTGCTGCTGCGACCCGCCGCCCCCGGAACCGGCGTGATCGCCGGCGGTCCGGTGCGCGCGGTGCTCGAGGCGGCCGGGGTCACCGACGTCCTCACCAAGAGCCTGGGCACGAACAATCCGATCAACGTGGTGCGAGCCACGATCGACGCGCTGGAGCGGCTGGTCACCGTCGAGCAGGCGGCCCTCGAGCGCGGCGTCACAGTGGAATCGCTGGGAGTGGCACACCGTGGCTAAGAAGAAGGCCGGAGCCGGCAAGATCAGGGTCAAGCAGGTGCGCAGCCTGAGCGGCCGTCCCGACAAGCATCGCCGCACGATCGAAGCGCTGGGGCTCAAGCGTACCCAGCACGCTGTGGTGCACGATGACACGCCCGCGATCCGGGGGATGATTCAGCAGGTCATCCACCTGGTGACCGTCGAGCCCGTCGAGTAACGCACCCGAGCGTCCGCAACCCAAGGAAGACGAAGATGGCTGAGCTTCACGATCTGAGCCCCGCGCCGGGCTCCCACCGCGATCGCAAGCGCCTGGGCCGCGGCCCCGGCTCCGGCACCGGCAAGACCTCCGGCCGGGGTGGCAAGGGCGCCAGCGCACGCGCCGGCTACAAGCGCAAGCGCGGCTTCGAGGGCGGCCAGATGCCGCTCCATCGGCGCCTCCCCAAGCGCGGCTTCAAGAACTTTGCCCGCGTCGAGTACCAGGTGGTGAACGTGCGCGATCTGGCGGCGCTGATGGGCGAGGTGACGCCCGCGACCCTCATGGGTGCCGGGCTCGTGGCGCACGCGCGGCAGCCGGTGAAGGTGTTGGGCGACGGCCTCCTCGGCCTCCCCCTGAACGTCTCGGCCCACGCGTTCAGCAAGAGCGCCCGCGAAAAGATCGAAGCCGCCGGTGGCACGGTGACGGTCTTGAGCGGAAAGGCCGACGCCGAGGCGGCGGACGCCGCCGCGGCGGGGACCGAGGTCGGGCGCTGACCTGAGATGGCAAGCAACCCGATCGCGAATCTCTTCCGGGTTCCGGAGCTCAAGCAGAAGATCCTCTTCACGCTGATGATCCTGCTCGTCTACCGGACCGGCGCTCACATCACGGTGCCGGGCCTGGACGTGGGGGTCCTGCGAGCGCAGTTCGGTGCGCTCCAGAACACCTTCCTGGGCGTCTACGACATGTTCGTAGGCGGCGGCCTGTCGCGCGCCACGATTTTCGCTTTGGGCGTGATGCCCTACATCTCGTCCAGCATCATCTTCCAGCTGATGGCGGCGGTCGTCCCAGCCGTCGAGAAGATGCAGAAAGAAGGGGAAGAGGGCCGCAAGAAGCTGACCCAGTGGACGCGCTACGCCACGGTGGGGCTGGCCATGGTGCAGGCCTACGGGTTCGCGGTGTTCCTGCAGAGCATCCCGGGCGCGGTCACCACCCCCGGCGCCCCGTTCCTGCTCACCACCATGATCGCGCTCACCACCGGCGCCGTGTTCGTGATGTGGCTGGGCGAGCAGATCCAGGAGCGCGGGATCGGGAACGGCATCAGCTTGCTCATCTTCTTCTCGATCATCGAGTCGTTTCCGGCCGCCATCGGGCGCACGTGGGAAGCGCTGACCGTGGGCGAGATCGGGATTTTCGCGCTGGTGGCGCTGATTGCGGTGGTGGTGGGGGTATGCGCTGGGGTGGTCGCCATGACCATGGCGGCGCGCAAGATCCCGGTGCAGATCCCGCGCAAGGTCGTGGGCCGCGGCCGCATCCAGGAGGGGCAGAAGAGCTTCATCCCGCTCAAGATCAACTCCGCGGGTGTGATGCCGATCATCTTCGCCCAGTCCTTCATCGTCATCCCGGGCACGATCGCGGCGTTTTCCAGCTGGGGATGGCTGCGCGCCATCTCCGACACGTTCCAGCCGCAGACCTGGCCGTACTACCTGATCTACTCGGTGCTGATCCTGTTCTTCACCTACTTCTACACGGCGATCATCTTCAACCCGGTGGATCTGGCGGAGAACCTGAAGAAGCAGGGAGCGTTCATCCCCGGCGTGAAGCCCGGGACGCGCACCGCCGAGTACATCGACCGGGTGCTCAGCCGCATCACGCTGCCCGGGTCGGTCTACCTGACGCTGATCGCGCTGCTCCCGTTCTTCATCTTCGACATCTTCAACATCCAGACTTTCTTCTTCGGCGGCACGAGCCTGCTTATCGTGGTCGGCGTCGGGCTGGACACGGTCCAGCAAGCGCAGCAGATGCTTCTGCTCCGCCACTACGACGGCTTCATGAAGAAGGGGCGCGTGAAGATGCGGGGTCGGCAGAGGTACCTGTGACCGGCCGCAGCCTTCCGTGGTCGTGATCCTGCTGGGGCCGCCGGGGGTGGGGAAGGGGACGCAGGGAGCCCTTCTCGCGGAGGCCACGGGGGCCCGCCACGTCGCCACCGGCGACCTGCTGCGCGCCGCTCGCCGCGAGGGCACCGAGCTGGGACGCAAAACACAGGCGTACATGGACCGCGGCGAGCTGGTCCCTGATCAGCTGATCGTGGATCTGGTGCGAGAGGTGCTACAGGGACTGGATCCTGCGACCGGCGTCGTCTTCGACGGCTTCCCGCGCACGGTGCCGCAGGCGGAGTCGCTGGCGGGCGTGCTCGCGAGGGTCGGGCGGTCGGTGGACTCGGTGCTCGCGCTTGAAGCAGACGACGAAGTGCTGGTGAAGCGGATGGCGGGCCGGCGCAGCTGCGCCGAGTGCGGTTCGGTCTACAACGTCCATTTCAACCCGCCCGCGCGCGACGGGGTGTGCGATCGCTGCGGATCCGCGCTGGTCCACCGGCCCGACGACAAGCCGGCGACGGTGCGCCGTCGCCTGGAGGTCTACCGAGCCGAGACCGCGCCGCTCATCCGGTTCTACGAGGAGGGCAGGGCAGCGGTTCGCCGCCTCGAGGCCGATCGCCCAGTGGCAGAGGTGCAGCGGACGGTGCGCGAGGCGGCGGCATGATCAACCTCAAGTCGCCCCAGGAAATCGATCTGATCGCCCGCGGCGGGGCGATCATCGGGGAGCTGTTGCGGGAGGTCGAGGGCCGTGTCGTTCCCGGCGTCTCGACGCGCGAGTTGGACACGTTCTGCGAGGACTTCATCCGCTCGCACGAGGGCGCCGTGCCCGCGTTCAAGGGGCTGTACGGGTTCCCCGGCAGCGTGTGCATCTCGATGAACGAGGAAGTCGTGCACGGTATCCCGAGTCCGCGCCGGGTGCTCGCGGAGGGCGACATCGTCTCGATCGATGTGGGGGTGCGGCTGGAGGGGTGGTGCTCCGACTCCGCCTGGACCTTCCCGGTCGGCGAGGTGGACGAGGACACCCAGGAGCTGCTGCGGGTGACCGAGGAGGCGCTCGAGCGGGCGATCGAGGTGGCCCGCCCCGGCAACCATGTCGGCGACATCGGCGCCGCCGTGGTCGCGACGGTGAAGGGGACGGGGCTGGGCATCATCCGGGAGTTGGTCGGACACGGGGTCGGACGGGATGTGCACGAGGAGCCCCAGGTGCCGAACACCGGCCGGGCGGGCTATGGCCCGCTCCTGCGCGAGGGGATGGTGCTCGCGATCGAGCCCATGCTGTCCGCAGGAACGGACGTGGTGAAAACGCTGGACGACCGCTGGACTGTGGTCACCGCCGACGGCGCCCGGTCCGCCCATTTCGAGCACACCGTGGCAATCACGGCGGGGGGGCCCCGGATCCTGACCGTGGCGCCGGTTCCGGCCACCGAAGAAAAGGTCCGTGCCCGGACCGGCTTGAGGCGTTAGGGCTGGTGCACTATACTAGTACGCTCTACCAGAAACGGATCCTGGAGGCGGGGGCATGAAGGTCAGAAGCAGCGTGAAGCCGATCTGTGAACATTGCAAGGTGGTCCTCCGCCGCGGGGTGGTGCGGATCATCTGCAAGCGCAATCCCCGCCACAAGCAGCGGCAGGGCTAGCCCATGGCACGTATCGCGGGTGTCGACCTCCCACGGGGCAAGCGCATTGAGATCGCCCTCACGTACATCTATGGGATCGGGCGGTCGCGGGCGAACATGATTCTCGGCAACACCGGCGTGAGTCCGGATACGCGGACACAGGATCTCACCGACGAGGATGTCAGCCGCCTCCGGCGCGAGATCGAGAGCAAGTACAAGGTCGAAGGCGCGCTGCGCACCGAGACGTCCATGAACGTGAAGCGTCTCATGGATATCGGCTGCTACCGGGGGCTCCGGCATCGCCGCGGCCTTCCCGTACGTGGTCAGCGCACGCACACCAACGCCCGCACCCACAAGGGCTCGCGGCGCGCGATCGCTGGCAAGAAGAAGGCGCCCAAGAAGTAGCCCGCTCAGCGGTCGTGGATGTGGCGTCCGGAAGTATCCGGACCGGCCGCATTCGCGTTGTTTGATCCCAAGGAACGAGGAACAGAAGTGGCCAAGCCTGCAGCCCCCCAAACCAAGCCCACCACGGCTGGTGCTCGCCCTAAAGCGCGCAAGCGCGTGGTCGAGGCCGATGGCGTCGCGCACGTCAAGGCGACGTTCAACAACACGCTGATCACCATCACCGACAACGCGGGCAACGCGGTGGTGTGGTCGAGCTCGGGGAAGG
>CAXNGW010000080.1:0-6913 GCA_964201975.1 Longimicrobiales bacterium | reverse complement strand
CCTCCCGGGCTCTGCGGATGCCACCGACGAGTCCGAGACCGAAGGCGGCGGGGCGATCGACGCAGACTCTCTCTCCGCATCGTGCGCGACGCGCTCCGAGCAGGAGCGAGAGTTGCAGGACGAATTGGAACGTCGTCTCTTGGATCGACGCGAGAACCAGGACTGACCTCGGCGCCGGACCGGCGCCCCCACACCTCCGGCCCCCGCCGGAGCAGTTTCGCGGAGTCGCGACACCCCATGGCCACCTGCAAGAGCACCGCACCCAGCCGCAGGCAGGCCACCCGGGAGTACTCCCAGCTGCTGCGCATGCAGGAGCGGCTGCTCACGCAGTTCCAGCACATCCGCGACGAGCTGGTGGCACCGGTCACCACCGGCCTCATGAAGGAGATCCGCAGCCGTACGGGCTCGGCGCCGACCGACGCGATGGTCGAGCTGGTCGGCAAGGTGGAGGAGTCGATCCGGGCGCTCAAGCTCCTCGAGTCCGAGGTGCAGAGCGCGCTTCTCGAGGAGCCCGGGGAGGAGCTCACGGTGGAGGGTGCCTCAAACTTGCCCGCCCCCATGGCCCGCTTTCTCGCCGAGCGGTCTACGCTGCCGGGCTTCAAGTACGACGTGATCCAGGACGAGGTGCGAGGGTGGGTGATCCGCTGGAAGGAGTACACGCATCGGGGGACGGTGCGGGGCTACGGTCAGTTCTACGAGCGGCCATACGCATGGCTCGACGAGTGAGAGGCGCTGAACGTCAACCGGCCTCAGTGCGACCTTCCCCGTAGCACGTCGACCGTATCCTTTCCGTAGAACATGCCGATCCAGCGGGCTTGGATCTCGGTGACTCGCCGGACCGCCCAGACCAGATGGACATAATTGGGCTCGCCGGGGGTGCTTTGCAGGTGCATCCCGGCTTCCGCGGGTAGGCGGTTCCCCTTCCGGTTGTTGCAGGGCGAGCAGGACGTGACGACGTTCGCCCACGCGTTGTCCCCTCCCCGCGACAGCGGCAAGATGTGGTCGCGGGTGAGGAACTGCCGCCCCTTCAGCACGCTCCGGTGCCGCCCGCAGTACTGACACGAGTACTCGTCGCGTGCGAACAGGAAGGTGTTGGTGACCTGACGGCGGAAGCGGCGGGGGACCTGCACGTAGCGGACGAGTCGGATGACCGACGGGCAGGGCAGCCGCTCGGTCGCCGAGCGGAAGACGCGCCGCTCGTCGACCTCCAGGATCTCCGCTTTGCGATCCAGCACGAGGCGGATCGCGCGGCGGGTCGGAACGATCGTGAGCGGCTCGAAAGAAGCGTTCAGGGCCAGGCAGCTCATGCTCCCCATCACTCCCGGTCCTCGCGTGTCGCTGAGGAAGACTCACCGATAATACCCCGGGCCTGTTCCGGCGGCAATAAACCTCGCGCGGGTTCCGCCAGCCCGACACCGCATGTCGTAACCCCCGGCCGAGCTGCTCCAGCATGCGGGGGTCCCCGACTTGGGCCAGCTCCCTAGAGCAGCGCCACGGGATCGCGGTCGAGCGCGAGCCGCACATCCGCGCCAGGCGGGTCGAACCCTTCCACCAGCGCACGGCACGCGATCGTGAGCGCGGCGGCCGACCGCGTCCGCAGCAGAAAGTGCCACCGCCAGCGCCCGTGCAGCCGCTCGATCGGCGCGGGCGCGGGGCCCACCAGCTCGACGGCGTCGGCACCGGACAGTCGCGGGCGCAGCCAGGCGACCGCCTTCTCCGCGGCAGCGGCCGCCGCCTCCGGGTCCGGGCTGCTCAGCACGACGTTGGCCAGCCGCACCCAGGGCGGATACGCGGGGTTCCTCCGCTCAGCAAGCTCGCGCGCCGCGAAACCGGCGTAGTCGTGACGGAGCGCCGCCTGGATCGCGTAGTGCTCGGGGAGCGAGGTCTGCACGATCACCTCGCCCGCGAGCACGCTGCGCCCGGCGCGCCCGGCCACCTGCGCGAGAAGCTGGAAGGTGCGCTCGCTGGCGCGGAAGTCCGGCAGGTGGATGCCGACGTCCGCGTTCACCACGCCGACCAGCGTGACGCGCGGGAAATCGAGCCCCTTGGCGATCATCTGGGTGCCCATGAGCACGTCGACCTCGCCGCGCTCGACCCGTCCCAGGATCTCGTGATGTGCCCACTTCCCCGACGTGGTATCCACGTCCATGCGCGCGAGACGCGCCTCGGGAAACGTCTCCGCCACCACGCGCTCCACCTGCTCGGTGCCGAGCCCGCGCCAGGAGAGGTCGCGCGAGCCGCAGCGCGCGCAGCGCTCGGGCGCCGGCTCCTCGTAGCGGCAGTGGTGGCAGAGCAGCCGCCCACTGACGCGGTGGAAGGTGAGCGAGACCGAGCAATGCAGGCATCGACGCACGTCGCCGCATTCGCGGCACTGCACGAAGCTCGCGTAGCCACGGCGGTTGAGGAGCAGGATCACCTGCTCGCGGCGGCGCAGCCGCTCGTGCACCGCCGCGACCAGGGGCGCGGACAGGACCGTGCTCTGGTCGCCCCCCTCGGCGCGCGCCTTGCGCAGCTCACGCAGGTCCACCACCCGCACCTCCGGCAGCCGGCCGCCGCCGACGCGTTCCGGCAGAGACGCGAGCACGAACTTGCCCCGCTCCGCGTTCGTCCAGCTCTCGAGCGCGGGAGTGGCGCTGCCCAGCACGCACACGGCTCCGGCCATCGCGGCCCGCACCACCGCGAGGTCGCGCGCGTGGTAGCGCGGCGCCTCCGACTGCTTATAGCTCCCGTCGTGCTCTTCGTCCACGACGATCGCGCCCAGGTCGGGCAACGGCGCGAACAGCGCGGAACGCGCGCCCACCGCGATCCGCTTGGCGCCGGAGCGCAGCTGGCGCCATTGGTCGTAGCGCTCTCCTTCCGACAGCCCCGAGTGCAGCACCGCGACCAAGTCGCCGAAGTGCGCGCGGAAGCGCGTCACCGTCTGCGGTGTCAGCGAGATCTCCGGGACGAGCACGATCGCGGTGCGCCCGCGCTCGAGCACGCGGCGCAGCAGCTCGACGTAGACGAGCGTCTTGCCCGAGCCGGTGATCCCATGCAGCAGCACGGGGCGCGGCGCGGCCTCGTCGAGGGTGGCCAGGATCACGTCCAGCGCAGCACGCTGCGCCGGGGTGGGAACCAGATCGGGAGCCGGGGCCGCCGCCGAACCGTGGTCGCGGAAGGGGTCCCGCAGCACCTCATCGTCCGCCACCTCGACCAGCCCCTTCTCCTCGAGCCCGGCCACCACCGAGCGGCCGAAGCCCTCCTCGATCACGGTCGCCAGCTCCGCGCTGCCGCCCGCCGCCTCGAGCCACGCGTATGCGTCGCGCTGCCGCCGCGCGCGGCCGAGCAGCGCCTCGCGCTCGGCGATGTCGCCCAGCCAGCGTGCGAGGCGTACGACGCGGCGGGTGAGCACCGGGGGTGGGGCCGGCGGCACCGTTTCATGCTGGAGGAGCCCGCGCGCGGCGAGCGCCCGCACCTCCGGCCAGATCGATCCCATCGCGAGCGCGCGCCGCAGCGTGCGCACGGCGCGCGGCGAGCCGGCCTCGGCGAGCGCGTCCAGCAAGCGGCGCTCGCGCGCGCTCAGGTCGAGCGCCGCGCGCGCCCCTTCCACCCCGCTCGGCAGCGACAGGGAGTCGCGCGCGACGTCGCTCAGAACCGCGGGTAGGGCGGACCGCAGGGTGACGCCGAGGGGCGCCAGATAGTAGTCCGCCATCCACCGGCACAGCCGGAGGATCTCCTCCGGGGCGGTCGGCTCGTCGTCGAGCACGGCGAGCAGCGGACGCAGCCCCGCGGGCGGCGGGTCGTTGCCGGGCGCGACCACCCATCCGATCCGCTCCTCCCTCCGGAACGGGACCAGCACGCGGGTGCCCGGCCGGGGCACGCCGACGCGCGCCGGTACGGCGTAGGTGAACGTGGTCGGGATGGGGAGCGGGAGCGCGACCTCGACGGTGGCCGGGGCCGACGCCCCGGGGGGCGCCGCCGCGGCCACGGATCCGCGGCGGGGGGTCAACCGTCGAGCAGGAGCGGGATTTCGTCCTGGGGCTCCCGCGGCGTCACCTCGGGGCCGCGCTCGCCCCAGTGCACGTTGATCTCGCTGCGGACGCCGAACTCGCCGGGCAGATAGACCCCCGGCTCGACCGAGAACCCCACGCCGGGAACGAGCAGCCGGTCGTCCCTCGTCTCGAGGTTGTCGAGGTTCGGCCCGCTCCCGTGCAGCCGCGTATCGATCGAGTGGCCGGTGCGGTGAACGAACCAGGGACCGAAGCCGCGCTCCGCGATGACCGCGCGGGCCCGGTCGTCCACCTCGAAGCCGCGCACCGGCGCCTGGTCGCGGTGGCGCGCGCGCAGCAACGCGACGGCCGCGTCCCGCGCATCCCGCACGGCGCGCCACACCTCACCCACGCGGTCGGGGAGCGAGCCGCCGAGGAAGCCCATCCAGGTCTGGTCGGCATGCACGGCCTCCGTGGACGTGCGGCCCCACAGATCCACCAACAGCACCTGCCCCTCCTGGATGACCGCGCCTTCACCGACCGGCGAATAGTGGGGATCGGCGGCGCCCGCGCCGACCGCGACGTGGGTGTCCGCCTCGACGCCCACGCCTCCCGCGCGTAGCCGATCCAGGATCCATCGGGAGAGCGCGCCCTCGGTCGTGGGCGAGCCGCGCCGGATTCGGTCTGCCGCCTCGCGCAGCGCCGCGCGGCCCACCTCAGCCACCACCTCGGCGGCGCGGCGGTGGTCGACGAGCTGCTCCTGCGACCACACCGAGTGGAAGGTGCTGACCAGATCCGCCGAGCTGACCGGCTCGACGCCGAGCGCGCGCACCAGCTCGAGCGCGCCCGCCGGAATCGTGTCCACGGTGGGGACCGCCGAGCGCGCCGAGAACTCGAGCGCGAGGCGCTTCCGGCCGGCGACGAGGAGGCCGAGCCTCTCCTCCATCTCGCGCCACCCCGAGTAGCGCTCCACGGCGAACGGCCACGCTCGCCACGCCGAGCCTTCGATCGCGTGCACCAGCGCGCGCGGCTCGCCCGTGCGCGGGATCAGCACCCAGGCGCGGCGGGTGGTGTCGCCGACGCCCAGAAGCGCCGCGGAGATCCAGTTCTGGCCGCGGAACTCGAACAGGAGCCAGCCGTCCAGATCGCGCTCGGCGAGCGCGGCCTGGACGCGCGCGATCCCGGCCTGGGTATGAAGGAGGGGAACGCGCTCCGCGCGGGATCCGGCGGCGGCGGGCATCGACCTAGAAGATGGTCTCTTCCTCGGTCTCGATCTCGCGGAGCGCGGCGTCGAGGCGGGCATTCTCGGCCACCGAAACCTCGGCGGGCAATTCGTCCGGACGCGGCTTGCGCGCGCGCAACACCACCACCACCACGCCGACGACGCCCAGCACCAGGGCGAGGGGCGGGACGATCCACGCGAACACGCCGCGGCCGCTGACGGGCGGCATCACGAGCCACTCGTCCCCGTAGCGAGCGAGCACCCAAGAGATGAGCGAGTCGGACTTTATCCCCCCCTCAGCCAGCATCTCGAGCGTGTCTCGGAGAGCGACGCCGCCGGCCGAGGGGCACACCTCGAGCATGAGCGCCGGGCAGTGCGGGGAGCGCAGATCGTCGATCGCCTTGAGGGCCTCGGGGTGCCACTCGTGCGGGCCCTTCCCGGGGGGCGGAGCCTCGTTCGACGCCTGCGCGGCGGCGGGCACGGCGGTCGCCGCCCAGCCGCAGGCGAGCGCCAGGCAGAGCAGCGGCCAGAGCCGCCTCGGGGGACCTGCGGGCTTCGTCATCGGGATTCTCCCGTAGTTTCGCGCAACGACTCCAGCCCCGCCAGAGCCCGTACCACCGCCAACGCCGCCTGCGCCGTTCGCGGCGGTTGGTACCCGCCCTCGAGGCACGCCACCAGGCGCCCGCCGCAGCTCTCTCGGGCCCGCTCCGCGAGCGTGCGCGCCATCGCGTGCAGATCCTCGGGCTCGAGCCGCAGGTCGCCGAGCGGGTCTCCCGCCAGGCAGTCGAAGCCGGCCGACACCAGCACGAAATCGGGCCGCGCCGCCGCGAACGCGGTGTCGAGCGCGGCGTGGTAGCGGTCCAGGTACTCGGCGCGCGACGTGCCGGGGGCGATCGGCACGTTGAGCGTCGCTCCGAGCCCCGCGCCCGCGCCCCGCTCGTCGGCACGGCCGGTTCCCGGCCAGTGCGGAAACTGGTGCAGCGACAGGAAGAAGACCGACGGATCCTCCCAGAAGACGTCCTGCGTGCCGTTCCCGTGGTGGACATCCCAATCCACGATCAGCACCCGCTCGGCGTGCCCCGCCGCCTGTAGCCAGCGCGCGGCGACGGCGATCGTATTGAACAGGCAGAAGCCCATCACGCGGTCCGGCGTCGCGTGGTGCCCCGGCGGCCGGGTGGCGACGAACGCGTTCGCCCAGCGCCCCTCGGCGACCCCGCGCGCGGCGGTGAGCGCGGCGCCGACGCTGCCCAGCGCGGCCTCCCACGAGGCCGCCGACACCTTGGTGTCCGGGTCCATCTCCACGACCCGCCCCAGGCTCTCGGCCTGAGCCACCGCGGCGCGGACGCGCTCGACGTGATCAGCGGTATGTACGCGCAGGAGCGCGTCCTCTCCGGCATCATCGGGCTCCGCCGCCTCCACCCGGCCGTGCAGCGCGGGCATGTCCCCGGCGAGCGCCGACGCGAGCGCGCGCAGCCGCCCCTGGTGCTCGGGGTGGCCCCAGCCGGTGTCGTGCAGAGACGACGCCGCGTGCATGAGGAACCCGGTGGGAAGGCTCACCGGCGCGGAATCGGCTGGTCGCGCATGGCCGCGTGCCAGGCCGCGTGCACGACGAACAGCACGGCGAGCCAGCCGGCGGGCCGGGCCGCCCACTGCTGCACTCTGCGATCTCGCATAGTCCCCTGCTCCCTGGGTCGGTGCCCACGCGCGAAGACCGCCGGGCCGG
>CAXNGW010000079.1:0-7137 GCA_964201975.1 Longimicrobiales bacterium | reverse complement strand
GGTCCAGGGGCCAGAAGCTCACTGCGTTTGCAGCGGAGCCCGCGTCAAGAACGCGGGACTCTCGACGATTCCCGTCACGATATCCGACCAGCGGTAGTCATCCGCGGCGGCGTTGCGAACGATCCTGCGGATCGTCGGCATATCGTAGTACTCGACCAGCCGGCCCAGGGCATAGCCCATGAGCTTTTCGGTCACGTTGTTCACGAACTGCTCGTCCTTGCTGAGCAGCATGGCGCGCAGGCCGGAGAAGCCGTTCACGTCCACCCCGCCCGGCCAGCTCCCGACGTCGTCCACCGGGTTGCCCATCTCGTCCCGCGCCCGCACCGCGCCGATCGCGTCGAATCCCTCGAGCGCGAAGCCGAGCGGATCCATTCTCGAGTGACAGGTCGCGCACACGGGATTCGCCCGGTGCATCGACAAGCGCTCGCGAATCGTCGCGTTCGGCGGCAGGTCCACCGATTCGAGGCTGGGCTGGACCCCCGGGGGCGGAGCCGGGACGGGCGCGCCGAGGATGTTGTCGAGCAGCCACTTGCCTCGCAGAACGGGCGACGTGCGATTCGGATAGGACGTCAGCGCCAGAAGCGCGCCCATCCCCAGCAGCCCACCCCGCTCCTCCAGATTCGGCAGCGTGACCCGCCTGAAGCGAGCGCCGTAGACGTCCGGAATGCCGTAGTGTCGGGCCAGGCGCTCGTTCACGTACGTGTAGTCGGCACGGAGCAGGTCGAGGAGGCTCTTGTCCTCGCTCACCTGGCTGGCGACGAACATCTCCGTCTCGACGCGCAGCGCCTCGAGCAGGTTCGAGTCGAAGGTCGGGTACGTGTCCTCGTCGGCGACCTTGTCCTCGAGCACCCGCAGATTCAGCCACTGGCTGGCGAAGCCCAGCGTCAGCGCCTGGGCGGCACGAGGGTCGGCCAGCATGCGCCGAACCTGCTGCCGCAGGACCGCGCGGTCGGTGAGCTTGCCCTCCTCCGCCAGGTCGAGCAGCGCGTCGTCGGGGATGCTGCTCCACAGGAAGAACGACAGCCGGGACGCGACCTCGATCGGGCTTAACGAGTAGGGGTCGTCGGGGCCGGACGTGGCGCTGCCCCCGTCGGCGTCCTCGCCGATGGTCGGCCGGGCGGCGGGATCACGGTAGGTGCGGAGCAGGAAGTCCGGATCGACGAGCAGCCGCTCGAGCGCGAGCTGGATGCCGGCATCGAAGGACTGGCCCTGCTGGCGCCCCTGGGCAAAGAACCCCATGAGCGTCTGGACGTCCTGGTCCGTCGCCGGCCGCCGGTAGGCCCGCCGCGCCATGCGGGACAGGATCCGCTTCGCACACGCATCCTCGTCCGCGGGGCCCTTGGGCTCGCAGACGAAGATCTCGCGGCGGCTCGGGCTGTCCTGGGGCGGGCCCGCCATCTGATACGGGCCGGCGATGGAGAAGTCGTTGACGGCGGCGTAGCCCATGTATTGGGCGTCGTCCTTGAGCGTCTTCCCCCAGATCCGCATCGGCGGCTGTGGGAGCAGGGTCTCCGTCTCCCACGCGAACATGGGGAAGGAGATGGCGACCACGTGCAGGCCGCCGGGCACGGACGTGCGCACGTGCAGGTGGGCGTCGGCCGATCCCTCACCGGACGCGGTGCCGCCCTGCATGTAGATCTCCCACTGGAGCGCACCCTGATACCCGTGCGTGCCGGCGCCTTCGTACGTGGCGGCGGCCGGGCGGTACATCGTTCCCCCCCCACCCGCCGTGAACCGCTGCACGAGCTTGCCGTCCAGCCGCAGCTCGATCTGCTGGGGCCAGCCCATTCCCTTGATGTACTCGTAGTCGTTGGTCGCGAGCTTGATCCGGAACTCGTACTCGCCGGCGGCCGGGAAGAAGTGACGCACCGACATGCCTCCGCGCGATCCGAGCGGCATGTCTTCGCTGATCAGGTCGGTCTGCTGATAGACCTCGTCCACCCGATACATCTGGAAGTCGGGCGCCGCCGGCGGCAGCCCGGTCGCCATGCGGGTGAGCTGGCGCGCCACCGTCATGTACCGCTCCAGGTGCGCCGTCGAGATCGTCAGCTCCGCCGCGAAGTTGTCGAAGCTTCCGTCCGCGGTTTCGTCGCCCGGCAGGAGCGCGCGCACGTCCACGTCGACCGCGAGCAGGTCGCGCACCGCGTTGTTGTACTCGGTCCGGTTGAGGCGGTGGATGGGTGCGATCCGGCCGGGGTTGGGTTTGGCGGCCCACGCCTCGTCGAGCTGCGTCTCCAGCTGCTGGGCGGCCGCCACATACGTCTCGGCGTCGGGCCTGGGCATGCCGGCCGGAGGCATCACGCCGGTCCGCAGCTTGTTGATGACCTTTTCCCACGTCTCCGGATGCGTGCTCGGGCGGGAGGCATCCAGAGTGTCGAGCGCGAGGCCGGCGGTGTTCAGTTGCACGTTGTGACAGACGACGCAGTACCGATTCACCATCGCCTGGACATCGAAGGCCGCCGCGGAGGTCGAGCCGTCGTGGGCAACCGAGGGCGCAACGGTCGCCGCCGGAGTGGGCGGAGCCTGCCCCGGTCGGGTCTGCCCCGTGGCGCCGACGATCAGCACGACCGCCCCCGCGACTGCCCCCACCAGGAGCCCGTGGCCGGTCGTGAACCCGCCTCGCGAGCGGGCCCCTCGGGGCTCCCGCCTCATCGATGCCATTGCGGCCATTGCGCCTCCGATCGTGTACCGGGACCCGGGCGGGCCCAGCTGAACGTCCAACCTGTTACCCCTGCTGTTCGCAAATGGCCGCGGCCCGGGAGGCGGGCCAACCACCCCGTAGGACCCCAAGAATGAAGCCGTTCCGGGGGGCCATGGAACCTGATAGGGTATGCCCGCAGCTCGACGAGTGTCAAGAGATCGGACGGAACCAGGCCCCTCCAACCGTGTATCGCGGCTCCACTAGGAGGGTCAGCGGATGGTACACCCGGTTTCGCTCCGCATGCTCGCGGCCGCGCTCGTCACGGGGGGACTGCTCGGCCCGACCTCGGACACGCTCCTCGCTCAGCAGACCGCCGCGGCGTCCGGTACCGTCACCCACGTGGCGGATGGGCGGGGAATCTCCGGGATTCTGGTGCTGGTCCCCGCGTTGTCGATCGGCCGCACCACCGACGCCCGCGGAGCGTTCCTGCTGGATGGATTGCCGGCCGGCCGGCACGAAGTGGTCGCGACGCTTCTCGGCTGCCTCGTGGCCAGGCGCTGGATCGAAGTTTCGGCTGGCCAGCGCCTGACCGTCCCGATCGCGTTATCCTCCCCTGCGTTCAGCCTGGAGGGGATCGTGATCACAGCGGTCTCCTCGGACATTCCGGAAGCCGAGATGCCCTTCGCGATCGGCCGCCTCGACCACCCCGATCAGACCCGATCCGCGCGCACGATAGCGAGCATGATCCAGGGCAGGGTCGCCGGCGCGAAGGTGATCCAGGGTAGCGGTCAGCCGGGTCAGGAACCGTCGGTGATGCTACGCGGCCCCGTCAGCATCCAGGGCCGCCAGGACCCCCTCGTCGTGGTGGACGGGATCATCACCCACGGCGCGCTCTCCGAGATCGACCTCTTCGACGTCGAGCACGTCGAGATCCTGAAGGGCGCCGCGGCTGCGGCAGGCTACGGGGCACGAGGGGGTGCCGGAGTGATCGAGATCACGACCAAGCGGGGGCCGGGGACGGTGACGACCGAGGGCTCCGACCCCGAGTCGAGCCGGCCGCCGTTCTGCGTCGCCCCCTGACTTACCGCCCCTGGGGCTCGTCGTCGTCGTCGGGGCTGACCTTGTCGGGGCTGTGCTTGATCGTCTGACCCTCCACCAGGAACACCACGTCCTCCGCGATGTTGGTGGACAGGTCGGCGATCCGCTCCAGGTTCTGGGAAATGAGCAGCAGCTCGAGCGCGGGCGTGATCCGCCGCGGCTCTTCCAGCATGTGGGTGAGCAGGATGCGGAAGAGCGACGCGCGGAGATTGTCCACCTTGTCGTCGCGCTCGCACACGACGCGCGCGCTGACGGGGTTGCGGCTGACGAACGCGGCCAGCGCGTCGCCCAGCATGCCGCGCGCGATCCCCGCCATCTCGGGCACCTCGGGGATGGCCGGGAAGGCCGGCGCCTCGGCGAGCCGGCGCACCGCCTTGGCGATGTTGACGGCGTGATCGCCGACCCGCTCCAGATCGTTGGCGACCTTGAGCGTGGCGACCACCTGACGAAGGTCGCGCGCCATCGGCTGCTGCAGTGCCAGCAGCTCCATCGCCCGCTCGTCGATCTCGATCTCGAGCTCGTCCACGCGGTCGTCCTGGGCTTCCACCCATGCCGACGGCTTGGGATCGCGACGCTCGAGCGCCTGGACCGACACGCGCACCAGCTCCTCCACGATCCCCGCCATCTCCAACAGCTTGTCCTGGAGGGCGTCCAGCTCGTCGTGGAAGTGGCGCCGACGGCGCTGCTGCTCCGGCAGCATCATCCGAACCTCCCGGTCACGTAGGACTCCGTCCGCTCCTCGCGCGGGTTGGTGAAGATCGTGTCGGTGGGACCGTACTCGATCAGCTCGCCCATGTACAGGAACGCCGTATAATCGGAGATGCGCGCGGCCTGCTGCATGTTGTGGGTGACGATGACGATCGTGTAGCGCTCCTTCAACTCCCAGATCAGGTCTTCGATCTTCTGCGTCGCGATCGGGTCGAGGGCCGACGCGGGCTCGTCCATCAGCACGATCTCGGGCTTGACCGCCAGCGTGCGGGCGATGCACAGCCGCTGCTGCTGCCCGCCCGACAGCTGGTACGCCGAATCCCCCAGCCGGTCGCTCACCTCCTCCCACAGCGCCGCGGAGCGCAGCGACTCCTCGACCAGATCGTCGAGATCGCCCTTGAACCCCTGGATGCGAGGGCCGAACGCGGCGTTCTCGTAGATCGACTTGGGGAATGGGTTCGGCTTCTGGAACACCATGCCGATGCGGCGGCGCACCTCGACCGGGTCCACCTCGGCGTCGTAGAGGTTCTGCCCGTGGAAGAGCACCTCCCCCTCGATGCGCGCGCCGATGACCAGGTCGTTCATGCGGTTGAAGCAGCGCAGCAGCGTGCTCTTGCCGCACCCGGAGGGCCCGATCAGCGCCACCACGCGGTGCGCGGGCACCACCAGGCTGACCTCCTTGACCGCCTGCTTGTCCCCGTAGAACACGGACAGCGCGCGGGCCTCGAGGGCCGGCGCGCGGTCGCCGATGTCGATGTGGTGGACGGTCGCCACGTCAGGAGCGCCTCTGGTAGCGGTTGCGGAGCAGGATCGCCACCCCGTTCATGAGGAGAAGCATGATCAGCAGCACGATGATCGCCCCGGCGGCCAGCTGGCGGAACTCTTCCTGCGGCCGCGACACCCAGTTGAAGATCTGGAGCGGGAGCACCGTGAACTGATCGAGCGGTCCCCTGGGCGTGAACGCGACGAACGAGAGCGCGCCGATCATCACCAGCGGTGCCGTTTCCCCGACCGCGCGCGACAGCGCCAGGATCGTCCCCGTCAGGATGCCGGGGAGCGCCATCGGCAGCACCTGGAGCCGCACCGCCTGCCAGCGCGTCGCGCCCAGCCCGTACGCCGCCTGCCGGATGGAGTCGGGCACCGCCCGGATCGCCTCTTGCGACGCCAGGATGATGATCGGGAGGATCAGCAGCGACAGGGTGAGCGCGCCCGAGAGCACGCTGCGGCCGAGGCCCATCGTGCGCACGAACAGCGCCAGCCCCAGGATGCCGTACACGATCGAGGGCACCCCGGCGAGGTTGGCGATGTTGGTCTGGATGATGCGGCTGACCCAGCCCTTGCGCGCGTATTCTTCCAGGTAAATCGCCGCGCCCACCGCGAGCGGGAACGAAATGAACGCCGTGAGCGCGAGCATCCACAGGCTGCCCACCAGCGCGGCCTTGATTCCGGCCCGCTCCGGAAAGCGCGAGGCGAAGCTGGTGAGGAAGTCGCGGTCGAGCTGGCCCAACCCGTCGCTGAGGACGTCGTACAGGAGCACGAGTAGCGCGAGCACGCCCACGGCCGCCGCCGCCGCGCACATGACGTGGAAGCCGAGGGCGGCGGTGCGGCGCCGCCGCTCGCGCAGCGTCCGCTGCGCGCCGAGACCCACCACCGGAGGATCCACGCGCGGCGGATGGGGCTCGCGCGGGGCGCCGCCGCTCGGGGCCTGCACGGCCTCCCGCGCCCGCGACGTGATCCCCTGCCGCAGCGGGCTGCGCGACCGCGGGTCGGAGTGCAGGCTCACTCGTACACCTCGCGGAAGCGGCCCATCACCCACTGCGACAGCACGTTCATCGCGAGCGTGATCAGGAACAGCGTGAACGCCACCGCGAACAGCGTCTGGTAGACGATCGTCCCCTGCGGCGTGTCGCCCAGGCTCACCTGGACGATGTACGCAGTCATGGTCTGGATCGACTTGAGCGGGTTGAGCGTCAGCTGCGCCAGGTTCCCGGCCGCGATGGAGACCGCCATCGTCTCGCCCACCGCGCGGCTGATGCCGAGGATGAACGAGGCGACGATCCCCGACAGCGCCGCGGGCACGACCACGCGGGTGGACACCTCGAGCCGGGTGGCGCCCATCCCGAACGCCGCTTCGCGCAGCGCGCGCGGGACCGCGCGCAGCGCGTCCTCGGACAGCGACGACACGGTGGGGATGATCATGATCCCGACGACGATCGCTGCCGACGCGGCGTTGAAGATGTCGGTCTGCGGAAAGACCGTGCGGATGAGCGGGGTCACGAAGGTGAGGGCGAAATAGCCGTACACCACCGTTGGGATCCCCGCCAGCAACTCGAGCGTGGGCTTGAGGATCGCGCGCGTGCGCTCGCGCGCGTACTCGCTCAGGTAGATGGCGGTGAGCAGGCCGGTGGGCACCGCGACCAGAGCCGCCCCCGTTGCGATCAACACCGAGCCCGCGGCGAGCGGCAGGACGCCGAAATGCTTGTCCTCGAACTGCGGGGTCCAGCGGGTGCCGGTCAGGAATTCGAAGAGCGACACGTGCGAGAAGAATGCGATCGTCTCACGCAGCAGGACGAAGACGATGCCGGCGGTGACCAGCGTGGAGAGCCCCGCGCACGCGAGCAGGGCCCAGCCGATCGCGGTCTCCTTGAGGTCCCGGGTACGGTCGTGCCCGAGACGCGCGGGGCCGGGCG
>CAXNGW010000078.1:0-7146 GCA_964201975.1 Longimicrobiales bacterium | reverse complement strand
ATCCGACGGTCCCTGCGTGGCCACGCGACCCAGCTCCTCGCGCACCGCCGCCTCGAGCCGGGCCAGCCCCACCCCGGGCTTGGCCGTCACGATCACCTCAAACGTGCCGCCCAGCGACGCGCCGCTCTGGAACACGCTCACCTCCTGTGCGATCTGCTCGTCGTACACGAGGCGGCGGTGCAGGCGCGAGCCCTTGCCGTCGGCGAGCACCGCGGCGAGCACCTCCATGCGCGCGTCGTCGTCGGTGTAGTGCCGGGGCGAGTGCCACGCGAGGTAGAGCCGGGGCAGCTGGACCCGGTCCTCCATCACGACGCGCACGTGTGATGGCGGCGCCGGCGCGGCCACCTCGACCGCGGCCGGGGGCGGCCCCGCCGGGAGGTCCCCGAACCAGCGCTCCACCAGCCGCAGCGCGTCGTCCACGCGGACGTCGCCGGCGATCGCGAGCGACGCATTGTTGGGCGCGTAGTACGTGCGGAAGAAGCCGCGCACGTCGTCCAGCGACGCCGCCTCCAGGTGCTCCATCGAGCCGATCACGGGGTGGTGGTAGGGGTGCCCGAGCGGGAAGAGGTTCCCGACCAGCGTCTCCCACGCGAGCCCGTAGGGGCGGTTCTCATAGCTCTGCCGCCGCTCGTTCTTCACCACGTCCCGCTGCACGTCGAGCTTCTCCTGGCTCATTGTCTCGAGCAGGAAGCCCATCCGGTCCGACTCCATCCACAGCACCAGCTCGAACGCGTTCGCCGGCACGTTCACCCAGTAGTTGGTGCGGTCGGTCGAGGTCGATCCGTTGTTGATCCCGCCCGCCGCCTCGAGCCGCTGGTCGAACGCTCCCGGAGGGACGTGCGCGGAGCCCTCGAACATCAGATGCTCGAACAGGTGCGCGAAGCCGGTGCGGCCGGGCGACTCGTACCCCGAGCCGACGCGGTACCAGAGGTTCACGCTCACCAAGGGCATCGCGTGGTCCTCGTGCACGAGCACGGTGAGGCCGTTGCCCAGGCGGACGCGGGTGTGGGGGATGCGCACGTCCAGCCGCGCGGCCTCCCTCATGGACGGACCATCAAGCGGTCGCGGAGCGCCGCGGGCCCGATCTGCTCGGCCAGCCACGCGACCGCCTCCTCGCCGCCCTCGTCGAGCCGGGTCTCGACCTCGTCCACCAACGCGCGGTCCGCGCCCTCCGCCCACTGGCGCGCCCTCTCCACCATCTCGAGCCCCATGTCCTCCCTCCCCACCGCGGCCGCCGCGAGCGCGGCGATGAGCTGCGCCTCGATGTCCTCCGGACGCAGCCGCGCCCCCTCCTCGAGAACGCCCGCGGCCTCCTCCGCGCGCTCGTCTTCCGAGAGCAGCAAGCCGAGCACGACGTGGGCCCAGCCGTCGCCCGGCTCGAGCTCGATCGAGCGATAGAGCTCGTCGATGGCGAGCCCGCGGCGGCCCGCGAGCGCGAGCCCCGCCCCCAGCTCGTAGCGCACCGCGGCGTCGTCGGGGTCGAGCTCGCGCGCCACGATCAGCTCGCCGAGCCCGTCCTCGATCATCCCCTCGCGGATCAGGTACGCGCCGTACAGCCAGCGCGCGAGCGGCAGGTCGGGCGCGAGCATCACCGCGGTGCGGAGCGCGCCTTCCGCCTCGGGGTCGGCGGACGCGGCGATGGCGCTGCCCGCGGTCGCGAGCAGGTACGGATCGGTGGGCTGCGCGGCCAGGCAGGCGCGAAAGCGCTCGTACGCGACCCCGTCCATTCCCATCTCGCGCTCGGCGACGCCCAGCCAGCACAGCACCCAGGGATCGCCGGGGTGATCCGCAAGCCCGTCGCGCAGGCGTTCCGCCATGCCCTGGAAGTCGCCCTCGTCGCCCAGCTCGTGCGCGCGGTCGAGGAGCGCGCTCACCGCGTCGTTCGGTGTGGCGCCGGCGTCCTCGAGGCTGCCGCTCAGGCTGTCGTCCTCCAGATCCTCGTCCTCGGGGCCCGCGTCTTCGGGGCGATCGTCCGCGTCGCTCATCCGATCAGGCGCCGTACTTCACGAGCCGGCCCGCGTGCGCGAGCGCGAGCGGGATCAGATCGCTGGCGTGGACCAGGCCCAGGTCGCCGAGGCGGCAGGTGGACTCGCCGAACTCGGTCGCCGTGGGGCGCGGCCAGGACGACGCCATCAGCACCGGAACGTGATGCCACGAGTGCTCCTTGAGGGTCGCCGGGGTGGAATGGTCGCCCGTGATGATCACCACGTCGGGCTTGAGCGCGGTGACGCGGGGGATGAGCGCGTCCACCTCCTCGATCGCGGCGACCTTGCCGTCGAAGTCGCCGTCGTGGCCGCGCGTGTCGGTATCCTTGAAATGGAGGAAGTAGAAGTCGTGGCTCCCCCAGCTGCGCTCGAGCAGAGCGACGGTGTCTTCGTTGCTCACCGGCACGCCGGGCACCTCCATCCCCACCAGCCGCGCGACGCCGCGGTACATCGGATACTTGGCGAGGGCGAGGCCGCGCAGTCCGAAGCGCTCCTCCATCGTGGCGATGCGCTCGAAAGCGGCGAAGCCGCGCGCGAGGACGCCGTTCATCCTGGGCTCGTCGGCCAGGATCATGCGCACCTGCGCGAGCACGACCCGCACGACTTCGGCGGTTGCCTTCGATTCCGTGTCCAGCGCCTCGACCGGCAGCTCCGCGCGGCCCGTCTCGAGCGGATCGGTGTCGCTGAGCGCGGCGCCGCCGAGCCCCTTTCCCCGCAAGTGGAGAACGACCCGGTGCTCCTTCTCGGGGACGAACGTGACCGCAACTCCCGCGGGCGCGCGCACCGCCTGTTGGAGCCGCGCCACCACGCGCGCCGCATCGGCGTCGGAGGGGCGCCCCGCGCGGCGGTCGCCGACGAGCCCAGCGTCGTCGAAGGTGGCGAGGTTGAGGCGAGCAGCGACGTCGCCCGGCTGCAGCTCGATGCCGACGCCGAGCGCGGACAGCGCGCCGCGGCCCATCACGGTCTTGATCGGGTCGTAGCCGAACAGCGCGAGGTGTCCGGGCCCGCTCCCCGGAGTGATCCCCTCCTTCACCATCACCGTCATGCCCAGCGAGCCGCGCGCGGCGAGCGCGTCCATGTGGGGGGTGCGGGCGCTCTCCAGCTCGGTGCGCCCGCTGAGCGGATGGGGGAGGCCGCCCAGGCCGTCCATCACCACCAGGACGATCCTCTTGCCCTGGACGCCCCGCTCGACCTGCTGCTCGGGAAGCACGACTTCGCTCACGGATCCGCCTTCGCTCGAGGGCCCCGCGCGCCGGCGCGGCCCCGCCATGTTCGAGGGGGTCGGAATATGGTGGCGCGCGCGGCGGGGGGGCACCCCTCGAAGCGGCGGATCGCCCCCGCGTTGCCGCGAGCCACGCGTGCTGTCTACGATCCTGGCGCGTCCCCTTCCCCTTCCCCGAGAGACCCGTGCGCCACCGTCCCTTCGGTACCACGCGCCGATCGGCTCGACCGAGCTCGCCGAGCGGCTGCGGATCGAGAAGGATGTACTGGTGGTGCCGGGAGACCATTTCGGCATGGACGGCTTCATCCGCGTGGGCTTCGGGCTACCGCGGGAGGAGCTGATGGAGGCCCTCGCGCGCATCGCCTCCGCGCTGGACGAGGTCGCCGACGGGCCCCCTGACCCTGGCCGACGCCCGGCGGCGATTCCACCTTGAGGCGTCCCTCCCACCCGAGCCCGAGGCTACCTTGAGAGCGATCCCCCGTTCGATCCTGTGCCTGGTCCTCGTCGGCGCCTGCCTGCTCGGGGCCCCGTCGGCGGGCGCCCAGTCGGTGGTGGACCGCACCCCCAATCTGTCGGGTGGGTGGGTGGGGCCGCGCGGCACCGCCTACTTCAACTTCCTCCACCGCTTCGAGCACGGCCAGCCGCCGGTCCGGAAGGTGACCAACTTCCCCACCTTCCTGATGGGCTACACCCCCGTCAACGGCCTGCTGCTGGCCGCCCACTACGCGACCAACTCCGACCTGGTGGCGAACTATCCCAACGAATGGGAGTTCTTCGCGCGCTGGGCCGGCCTCGATCTGGGTCCCGCGCGGGTGGCGCTCACCGGCGGATGGAACCACGCCGCGGAGAGCCTGGACGGCGAGGCCAGCCTGCGCGTGGTGGCGGGACGGCTCGCGCTGCTCGGGGTCGCGCGCGGCTTTTCGGCCGGGTACGGCGGCGACGCTCGCTTCGTGGTCGGCGGCGGCGCGGTGCTCGGGCTCGGGAGCAACGTGGCGCTGGCGGGCGATGTGGTCACGCTGACCGACCGCTCCGCCGCCGAGGAGGTGGCGTGGAGCGCGGGTCTCCAGCTTCGCATCCCATACACGCCCCACTCGCTGTCTCTGCATGCGAGCAACACCAACACCGCCACGCTCGAGGGCTCCTCGCGCGGCGGCGACGTCACTCGATACGGATTCGAGTTCACCATCCCGATCAGCCTGAGCCGCTACCTGAATCGCGGCCCCGGCGCACCCGCCGTGATGACCACCGCGGACACGATCGTGGTGACGATCCGCGACTTCGACTACTCGCCCGCGAGCGTCACCATCCGACCGGGCGCCACCGTGGTGTTCGTGAACGAGGGCGCGATCGGCCACACCGCGACCGCCGACGACGGCTCCTGGGACACCGGCATGATCAACCCCGGCGCCCGCGCCAGCCACACGTTCCCCGCGGGCGGGGGCGCCTACCACTGCGCGCCGCACCCGTTCATGAAGGGCGCGATCGTGGTGTCGGGAGGCGAGCGATGAGCCGCGCGGCGAAGGGCTGGGCGCTGGCGGGGACCGGCGCGCTGGTCGCAGCCGTGGCCGCGGCGTGCTTTTCGGACCGCACGGGCGGCATCACCGGGCTGCCGCAGGACTGTCGGGACCTGGCCACGGCGGCGGGCGTGCCGGCCGGCAACATCGTGATCGGGATCAAGGATTTCCTCTTCGTGCCGGCTAACGTCGAGGTCTCCCGCGGCGCGACGGTCACCTGGGTGAACTGCGAGACCGCGCCCAGCCTTGCTCACACCGCGACCGCGGACGACCGCTCGTGGACGTCGCCGTTCTTCAATCGGGGACAGGTCTACAGCCGGACGTTCACGACCGCGGGGACGATTCCGTACCACTGCGACCCGCACCCGAACATGGTCGCCACCCTGGTCGTCAAGTAGGCGCGGAGAGCGGGAGCCCCTCGGGCTGGAGGGTGCGGGCGGTGAACTCGCGCGGCGCGCCCTCGCGGGCCGGGCTGTCGCGGTTGGCGATCTCGCCCACGCGTCCCGATGCCACGACCCGCAGGAACGCCTCCACGACCACCGGATCGAAGTGCTGGCCGGAGTCCTCGCGCACGCGCACCACCCCCTCCTCCATCGACGCCGCATCCTTGTACGGCCGCCGGTGGGTGATCGTGTCGAAGGTGTCCGCGACCGCGACGATGCGCCCTCCCAGGGGGATGTCCTCGCCCCGCTTGCCCTGATACCCGCCGCCGTCCCAGCGCTCGTGGTGGGTGGCGGCGATCTCACGCGCCATGCGCAGGAGCGGGAAGCTGCCCTGGCCCAGGATGCGCTGGCCGATCTCGATGTGGGACTTCATCACCTCGAGCTCGGCCGCCGTGAGCGGACCCGGCTTCATCAGGATGGCGTCGGGGATACCGATCTTGCCGACGTCGTGGAGCGGCGCTGCGCGCCGGATGAGCTCCACGTCCTCGAATCCCAATCCCATCTCCTCGGCGATCAGCGCGGCAAGCGCCCCCACGCGCTCGGCGTGCTCGCCGGTGGCGTCGTCGCGGAACTCGGCGGCCACCGCGAGGCGGCGCAAGATCTCCACCTGGGTCTCGGCGAGCTGCGCGGTGCGCTCGCGCACCTTCTCCTCGAGCTCGTCCGCCTGGCAGCGCAGGCGCAGGTGGAGATGGCGCGCCTCCAGCAGGTTCTTGATGCGCTGGAGCACCTCGCCGACATCGAAGGGCTTGGTCACGAAGTCCCTGCCGCCGGCGGCCAGCGCGCGCTCGCGCACGTCCTGATCCAGATCTCCGGTGAGGATCAGGATCGGGATCCAGTCGCCGTGTTCGACGTGCAGCCGCGCCATGACGCCGAAGCCGTCGAGCTTGGGCATGTGGAGGTCGAGCAGCACCAGGTCGGGTGCATTGGCCTCGAAGAGAGCGACCGCCTGAAACGGATCCGAGGTGCACTCGAGCCGCGAGTAGCCCGCCCAGCGCAGCATCTGGGCGAGGACCCGGACGTTATCCTCCTCGTCGTCCACGACGAGGATCCGGGAGGGCGCGAGCTCGGGGGATGCCTTGGCTGGATGCATGGCCGGCTAACGACCCTCAAACAGATCGAGGAGTTCCGGCTCGGGGGCGGCGAGCAGGTCGTCGGGAGCGGCGATGATGGATCCAGTACGCGCCGGGACCAAGCACCGCCCGCGCACGAATGCGGCGCGCGTCGGTCAGCGGCGGGCGAGCGCTCGGTAGGCGCCCACCCAGGAGCCCGCGCCGTCGCGCGCCTGGAGCACGGCCGCGGGCGTGAGGTGGAGGACGTCCGCGAGCACGCGCAGGTTCACCAGCCCGACGATCCCCACGTCGCTCAGGACGATGGCCGCCCACTGCGATTGGGGACGCGCGCGGTAGGCATCGTACG
Source organism: Longimicrobiales bacterium (assembly GCA_964201975.1). Classification (GTDB taxonomy): domain Bacteria; phylum Gemmatimonadota; class Gemmatimonadetes; order Longimicrobiales; family Gaopeijiaceae; genus UBA2988. The sequence goes on along the minus strand of CAXNGW010000078.1, from coordinate 566 downwards.
CGACCGCGAGCGAGCCCGCGCTCCCCTCCAGCGGCACGTGGAAGCTGCCCGCGTCGAGCGCGTAGCGCAGCGCCACCTCCGTCCAGTCGCGCCCCGCGCGCCGCAGCGCGACCACGGCCTCCGGCGAGATGCCGCCGCGCCCGGCCACGAACAGCACGACCGGGATCTCCTCAGCCGGCAGACGCCACTCCGACAGGATCAGGATCTCGCTCGCGGGCACCCTAAAATGCTCGCCGACGGCGCGGTAGTACGCCGCGACCCCCTCGGCGTCGCCCCCCTGCGCGGTGAGCGGCGGCGCGGCGCCGAGGAGGGCGAGCGTGCCCAGCGTGGTCCGCAACGAACGTCGGCAGCGAGCGATCATCGGTGCTTCGACCTCCTCGGTCCGCAGCGAGCCGCGGGAGAAAACCCTGGAGAACCTGGCACAAGTCTTGAGTTGGAGGGGGGTGCTGACAGGCTGTTGAACGATGCTTGCGAGGAGGAGCGATGCGCCAGGACGATCATGGACGACTGGACGGCGACGCCCCCATCGGGACTGACCTCGTTTTCGACTATGACGGCGTCGGACA
>CAXNGW010000077.1:0-7203 GCA_964201975.1 Longimicrobiales bacterium | reverse complement strand
GCGGGCCACTCCGGGACTTCCCGGGGTGGCCCGCGTCGCGTCAGGCGGCGGCCGCGACGGGTGGCGCGCTTCGCCGCCCGAACGCGAGGTAGAGGAGCACCCCCGCCGCCGCCGCGAACGCTGTGAGCTTGAGGTCGCCCGCGCCGCTGCTCGAGACCAGCCAGGCGCAGAGAGCCACGGCGGCGATCGTCACGGCTACTCCGGCGGGCGCCGTGAACGCCGCCGGAGGCGAGTCCGCGCGCCGGCGGAGCACCGGCAGCGCAACGCAGGTGGCGGCATACGTGATCAGCCGGATCACCGTGCTGATCGTGAGCGACGAGACGAAGCTTCCCTGCAGGGTCAAGACGAGCGCCACCGCGGACGAGAGGAGGATGGACACCCAAGGCGTACGGAAGCGGGGATGGGTGAGCGCGAAGAGGCGCGGCAGCTGGCCCTGCTCGGCCATCGCGAACGGCAGCCGGGGGGTGACCATGACGATCACGTTCAGTGTCCCCATCACCGAGATCAGAGCGCCGACGGTGATCAGCGCCGCCCCGCCGCCGCCGAGGAAGCGGCCCGCGGCGTCGGCGAGAGGGCGCGGGGAGGCCGCCAGATCGGGGAGCGTGCCGATGCACACCACCTGGATCAGGATGTAGATGGCGGCCACGATCGCGATCCCGGTGAGCAGCGCGAACGGCGCGTGCCGGCGCGGATCGCGTGCCTCGCCCGACGGGATCACCGCCATCTCGAACCCGCTGAACGCGAACACCAGCAGCAGGACGGCGTTGGAGAACGCTCCCAACGCGGGCGGCGCGCCGAGCGTCAAGCGCGCCGGATCGACCGCGAACACGCCGACCGCGATGAAGAGCAGCAGCGGGATAAGCTTTCCGACCGTGAACAGGTCGGTCACCACCGCCGAGTGGCGCACCCCCACGATGTTCAAGAGCGTGAAGACCGCCACCACCCCGGCGATGACCGCCCCCCGCCACGCCACTGCCCCGGGCCAGAAGAAGCCGAGGTAGTCGACCCACAGGTTGCACAACGCAGCGAACGCGGTCAGCCGTGCCAACCAAAGCAGCCACCCCATCTGGAACCCGATCGCCGGGCCGAACGCGCGGCGCGCGTACAGGTAGGGGCCGCCCGTGGCGTCGAACCGACTGCTCACCTCCGCGAAACAGAGGAGGATGAGCACGGCCAGCAGAGCGCACAGCGCATACGCGACGAGGCTCCAGCTGCCCGCGATCCCGAACACGCGCGCGGGCAGACCGAAGATCCCGGCGCCGATGATCGCGTTGAGGACCAGCGCGACCATGTCCCAGCGGCGGATAGCACGGACCAGCCCCGCCCCGGCGACCGGCGCCGTCGGATCAGACATCGCCCGCGGGCGGATCGCGCAGCAGCTCGCGGATGCCGTCCTCGAGCGCGACCTCCGGGCTCCAGCCCGGGAGCGTCTCCCCGCCCGCCCAGGGGCGCATCATCTCGCGGGCGCGGTAGGCGCGCGCGCCCCACTCGGCGTCGAGCGGCCGCCCGCGCGCGGCGCCGAACAGCGCGACCAGCTCGCGCACCGAGCGCGCGCGTCCGGAGCGGACCATGTACACCTCGTGCCCCCGCACCGCGGACTCGAGGAGCCGCTCGGCCGCTACCGCGTACGCGCGCGCGATGTCACGCACGTGCACGAAGTCCAGTTCCTGGCGCCCGTCGGTGAGGCTCGGGCGCGTGTCCGCGAGCGCGGCCCGCCGCAGCGCGGTCATCAGCTTGGGCCGGGAGTCGGCGGGCCCGTAGCTCTCGAACAGCTCCAGCGTGATCACCTGGAGACCCGCAGCCTCCACGTAGAAACGGAGGATGTCGGCGTACGCCTGCTTGGTGGCGGCGTACAGGCTCACCGGGTGGTAATCCTCGTCGCGATAGTGCTGCCAGACCGTGCCGGTGTTCACAAGCAACGTCCGCCTGTGGACGCGCATCGCCTCGGCCAGCTGCGTACCGAGCAGCACGTTGCTCTCGACCAGGCCGGTCACGTCGGCAAGCGTGGTCTCGGCGATGAAGAGGGACGCCAGGTGGAAGACCACGTCCGGCGCAGCGGCGCCCACGATCGCAGCCATTCCCTCGGTGGTGCCGTCGTGGAGGTGAAGGACGGTGCGGGCGGCGACGGCAAGGTTTCCGCGGGACCCGGAGCGGACGAGCGCGTGCACGTCCCACCCGTCCGCGGCGAGCCGGGCGACCAGGTGCGAGCCGATGAAGCCGGTGGCGCCGGTGACGAGCGCCCGGCGGGGACTGGCGTTTGCCGCGGAGGATGGGGAGGTCATGGCGCCCAAGATAGGGAGCACGGGGACGAGGCGCCCCGGTTCGGGACGGCTTGCTCGACATAGGGGTCGGGCGCAGACTTGGCGCGTGTCCACGTGAACGGGAGACCCACCCATTCCGACCAGCGATACCCGACCCATGAACAAGCTCACCACGATCGTCTACGTCGAAGCCATCGAGCCCTGCCTCCCCTTCTGGACCGACCGCCTCGGCTTCGAGGTGACCGCGCGCGTCCCGCACGGCGACCGGCTCGGCTTCGTCATTCTGCAGAAGGGCGGCGTCGAGCTCATGTACCAGACGCACGCCAGCCTGGCCGACGACCTGCCCGCGCTGGTGGACGAGGTCGCCGCGAGCACAACGACGATGTTCATCGAGGTGGCGGGGATCGACGCGGTCGAGCGGGCGCTGGCCGGCGTCGAGGTGCTGGTCCCCCGACGCACGACGTTCTACGGGATGGACGAGATCTTCGTGCGCGCGACGTGCGGCTCGGTGATCGGCTTCGCGGCACCGGTCGGCGGAGCCGCCGCGACCTGAGCGAGCGTGGAAGGCGGGGCCGCGCTCAGCGCGGCCCGCTCCACACGTTGTCCTGCCGGCGCGCGTCGGGAAACAGGCCGTCGGGATCGATCTCGACGCGGGTGACCTCACCCACTGCTGCGGGCAGATCGATCTCCGCGCGATCGGCGCCGGAAAGCCACGTCTCGACCGGGATCGTGCGGTCGAGCGTGCCGCCCCGGGTGGTCTGGATGCGCACCAGCGCCGGCATCGGCGCGTAGCCCTTGTTCTCGATCACGACCACCGGTCCGCCCGCGCGCACCACGACCGCGCCCACCGCCTGGTCGAGCGTCCAGCTCTCGTAGTAGAACGAGCTCCAAAACCAGTCGAGATCCTTGCCCGCGACGCGCTCGACGGTCGCAAAGAAGTCCCAGGGGGTGGGAAGCTTGAACGCCCACTCGGAGATGAAGGCGCGGTACGCGCGGTCGAACGTGTCGCCCCCGAGCAACCCGCGCAGCGTCACCATCAGCGTCGCGGGCTTCGGGTAGGAGGCGGTCAGGTACGCCTGGATGGTCTCGTAGTAGTCGCCATGCGTCATGAGCGGCTGCTCGCCCTCCACGCGCGCGAGCGACAGGTAGTTCTCGCGCTCCAGCCCTTCGGCGCTGTCGCCCAGCTCGTAGTCCCTGCGCGCGAGGTTCTCGAGATAGGTGGCCGCGCCCTCGTCCATCCATGCGTAGCGCTTCTCGTTGGTGCCCACGATCATCGGCACCCACATGTGCGCGATCTCGTGCACGGTCGTCCCGTAGAGCGCTCCCGGCGGGGTGCCGGTGTAGGCACCGATCAGCGTCAGCATCGGGAACTCCATCCCGCCCGCGACGATGTCCTGGCCCTCGACCACCGTCATGTGCGGCCAGGGATAGGCAAGGCCAGTATAGCGCGAGTGGTGCTCGATGCCGTGCTTGCCGTACTTCGCCATCTCCACCCAGAGCGGCGCGCGCTGCTCGCGCCACAGGCTCTGGATGAGCACGCGGTCCTCGCGGCCGTCGCGGTTGCGGTCCGGCACGCGCGCGCTGGTCGCGTCCCAAACCTGCACGTTGGAGGCGGTCCAGGTGAAGTCGCGCACCGTATCGGCAGCGAACCGGTAGGTGAGCCGCCCGCTCGCGGGCGCCGCGGTGACACGATTGGCGCCGAGGTCGGCGGCGGTCGCCACGTGCACCACGCTGTCGGCGCGGGCCGCAGCCGCGAGCCGCCTCCGCGTCTGGTCCGACCACACCTCCTCCGGATTCGCGAGCGCGCCGGTGCCGATCACGGTCCACCCGGTGGGCACCGTGACGCTCACCCGGTAGTCGCCGAAGTCGTCGTAGAACTCGGCGTTTCCCAGGTACGGCTGCGCGTCCCAGCCGCGCAGGTCGTCGTACACGGCCATGCGCGGGAACCAGTAACCGATGAAGTAGACTTCGCGCGCGCTCCACCCCACCCGTCCGGAGCTGGCCTGCGGGAAGACCCCGCGCCAGTCGACCGCGATTGTCGCGCTGCCGCCCGGGGGCACCGCCCGCGGCGGGCGCACGCGCAGGATGGTCGCGCTAGCGGCCCAGCGGCCGGGCTGGTTGAGCGGACCCTGCGTGATCGCGGTCCCATCCACCGCCAAACGCACGAGCTCGACCCCGCCCGTGATCTCTTGGGGCTCGTTCCGGACGTTCCCCTCCCTGTGGATGTTCATGTGGAGGTGGAGGACGAGCTGTGCGAGCGTATCGGGCGAGTTGTTGCGGTAGACGATGGTCTCGGACCCCGTGATCCGCGCGGTCGCTGGATCCAGCTCGGCGCGGATGTCGTAGAGCGCGTGGTTGGTCCAGTAGCGGGGGCCGGGGCGGCCGTCCGCGGTGCGCGTGCCGCGCTCGATCGCGCGTCGGTAGCCGGGCGGGGGCACGACCGGTCCCGGCAGCGGCCGGACGGGCCGCGCCACTGCCTGCGCGTCGGCACCGATCGCCGAGAACAGAAGGACCAGCAGCGCTCCACCCCACATCCGCGGCCGCCTCATCGTTCCCCCGCCCCGGCCATGGTCTTCGCCTGGATCCGCAGGTACCGCTCCACCCCGGCCCAATCGCTCAACGGGCTGAACACGTCGAAGAAGCGGTCTACCCGCTCCCGCGGCAGCCGCTCGGCGAGCGCCGCCCGCGCGCGATCGTCGAACAAGCGCCCCTCTTCCTCCACTCGGTCCCGCTCGAGCGCGCGGCGGACCGCAGCCTCGAGCGCGCCCAGCGCCTCCTCCAAGAGATGGGTGCGGCCCTCCACATCGTCGTGGAGACCGAAATGCGCGAGCCCGGCCCGCTCGGGTCCGATCGTCCGCATTTCGGCCAGCGTGACACGCCAGGCGGCCAGGTCCACCGCGGGGGAAGGGGTCGCGGGATGCGGCGCCGCTCCGGGCGCGAGCACGATGCCGAGCGCGTCCCCCACCAGCAGCGTCCCCTCACCTTCGTGCAGGTACGCCAGGTGATGGCCGATGTGTCCGGGCGTGGCGACCGGACGGAGGGGCCGCAGCGGCATGGGAAGCCGCGTGCCGATCTCCCAAGGCCGCAGCACCTCGCGGGGCACCGCTTTGGTCTCCCCCCACAGCGCGTCGTACCGCTCGCCGAACGTGCGCCGCGTGCTCGCCACCAGCCGCGTCGGATCGGCCATGTGCGGCGCGCCGTCCGGATGCACGTGCACGGTCAGCTTCGGGTTCTCGGCCACCAGGTGGCCAGCGCCGCCGGCGTGGTCCAGGTGCACGTGGGTGAGGAGGATGTGGCGCAGGTCCCCGGTCCCCATTCCCAGCTCGGCAAGCGCCTCGCGCAGCCGCGGCAGCGTGGTGGACGGACCCGGGTCCACCAGCGCGGGCTCGCGGCCGTCGATCAGCCAGGTGCAGATCGCCCCCCCATGGTCCTGATGGCGCAGATCGATCGGGACGATGGTCACGCGCGCCCCGCCGGGACGAGAAGGGGGGCGCTCCTCGCGGAGCGCCCCCCGGTTCTGCGGCGGAACCGCGCCTGCGCCGCGCTCAGCCGCGCTCCTCCATCGGGATAAAATTGCGCTCGCCCTTGCCCACGTAGATCTGGCGCGGGCGAGCGATCTTCTGCTCCGGGTCGAGCAGAAGTTCCTCCCACTGCGCCAGCCACCCCGCCGTGCGCGGGATCGCGAACAGCACCGGGAACATCTCCACCGGGAAACCCATCGCTTGGTAGATGATGCCCGAGTAGAAGTCCACGTTCGGGTAGAGGTTGCGCTCGATGAAATACGGCTCGTTGAGCGCGATTCTCTCCAGCTCGAGCGCGATGTCGAGCAGCGGGTTTCGCCCCGTGACCTCGAACACCTCGTCGGCGGTGCGCTTGATGATGCTCGCGCGCGGATCGTACGCCTTGTACACGCGGTGCCCAAACCCCATCAGCTTTTCTTCCTTGTTCTTCACCTTGGCCAGGAAGGCGGGGATGTTCTCCACCCTGCCGATGCGGCTGAGCATGCGCAGCACCGCCTCGTTGGCGCCGCCGTGGAGCGGCCCGTACAGGGCAGCCATGGAGCCGGCCAGCGAGCAGAACGGGTCCGCCTCGGACGAGCCGATCACGCGCATCGCGGTGGTCGAGCAGTTCTGCTCGTGATCCGCGTGCAGCACGAACAGCACGTCGAGCGCGCGCTCCAGGACCGGGTTCGGCCGGTACTCTTTCACCCCGATCCGGAACAGCATGTTCAGGAAGTTCGCGGTGTAGGAGAGCTCGTTCTCGGGATAGACGTACGGAAGGCCGCGGTGGTGGCGGAAAGCGAACGCGGCCAGCGTCGGGATCTTTGCGATCGCGCGCACGATCTGGACCCAACGCGAGTCCGCGTTGTGGATGTCCTTGCTGTCGGGGTAGAACGTCGACAATGCGGCCGTCGAGCTGATCAGGATCCCCATCGCGTGCGCGTCGTAGCGAAACCCGTCCAGCACCTTGAGGATGTTCTCGTGCACGTAGGTGTGGAACGTGACCTGATGCACGAAATCGTCGAGCTGCTGCTGGGTGGGGAGCTCGCCCTTGAGGATCAGGTACGCCACCTCGAGATGGCTCACGCGCTCGGCCAGCTGCTCGATCGGATAGCCCCGATACCGCAGGATCCCTTGATCGCCGTCGATGAAGGTGATCGCGCTGCGGGTGGAAGCGGTGTTGGTGTAGGCCGGATCGTAGGCCATCATCCCGAAGTCGTCGTCCTTGACCTTGATCTTGCGCAGGTCCATGGCGCGAATGACGTCGCCCTCCAGGATGTCCACCTCGTAGTCCTTGCCCGTCCGGTTGTCCCGGATGGACAGGGTGTCCCGCTTCCCCTTCTCTGCGTCTGCCATTTCCCCTCCCTCGAGTCGTTCATCGGCGGCGGAACCGGGCGGGGCACGGGGCCGGGTCCGCGAAGAACGGGATAGTATAGGCGCGG
>CAXNGW010000076.1:0-7497 GCA_964201975.1 Longimicrobiales bacterium | reverse complement strand
CGCTCTTCCGCGATACGATCGTGTACCTCACCTGCGTCCACGAGCTCGGACACGCGTTCGGACTGGGGCACACCCGAGCGTTCTCGGACATCATGTACTCGTTCCAGTTCGGCGGCGATTTCGTCGCGTACTTCATGCGCTTCCGAAATCAGATGGAGAAGCGGGACGACATTCCGCGGGCGTCTCCGTTCTCCGCCGCGGACCGCGCCGCGTTCCGCTCCGTCGCCGCCGCCTCACGCGGCCGGTAGCAAGCCGTTCCACCAGGCGCTCCGTTTCAAGCCACCGGCACCGCCGAGGGCACCCGCGCGACCGGCCTTGTTCGATTTCACCCGACCGGTTCCCTTCTCTCACATGGGAACATGGCCCTGGTACCTCGCCGGCCCTCTGATCGGGCTCGTCGTTCCTCTCGTCTACCTCGCCGCAGGTCGGAAGTGGGGGATCTCCTCGGTCTTCCGTGATCTCTGCGCGGCGACCTCGAGGAGCCGCCTCTCCTACTTCCGCTACGACTGGAGGAGCGAGGGCGGCTGGAGGCTGGCGATGGTCGCAGGGGTCGTGCTCGGTGCCGCGCTCGCGATCACGCTGCTGCCGAACCCCAGCCCCGAGATCGGCATCTCGGCGGCGACACGAGCTGACCTCGCCGCGCTCGGCATCCAGGACTTCACCGGGCTCGCACCGCGCGAGGTCTTTTCCTGGGCGGGACTCGCGTCGCTGCGCGGGATCGTCCTCATCGTGATCGGCGGATTCCTGGTCGGCTTCGGGACGCGGTGGGCGGGCGGCTGCACGTCCGGGCACTCGATCTCGGGGCTCGCGGCGCTCCAGCTCCCGTCGCTCGTCGCCACACTCGGGTTCTTCACGGGCGGCCTCGTCGCGACGCATCTCCTGCTGCCGCTCATTCTGGGGATCCCGTGACCACCCTCCGTCGCGAACCGCTGTGGCCCAGTCTGATTCTCGGGATCTACCTCGGGGTCGTCTTCACCAAGGCCGAGGTGATCTCCTGGTTCCGCATCCAGGAGATGTTCCGATTCCAGTCGTTCCACATGTACGGCATCATCGGCTCCGCGGTGCTCGTTGCGGGAATCGGAACGTGGATCGTCAGGAGCCGACACCTCCGGACCTGGACCGGCGGTCCGATCGAGGCGGCGAGGTTGGAGTGGAGGGGACACGGCGCGCAGTACTGGCTCGGCGGCGCGCTGTTCGGTCTCGGCTGGGGCATGACCGGCGCGTGCCCGGGGCCGATGTTCGCGCTCGTCGGGACGGGCTCGTCGGTGATGCTGGTTGCGATCGTGGCCGCGCTGGCCGGCGTGTGGACCTATGCCCGGCTGCAGTCGCGACTGCCGCACTGAGGGCCGTCGTCAGGGGGGCGGGGCGGTTTCTTGCGTCCGTCGCACACCGCTGGCAAACTTGGCGCCGCGTCGTCCCGCCACGCCCACACGAGGTCCCATGGAATACTTCGGCCTGGTCTTCCTGCACGTCTCCTTCGCCATCCTCTGGGCAGGGGGAGCGGTCGCGGTCGGTCTCTTCGTGATTCCCTCCGTGATGGAGGCGGTGCCGTGGTCACGCTGACGGGACTCCGCCTGTATATGCTGCGCTTCGACCCCGCCTGGATCGGTACGCCCGAGGGGATCGTCATCAGCCTCGGCGCGATCTTCGGACGGGGCGCCATGGTGCTCGGGATGATGGTGCTGAAGCCGACGGCCGAAAAGCTCGGAGTAGCCCGGCTCACCGCATTCCATCTGATCGCCGCGTCGCTGCTGATGGCGAGCCACGGGCTGGCTGCGGTGATGTGAGCCCGACCGAGCTCGGCAGCTACTACGATGGACTGAGCCGGTTTCTGCGGGCGGCCCGCTGGGTCAGCCGGAGTAGCGACGCGTCGCTCACGGTCCACCGCCTCCTCATCCCGGATCAGCAGGACGTCGCACCCCACGACGCGGTGCACGCGCGCCTGCTCCGGGCGCTCGGCCCGCTGGACGCTCCGCGCGTGATCGACGCCGGCTGCGGGCTGGGCGGCACCGCCTTCTATCTGCACGCGCGACTGGGCGGCCTGTACGATGGGATCACCCTGAGCGCGGAGCAGCGCGATCGGGCCGACAAGGCTGCCCACAAGCGGGGGGTGGCGAACGCCTGCCGGTTCCATGTGCGATCGTACGACCACGACCTGAGCAACCTCGTCGGCGAGGGCGCGGACCTGGTGGTCGCGATCGAATCGCTCGCTCATTCGCCGGATCCCGCGAACACGATACGGAATCTCGCGGGCACCCTGCGGCGAGGTGGAAGGCTCGCGGTGATCGACGACGTTCCGGGGGAAGATCTTCCGGACGAGGATGCGGATTTTCGGGCGTTCCGATCCGGGTGGCGCTGCGAGGACATCGCCCGCCTCTCCGAGTTGAAGGCCGCGATCGGTGCCGCGGGTCTCGAGCTCGAGAGGGACGAGGACCTGACGCCACGGGTGATCATGAGGAACCCGACACGACGGGAGCGCTTGGCGCGCGTCAATCGTCGGGTGAGAGCGCTGCTCGGGACCTCGGCCCTGGCCGAGGTGGTCGATTCACTCCACGGAGGGCTGATGCTCGAGCGGCTCTACGCGCGACGGCTGATGCAGTACCGCATGCTGGTGGCGCGCCGCTGAGGGCGGCGTCACGGGGCGTCGATCAGGGCGCGCCGAGCCACTCCAGCACGGCGAGGACCGGCCGGTGGTCCGAAGCGACGGACACCCCGGGCGCGTCGATCACCTGCCAGTCAATCACCCGCCAGCGGTCGCGGGGGCGGAAGAAGACGTAGTCGCTGCGGAGGCCACGCCGGTTGGCGCCGGTTCCCGGAGCTTGCAGAGGCTCGAAGGACGTGATGTTCGTCCAATGGGCCTCCAGAATCGCGAGAAGCTCGACCTCGCCCCGGGCGTTGAAGTCCCCGGCGAGGATGCTGGGCCTGCCGTCCCCGGCGGCGAGCAGGTCGTTCAGGTACATCATCTGCTCCCAGCGGTCCGGGGAATCGCGCGCGTCGTCCAGGTGGGTCGTGGTGAACTGGATCAGCGGGGCACCCGGACCTGGCCGCGTGAAGACAGTGAGAGCCGTGCGCGGCTCGTAGTACGGAGGCGATGACGGTAGGGCCCGATTGTCGGCGTAATGCAGCGGCCAGCGCGACAGCACGGCGACCCCGTATTCCCCGCCCTGGAAACCAATCGCCCTGCCGAACTCTCCGTACATGCCGAGCAGACCGGCGAGCACCTCGACCTGATTCATCCCTCCAGACCGTTGGGTGCCGCGGTCCACTTCCTGGAGGGCGACGATGTCAGGCTGGGCGCTCCTGATGATCTCGGCGATACGCGCGAGGTCGTACACGCCGTCCATCCCCTGCGCGTGACGGATGTTATAGGTCAACACCCGGACGGTCGTGGACTGGGTGGCGCCGAGGGCCGCCGGGAGAAGGGACATCAGTGAGGCCACGAGGACCCACTTGATCCCCATCGTCAGTTTGGCTGCCAATACGCCCTCCATCCATGCAGCGAACGCAGTACCCCCACAAGCAACGTAGGCCGAAAGCCCACCGGCCTCAACGCAGGAACCGGTACTCGATCGAGGACCCGGTCACGACTTCGATGGCACACAGGTGGCACCTTGGGTTCCACGAGCCCAAGTGTCACGGGATCGGGACCCCACTCGTTCCTTTCCCTGAACGATCACACCGACAGAGGCACTCGATGAGACGGATACTTGCGACCGGTCTGCTGCTGGCGGCCGCTGCGTGCAGCACCGTGAGCGGACCCGAGGGGACCAACGTAGCCGCGCAGGTGGCGGCGACGAGCCCCTCGCCCATCCAGATCACCCTCCGGCACGGGCAGGAGCGAGCGGTGGACGGAACCGTCCTCCGGCTGAGCTTCCTGAGCGTGGTGGAAGACTCGCGCTGCCCGATCGACGCGGTCTGCATCTGGGCCGGCGACGGGGTGGCGGAGATCGGCGTCTCGGCCGGCGAGGGCCCGACCTTCCAGCTCCGGCTCCACACGAACCTGGAGCCGAAGTTCGCGGACTGGAATGGAGTGCGGGTGACGCTCCTGGAGCTGTCGCCCGCGCCGCGCGCGGCGGAGCCCACCAAGCCCACGGACTACTCCGTGCGGCTCCAGGTGGAGCCGGTCAAGCGCTAGGGTTCCCGGCGGGGCCGGGTCCGCCCGTTCAGCCCTCCGATGGGGGTCTCCGTTGATCAGGGTGGCATCCCGGTCGGGAATCTCTTATCCTGAAGTCCCGGTAAACATCCGTTTGCCGCGCTGGACACCCCCGAACTGGACGTGAGAGTGGGCGCTCAAGACGACCGGATCGACCTGGCGCTGGCCGACTACGAGCGTCGCAAGCAGGAGGAGACGAGGCGCCAGGTCCAACGCTCCCTCCGCCTCGAGGAAGCTCGCAAGAAGGGGGTCGAGTGCCTGCGGAAGTACGCGGTGGAGCCGGCGCGGGATGTCGCGGCCCGACTGCAGGCGGCGGGGCACAAGGTCCTGCACCAGGAGTTCATGGATGCGTATCCGCCCAACATCTGTGTCCACTTCTGGCCGAAGCCGGGTCCGCTCGAGACCGAGGCACCTCAACGGCACACGCTCGAGCTCGTCTGGGGCGATCCCGAGCCGGAAGCCCTATGCACCCGCCGGTGGACGCCCGCGGGACGCGAGACCCAGGGGTCGGCGCGCCTTCCCGGGCGTGAATCGAGCGGGACGATCCTCTTCACCCACGAGCCGGTCGAGCGCCCGCCTTCGGGCGACGTCCTCGACGATCTGTGGGTCAAGGAGCAGCTCTTGATCTTCGTGAGGGAGACGCTGCACGTCGGAAACAGCTGATCGGCGCGGAGGCGGCGAGCCTCCGAGAGCCTCCTGTTCGAGCCCCGCGCTGCCCTTTGGGCGCGCGGGGCTCTCCTTTTGTACCCGGTAGGCCGATTCGTATGTTGCTTCCGAAGCCGTGAAAGCCGCCCAGAGGAGCCCGCGATCCGATGGCTACCATTCAGTTCACGAACAACTACACCGATCTGTCGTCGAACCGCGGCTATCAGTTCAAGTTCTTCTGCGAGAAGTGTGGCAACGGCTACATGTCCACGTTCAAGCCGAACTCGCTCGGGACGGCGGCAGCGGCAGCCGGGGCGGTTTCCTCGATGCTGGGCGGCATCTTCGGGCGAGCCGCCCGGGGCGCCGAGCAGCTGCAGGCGATGGTCGCCGGTCCGCAGCACGACGCCGCCCTGAAGGCGGCCACCGAAGAGATCCGACCGCTCTTCAAGCAGTGCACGCGGTGCGGCAACTGGGTGTGCGGACCCGTGTGCTGGAACGAGAAGGCCGGGCTATGCGAGACCTGCGCCCCCGACCTGGACGAGGAGATCGCCGCGGCCCAGGCCCAGGCGGCGAGGGATCAGGTGATGGACAAGGCGAGAGCCGTGGACTTCGTCGGGGACCGCGATCTGGCCAAGGTCACCGTGGTGAGCTGCACGAAGTGCGGGGCCAAGGTGCAGGGAGCCAAGTTCTGCCCCGAGTGCGGCACGCCGACTGCGGTCAAGAAGACCTGCGCGAGCTGCGGGGCCGTGGCGGAGGGATCCCCCAAGTTCTGCCCGGACTGCGGGAAGCCGTTCGGGGGCTAGGCTGCGCTACCCGATGTAGTAGTAGACGATGGCGTTCGTGGGATTGTACCCCGCGACGAAGCCCGAGAACACGTTGGTGGTGGCGAAGCTTCCCGAGTAGCTCGCGTATGTGACGATGGTGAAGCTGTCCGTGCTGAGCGGCGCATATCCGCCGATGCCCACCAGGTTCAGCGTCCCCCCGAAGGTGACCGCGCCCGAAACCAACAGGCGGTCGTACTGCCCCACGGTCGACCCGCTCGCATCCATGTCGATAGCTCCGCTCGTGTTGAGCGAGCCGTTCAGCGTGAGCGTCATCACCGATCCGCTGGTGAACCGCATGGTCCCCTGATTCACCATCGCGTTCGCGACGTTGATCGTGCGGGCTCCGCCAGCGCCGGAATCGATGTTGAGCGTCGCGCCGGAGGCGTTGGTCAGCGTGCCCGCCGAGACGGCGAGGGTGGCCGAGTAGCTGCTGCCCGTCGACGTGAGGCTCAGCGTACCCGAGTTCGTCAGCCCTCCGGTCGCCGTCGTCAGAGCGTTCCCCTGCGCGCTGCTCCCCTGCACCTGCATGCTTCCGGTCACCGTGTTCGCCACCGAGCCCGACGTGCTGTTCGTTCCGGTGAAAACGAGAATCCCCGAGTTGCTCACGTTCGCGGTGACCGTGCTGTTGACGATGTTGAGGGTCTGACCCGAGACGTTCGTGAGCGTGCCGCCCCCGCCCACCGATCCGGTGCCGGGGATCCAGGTGCCGGAGTTCACCGTCAAGAGACGTCCGGCCCCGATCGTCACGGTGCCGTTGTTGGCGAAGCTGGGCGTCGTCCCCGACTGGGTCAGCGTAAGGTTACCGCCGCTCACGTTGACGCTGCCGCCCACACCGTTGACGTGGTCCGCGCCAGCAAGGCTGATCGTCATCCCCTGGGTGCCCGTCACCGTGATCGTGCCCTGGTTGTCGAGCTGCGCGTTCAGGTTGCGCGCCCCGTTCGCGCCCTGGAGGCTGGTGATCGTCCCCGTCGCGGTGTTCGTGAGCGTCCCGGTCGTCATCGCGAGGGTCGCCCCGAAGCTGCTGCCGATATCGGTCAGCTCGATCGCCGCGCTGTTCGTGAAGCTGTTGGCAAAGGTCGCCGTCGCGGCTCCCTGGGACGCGTCGCCCTGGATCCGCAGGGTCGACCCGGCCGCGGTCGTGATCGTATTGCCGATCGCGACGTTACCGGTGAAGACGATCAAGCTCTGGTTGACGAGCGGCGCATTGATCGCGCCGCCCACGACGTTGAGGGTCTGGCCGGTAGCGTTCGTGAGCGTGCCGGGCGTGCTCACCGTCACCGCGTTCAGCGTGGTCGTGCCCCCGCCGCCCACCGATCCGGTGCCAGGTATCCAGGTCCCACCGTTGATGGTCCAGAGCCGGGACGCGCCGATCGTGACGGTGCCGTTGTTCGTGAAGCTGGGCGAGGTCGCGGACTGCGTGAGCACCAGGTTGCCGCCGCTGACATTGATGACGCCGCCCGCGCTGTTCAGGTGGGCCGAGCTGGCGCGGTTGATGTTCATCCCCTGGGTGCCGCTCACCGTGATTGTCCCCTGGTTGTCGAGCTGCGCGTTCAGGTTGCGCGCCCCGTTCTCCCCCTGGAGGGCGGTGATCGTCCCCGTCGCGGTGTTCGTGAGCGTCCCGGTCGTCATCGCGAGGGTCGCCCCGAAGCTGCTGCCGATATCGGTCAGCTCGATCGCCGCGCTGTTCGTGAAGCCGCTCGCGAACGTGAGCGCGGCCGCCCCGACCGTCGGGTTCCCTTGCACTCGGATCAGGGAGCCCACCGCGGTCGTCACCGATCCCCCGATCGAGCTCGTGCCGCTCGCCACGATCGTTCCCTCGTTGACGAGCGGCGAGTTGACCGCGCTGGACTGCTGCGTCACCGTCCGGCCAGCCCC
>CAXNGW010000075.1:0-7660 GCA_964201975.1 Longimicrobiales bacterium | reverse complement strand
ACAGCTTTTTGAAATCGACTAAGCGCACTTCGGGTGGTCCCTGGAGGGCGCATGGTTTCAGGGTGAGGGAAGTGTGTAAAGGATACCTTGGGCGGCGATCGTCTTCGGACGGTCGACTGTTGAGCCAGGGTGTTCGTTTACGAGCGACTTTTGGTGGAGACTGGGGGGAAAATCCTGGGAGAGAGCCCTTCGGGGCGCTCGAGCGGGAGGCGCTTCAGTCAAGCGGATAAGTGCACATGGTGGATGCCTTGGCATGAGCCGGCGATGAAGGACGTGGCAAGCTGCGAAAAGCCTCGGGGAGCTGCAAGCGAGCTTTGATCCGGGGATGTCCGAATGGGGAAACCCAACGAGGGTCATACCTCGTTATCCCTGCAAGGGGAAGCCAACCAGGGGAACTGAAACATCTCAGTACCCTGAGGAAGAGAAATCAAACGAGATTCTCCTAGTAGCGGCGAGCGAACGGGGAAGAGCCCAAACCGGCGGGAGTAAAATCCTACCGGGGTTGTGGGGCCTAGTGGACGGTTCTCGAAAGCGTAGCGGAACGCGCCTGGAACGGCGGACCGGAGGGGGTGAGAGTCCCGTACGCGAAACGTGAGTAGAGAGCTAACTAGGTACCCGAGTAGGCCGGGGCACGGGAAATCCCGGTCGAATCAGGGGGGACCATCCTCCAAGGCTAAATACGAGCTCATGACCGATAGTGAATAGTACCGTGAGGGAACGGTGAAAAGAACGCCTGACGGCGAGTGAAAGAGAACCTGAAACCATGTGCATACAAGCGGTAGGAGCCTGGTGCGCGTTTTCGGATGCGTATGCGGGTGACTGCGTGCCTTTTGCATTATGATCCGGCGAGTTGCTCCTCACGTGCGAGCTTAAGGGCTTAAGGCCCGGAGGCGAAGCGAAAGCGAGTCTGAATAGGGCGACCTAAGTACGTGGGGGCAGACCCGAAACCGATGCGATCTAGCCATGTCCAGGGTGAAGCCGGGGTAACACCTGGTGGAGGCCCGAACCGATGGGGGTTGAAAACTCCTCGGATGAGGTGTGGCTAGGGGTGAAAGGCCAATCAAGCTCGGAGATAGCTGGTTCTCCCCGAAATATATTTTGGTATAGCCTCAGGGATAATGTCTTTGGGAGGTAGAGCACTGCATGGGTTAGGGGCCTTACCCGGTTACCGACCCCAAGCAAACTCCGAATGCCCGTAAGATGGACCCTGGGAGTCAGTGGGCGAGCGATAATGTCCGTCCGCGAGAGGAAAAGAATCCAGACCGTCAGCTAAGGCCCCAAAGTCTGAGTTAAGTGAGAAAGGATGTGGATTCGCGGAGACAACTGGGAGGTTGGCTTAGAAGCAGCCATGCCTTTAAAGAGTGCGTAATAGCTCACCAGTCAAGTGGATCTGCGCCGATAATGGTCGGGACTAAAACTCAGCGCCGAAGCTATGGATGTGAGAGCTCTTCGGAGTTCGAACATGGTAGGGGAGCGTTCCCTGGGCTGTGAAGCCGGGCCGTGAGGTCTCCGGTGGAGCGCAGGGAAGCGAGGATGCCGGAATGAGTACGCGATAATGGGGGGGAGGATCCCCCACACCGAAAGCCTAAGGGTTCCGGAGCCAGGGTCATCCGCTCCGGGTTAGTCGGTCCCTAAGCCGAGGCCGAAGGGCGTAGGCGATGGAAAACGGGCGAATATTCCCGTACCGCAGGATGCGCGTTATGACCCCGAGGGGGGACGCGGGAGCGAAGCAGCCGTCGGGTGATGGACGTCCCGATGCAAGGTGGTAGGCGTTTCCAGGTAGGCAAATCCGCCTGGATAGCCGAGCGCCGATGCCGAAGGTGCCAATTGGTGCCGTAAAGGGCTGTGGAGCCGACCGCCGAGAAAAGCCTCGCGGGGCAGTTCATCATGCGACCGTACCGTAAACGGACACACGTAGGCGAGGCGAGAAGCCTAAGGTGCTCGAGTGATCCACGGAAAAGGAACTCGGCAAAATGTCCCCGTAACTTCGGGAGAAGGGGAGCCTGTGTTAGGTGAACCACGACGCGTGGGGAGCTGAAGCAGGCCGCAGAGAATCGGCCCAAGCGACTGTTTATTAAAAACACAGGTGCCTGCGAAGTCGTAGAAGACGACGTATAGGCACTGACGCCTGCCCGGTGCCGGAAGGTTAAAGAGAGGGGTCAGCCGCAAGGCGAAGCTCTGAACTGAAGCCCCGGTAAACGGCGGCCGTAACTATAACGGTCCTAAGGTAGCGAAATTCCTTGTCGGGTAAGTTCCGACCTGCACGAATGGCGTAACGACTTGGGCGCTGTCTCTTCCGTGAGCTCGGCGAAATTGGAGTCTCGGTGAGGATACCGAGTACCCGCAATAGGACAAAAAGACCCCGTGCACCTTTACTATACCCTGCCATTGGATCTTGGCTTTGCATGTGTAGGATAGGTGGGAGACTATGAGCTACGGTCGCTAGGCCGTAGGGAGTCAATGGTGAAATACCACCCTTACAATGTTGAGGTTCTAACCCAGGGGAGAATATCCTCCTCGGAGACCGTGGCAGGCGGGTAGTTTGACTGGGGCGGTCGCCTCCCAAAGAGTAACGGAGGCGCGCAAAGGTTCCCTCAGCGCGGTCGGCAATCGCGCGTAGAGTGTAAAGGCAGAAGGGAGCTTGACTGCGAGACCGACGGGTCGAGCAGGTGCGAAAGCAGGCCTTAGTGATCCGGTGGTTCCGGATGGAAGGGCCATCGCTCAACGGATAAAAGGTACGCCGGGGATAACAGGCTTATCGCCCCCGAGAGTTCACATCGACGGGGCGGTTTGGCACCTCGATGTCGGCTTATCACATCCTGGGGCTGGAGAAGGTCCCAAGGGTCGGGCTGTTCGCCCGTTAAAGTGGTACATGAGCTGGGTTTAGAACGTCGTGAGACAGTTCGGTCTGTATCCATTGCGGGCGTCGGAGTGTTGAGGGGAGCCATCCCTAGTACGAGAGGACCGGGATGGACTGACCACTCGTGTACCGGCTGTCCCGCCAGGGGCATCGCCGGGTAGCGACGTCGGGAAGGGATAACCGCTGAAAGCATCTAAGTGGGAAACCCACCCCAAGATGAGCACTCCCGCTTCTTCGGAAGCCTGAAGGGCCGTGGCAGATTACCACGTTGATAGGCGGCAGGTGCAAGCGGCGTGAGCTGCGAGCCGAGCCGTACTAATTGCCCGTGTGGCTTGACTGGCGCCCTCCTCCCTTCTTCATCAGAAGAAGCGCGAGGAAGGCAGCACCACACAAAAGACGCTAAAGACGGACACCCTGTAGGGTGCCCTGTACACACTTCCCTCACTCTTTGTTTTTTCCGCTGCCGCACCACGGGCAGCACGCAACATTGGCTGGTGGTTTAGCGAGAGGGTCACACCCGTTCCCATCCCGAACACGGCCGTTAAGCCTCTCTGCGCGGATGGTACTGCCGGGGCAGCCCGGTGGGAGAGTACGTCGCCGCCAGCCTCTATACTGAACGCCCCCGTCGGTCTTAAGACCGGCGGGGGCGTTCGCGTTCCGGGTAGTCGAGCAGCGGCGAAGCGGAAGTCCCCCCCTTGGATCAATCCACCAGGCCCCTCAAATTGCGCTGACGCCTCAGTACCACCTCTTCAGCGGCCGCTAAAGACGGCTCCCAAAGGCAGACCATGGCATCTGGCCCCACCCGTACCGGTTACGTCACCCTCGTCGGCCATCCCAACGTGGGGAAATCGACGCTCCTGAATGCCATGGTCGGCGAGAAGCTGTCGATCGTCACCGCGAAAGCGCAGACAACCTGGCAGCGTGTTACCGGCATCGTCACCAGCGACGCCTCACAAATGGTCTTCCTCGACACCCCCGGCCTGCTTGAAGCCAAGGACCTTCTCCAGCAGTCCATGCTCGCGCAAGCGCACGATGCGGTCCGCGAGGCCGACGTCCTGTTGCTCGTCGTCGACGCGCGCCAGCCGCAGTACGACCCGCGCATCCGCGACGCCCTCGCCCATTCCCGCGCGCCACGCTTCGTCGCGGTGAACAAGGTCGATCTGGCCTCACCGGAAGCGACCCAGACGTGCCTGCGCTGGGCTGAGGACGAGCTCGGCGCGCGGGCGGTGGCGGTCTCCGCGCTGCAGGGCACGGGTGTGGAAGAGCTCCGCGGCGCGATCGCCGGCGCGCTCCCCGAGGCGCCCTTTCTCTATCCCGCCGATGATATCGCCTCCCAGCCGGTGCGCTTCTTCGTCGCCGAGCTGGTCCGCGAGACAGTGTTCGAGCGCTACCGGCAGGAGATCCCTTACTCGGTCGTCTGCCGCGTGGAGGAGTTCCGCGAAGAGCAGGAGCCCGCGTACATCGAGGTGGGCGTCTTCGTGGAGCGCGAATCGCAGAAGGGCATCCTGGTGGGGAAGGGCGGCGCCGGCATCCGCGAGCTGGGACGCATCTCGCGCGAGAAGATCGAGCACTTTCTGGGGCGCCCCGTGTACCTCGAGCTGTGGGTCAAGACCCTCGAGGGGTGGCGGCGAAAGCGCGGCGACCTCACCCGTCTCGGATTCCACGTCCCCGACGAGGCTCGATGAGGCATCACCCAGCCCTCCTGCGCCTCGGCCTCCTCCTCGCCCTCCTCCCCGCGCTTCCCCTGGCGGCACAGCGGGACGATCGGGACGCGGCCGAGGGCGGCATCTTTCTCCTCCTCCCCGTGGGCGCCCAGGCCGTCGCCATGGGGCGGGCCGTGACCGCGCTGGCCGGGGCCGAGTCGGTCTTCTGGAACCCGGCCGGTCTGGGCGAGCTCGCCGCCGGCAGGGTCGTTCTCTACCGCGGCGACTACGTGGCCGGCGAGTCCACCGCCGCCTCGGGCCTCTTCAGCCAGGCCGGCGTCGGTGCCGTCGGGATCACCTACGACCTGCTGGACGTCGGCGAGCAGGACCTCACCGACGAGCAGGGGAACGTTCTCGGCACGATCTCCGTGCGTAACCACCTGGGAATCGTCTCGGTCGCGACCCGATTCTGGAACCGGGTCAACGTCGGGTTCAACTTCAAGGTGGTCCAGTTCCGCCAGTCGTGTCGGGGACAGTGCCTCGACGCCGGCGTGACCGCGACCACGTACGCCGTCGACGGCGGCATCCAGCTCACCAGGGTCGCGGGGCTGCCGCTCCGACTGGGCGCCATGGTGGCGCACGCAGGCCCCCGTTTCCAGATCCGCAACGAGGAGCAGGCCGACCCCCTGCCGACGCGCGTGCGCGTCTCCGCCGCGTACGAGGTCCTCGCGCGCCTGGTTCCCTCGGAGCAGCTCTCCCTCCACGTCACGGGGGAGGTGGAGGATCGTTGGCGGAACCCGGGCTCCCCCGCGTTCTACCTCGGGAGCGAGTTCAGCGCCCGCGTCGAAGAGGCCGCGCTACTGGTCCGCGCCGGCTATGTGATTGGCAACGGGGAGCAGGTGGACGGTGCGGCAGTGGGCGTGGGGATCCGCTACGACCGCTTCGATCTGGGCATCGCCAAGTCGCTCGCCTCCAACATCGCCCAAGACACCGAGCCGGTGCACGTGACGTTCGGGTTCGTCCTCTGACGCCATGATCCGGGCGGCACTCCTCACGCTGGCGCTGCTGTCGCCCGTGCCGCTCGGCGCGCAGGCAGCCGCGCACCCATCCGCGCCGTCGGGGCCGCCGCGGCTCTGCGACGAAGCCGCGGCTCCGCCGACCGCGGCGCCCCTCCAGCTGGCTTCCCGGCCCCCCGCGCTCGTCACCGCGGCCTCCCTGGTGCTGCCCGGGATGGGCCAGCTTCTCCTGAGCAAACGCCGCTGGGCGGTCTACGCGGGAGTGGAGCTGGCGGGTTGGCTCGTCCACCTCGACCGAGCGCGCGCAGGGCGCCGACTGCGGGAGGACTACCGCCACGTCGCCTGGATCGCGGCCCGCGGGATGACCGAGCCCCGCCAGGAAGGTGACTGGGAGTACTTCGAAGCGCTCGCGCATTGGCTCCATTCGGGAATGTTCGACTTGGACAGTGCCCGGGAGGGGATCCAGCCGGAAACCGACGCGGCCAGCTACAACGGCGCGATCTGGACTCTGGCCCGGGATCTGTATCTTCCCGAGGGAGCGGGACCCGATCACCCGGCGTACGCGCGCGCCCTCTCCTACTACCAGAAGCGCGCGATACCGCCCGAGCTCCTGTGGGACTGGACGGGAAAGGAGGAGAGCCTGGCCCTGTACGCCACCCTGATCGATCGGAGCGACGAGGCGCTGCGCACGGCCACGGTGGTTTTGGGCGCGGTCGTCGCCAACCACCTCCTCTCTGCGGTGGACGCCTTCGTCGCGTCCCGGCTCGGCGCCCAGGTCAACATCTCGACCGCCCCGACCTGGCGACGGCTCGGCGGCGGCGCGGGCGTCCAATGGACCGTCGAGCTCCGCCCCTGGAGGCAGCCATGAGTCCCGCCGCCCGCTCCCCCATTCCCTCCGACACCGAGATCCTCCAGGCCATCCGGGAATCGGCGCGCGGTCCGCTCAAGCCCAAGGAGCTGGCGCGCGCGATGGCCGTCGCGACCGAGCACTACGCCGACTTCAAGGGCGCGCTGACGCGCCTGGAGGGAGAGGGACGCGCGTACCGGGTGAAGGGCGGCCGCTACGCGGTGCCGGAAAAGATCAACCTGGTGGTCGGCCGCCTGTCGCTGATCCGTTCGGGCGACGGGTTCGTGATCCCGGACGAGAAGGGCAAGGCGCAGGACGTCTACGTCCCGTTCGGCGATCTCGACTCTGCCATGGACGGCGACCAGGTGGTCGCGCGCATCGAATCCCGCCCGCGCGGCCGCAATCCGGTCGGCCGCATCATCAAGGTGCTGGAGCGCGCGCATCCCAAGATCGTGGGCACCTACCGCCGCACAAAGAACTTCGGCTACGTCGCCCCCAAGGGCGGACTGATGTCGCGCGACATCCTCATCCCGGAGGGGGGAGAGCGGGGCGCCACCGACAACGACGTGGTGGTCGTGAAGATCGTCTCGTTCGGCGACCGCAAGCTCAGCCCGGTGGGCGAGGTCGAGGAGGTGCTCGGCCCGATCACGGCCCCCGGCGTGGACATCCTCGCGCTGGTCCACGGCTTCGGGCTCGCACCCGAGTTCCCGACGGAGGTGCAGCTCGCGGCCGAGGAGATCGCCCGCGAGCGCAGGCCCGAGAGCGATCCGGGCCGCGTGGACCGACGCGACCTGCTCGTGTTCACGATCGACCCCGCCGACGCCAAGGACCACGACGACGCGCTGTCCCTCACGCGTCTCCCGTCCGGGAAGTGGGAGGTCGGCGTGCACATCGCGGACGTGTCCGCGTTTGTGGAGCCGGGGGGGCTGGTGGATGTCGAGGCGCTCGAGCGGGCCACCAGCGTCTACCTAGTGGACCGGGTCATCCCGATGCTGCCACACGCGCTCTCCTCGGACGTGTGCTCTCTCCGGCCCGACGAGGACCGCGCCGCGGTGTCGGTCTTCGCCGTGCTCGACGGAGAGGGGCACGTGGGCGCCGTGCGCTTCGAGCGCACGCTCATCCGCAGCCGTTACAAGCTCGCCTACGAACAGGTCCAGGAGGTGCTGGACGGAGCCCGCGCGGTCGCGGCGGACGCGGACGCCGCCATCCACGCTCTGGCCGGCCTCGCCCGCGCCTTGCGGGCCCGCCGCGGGGAGCGCGGGTCGCTCGACTTCGACCTGCCCGAGGCCAAGGT
>CAXNGW010000074.1:0-7674 GCA_964201975.1 Longimicrobiales bacterium | reverse complement strand
GCGAGGCCCGGTCCGGTCAAAGGGCCGGGGAGCCCCTCGCCTTTCCCCGGTGGCTCCCAGGTCCTAGAATCGGCCTTCGGCAACCGACTCCGGCTGCGCGGGCGGCCACGGAGGCTGCCCGCCGAGCCGGGTGCTTGGAAGTGGATCGTATGACCCGAGCCTTGTCCTTCCTGTCGTCGCTTTTCCTGCTGGCCGTTGTCGCCGGCTGCGCCGGCGCGGGCGCGCGCCCCGCCCCCGCGGCGGCCCGGCCGGCCAGCCCGGCGGACGTGCACTTCATGAGCGGCATGATCCCCCACCACGCGCAGGCGGTTCTGATCGCCGGCTGGGCGCCCACGCACGGGGCAAACCCGGCGGTGCGCGTCCTGTCCGAGCGCATCGTGGTCGGCCAGCGCGACGAGATCGCGCTCATGCAGGGATGGCTCCGCGACCACGGGCAGCCCGTGCCGGATGCCGACGCCACCCACATGACGATGTCGATGGCGGGGATGCAGCACGAGATGCTCATGCCGGGCATGCTCAACGACGAGGAGCTGGCCCAGCTCGACGCCGCGCGCGGCCCCGCGTTCGACCGTCTCTTCCTCACCTTCATGATCGGACACCACCAGGGCGCGATCATGATGGTGGACGAGCTGTTCGCGTCGAACGACGCGGCCAACGACAACACCGTCTTCAAGATGGCGTCGGACGTGTGGGCGGATCAGAACATCGAGATCGAGCGCATGCGCGCTCTGCTGGCCGCGCAGCCCTGAGGGGCGGCCGCGTTTTCACCTCCACCGAGGTAGCCCCGTGAAGCCTGTAACGTTGTTGAGAACGGCGCTGCTGGCGACGCTCGCATTCGCCGCGGCGTGCGCCTCGTCGTCCCCCTCCGCGTCATCCGCGGGCGCGTCGGTGGGCCTACGCAACGTCGATCCGCCCAGCCCCGATCCGCGCGTCGGCCTCAAGGCCGGCCTCCGCGACGCCGGCGAGGCGGCCTGGAACATCCGCCTTGTCTCCAACACGCCGTCGCCACCTAACTTCGACGGAGTCACCAACTCCGACCTGGCGTTCATTGGGAATTACGCGATTCAGGGGAACTACAACGGCTATCAGGTCTGGGATATCTCCAATCCGGCCCGGCCCACGCTGAAGACGTCGACGTTCTGCCCCGCGTCGCAGAGCGACGTGTCGGTCTACAAGCACCTGCTCTTCGTCTCCAGCGAGAGCACGTCAGGGCGCCTCGACTGCGCTGCGGGCGGTGTGCCCGACTCGGTGAGCAACGCGCGGATGCGCGGCATCCGCATCTTCGACGCCACCGACATCGCGAACCCCAAGTACGTGGCGAACGTGCAGACCTGCCGCGGCTCACACACGCACACCATCGTGACCGATCCGCGCGACGCGGCCAACGTCTACATCTACGTGTCGGGCTCCTCGAGCGTGCGCTCGCCGACCGAGCTCCCCGGCTGTTCGGCGCTGGCCCCGGACACGGATCCCAACTCGGCGCTCTTTCGCATCGAGGTGATCCGGGTCCCCCTGGCCAACCCCGAGCGCGCGGCGATCGCCAGCTCGCCGCGCATCTTCAACGACCTGCCGGCGCCCGCGCGGCACGCCGAGAATCCCGAGGACATCCGCCCCCCGGCCAACCCGCCAGCGGCGGGTGGCGGGGGCGCTGCCGCCGCAGCCGCGGCCGCCCCGGCTCCGCGCCTGGGTCCGAGCCAATGCCACGACATCACTGTGTATCCGGCGATCGGTCTGGCGGGCGGCGCGTGCGGCGGCTACGGGCTGC
This sequence comes from Longimicrobiales bacterium, assembly GCA_964201975.1. Taxonomy (GTDB): domain Bacteria; phylum Gemmatimonadota; class Gemmatimonadetes; order Longimicrobiales; family Gaopeijiaceae; genus UBA2988. The sequence goes on along the minus strand of CAXNGW010000074.1, from coordinate 5,909 downwards.
TGCTCGACATCCGCGACGTGGCCAACCCGCGGCGCCTGTTCGCGGCGGCCGATTCGAATTTCTCGTTCTGGCACTCGGCGACGTTCAACAACGACGGCACCAAGGTGCTCTTCTCCGACGAGTGGGGCGGGGGGAGCGCGCCGCGCTGCCGCGCGACCGACAAGATGGAGTGGGGTGCCAACGCGATCTTCAAGCGCGAGGGCAACGCGCTCGAGTTCCAGGGCTACTACAAGATGCCCGCGCCGCAGACGGCGTTCGAGAACTGCGTGGCGCACAACGGCTCCCTGATCCCGATCCCCGGCCGCGACGTGATGGCGCAAGGGTGGTATCAGGGCGGCGTCTCGGTGTTCGACTGGACCGATGGGGCCCACGCGAAGGAGATCGCGTACTTCGACCGCGGCCCGCTCTACGCGGACAAGCTGGAGCTGGGCGGATCGTGGTCCATCTACTGGTACAACGGCGTCCTGGTCAGCTCGGAGATCCGCCGCGGGCTCGACATCTTCGAGCTGCTCCCGAGCGGCCTACTGTCGCAGAACGAGATCGACGCGGCCAAGACCGTCCACTTCGACTACCTGAACACGCAGGAGCAGCCGAAGCTGGTGTGGCCACCGAGCTTCGCGCTCGCGCGCGCGTTCGTGGACCAGTTGGAGCGGACGAGCGGCCTCGCGGCCGCGCAGCTCTCCTCCACGCGCAGCGACCTCGCCAACGCCGAGCGCATGGCCGGGACGCAGCGGCGGGATGCGCTGACCCAGCTCGCCGGCCGCCTGGACGGCGCCGTGCAGGGCTCGCGCGATCAGGCCAAGCTGCGGATGCTGGTCGCCGCGGTGCGGGACCTGGCGAACGCGCAGCAGTAGTCGAACTCAGCGCGCCAGCCGCACCGCAGCCATAAGCTTCTCGCGAATCGCCTCGGCGCGGCCCTTCTCGGCGAGCCGCTCCCACAGCCGCGTGATCATGCGCCGGTCCACGAGTCCAGGAACGGTCGTGTTCCAAACCTGTGCCGTGCGGAACCGGTTGACCGCGTCCACCGCCTCCGGTGTGTAGACGTTCATGCCCTCCTCCCGCGGGTCGAGGTCGGGCGCGCCGGGACGGAAGTAGCCCAGCTCGTGCAGGATCACCTTGAGCTGGTACACGTCGCCCCCGATTTCCTGGGACAGCTCGCGGAAGCCGAGCGTCTCGGTCGAGGTGTCGTAGATGCGGCGCATCTCGGCGACCGGGTCGGGGTGCTCGCAGATGTTGATGTTGACCGAGGTTCCGTCCGGCCGCCGCGACATCCCCGGCCGCGGATCCGCCACCAGCACGGCCGCCGACTGGGTCTCGCCGTGGCGGCCGTCACCGCCCAGCGCGTGCCCTGCCGCGAGCGCCTCGATCAGCCGGTCGGCCAGATGCCGGTGCGATCCCTCGCTCGCTTGGAACGTGTTCGCGACCGCGTCGATCACCTCGGGGACGAGGAGGGAGTTGCCCTGGGCGGCGAAGTGCGGGCCGGTGCGCATGTTGATGTGGTCGCCGTTGGCCTCGTTGCCGTACTGGCCCTTGCCCGTCCACTGGGCGGAGCGGCCGTCCACGCCGATGACGCCGACCTGGCGGCTCTCCCGGCCCGCGTCCGCGGCGACCACCTGGTCGAGCGCGTCCTTGGGGGACACGCCCTTCTGCATCAGGTCGAGGAGGTCGTTTCCGTACTCCAGCCGGGTGCCACCCTGAGTCGCCACCGCCCCGACACCCGGACGCACCCACGGCACGCCGTTTCCCACGCACGGGTTCCTGGTCGTCACCGTGACGCCCGTCTCCCCGGTGCGCGGATCCACCGCGACGATCGAGAACGTGTGGAATTCGACCTCCGGCCCCGCTCCCCACTTGACCGGCTCCTGCGCCGCCGCCGGAGCCGCCAGCAGCAGCGCGCCGGCGATCGCCGGAAACCACGAGCGTGTGATCATCTCTCCTCCTCGAAGCCGGTGGTGGGCATGCGCGGGATGATCCGCAGCGCGTTGCCGTTGTAGACTTTTCGCAGCACCGCGTCGGGCAGGTCCATCCCGTAGAGCTTCCAGAACGCGTGGTAGTCGCGGTAGTAGTCGAAGTACTCGTCTGCGGTCTCGAGAACGCGCCAGTAGTACGGGTACTCATCGGGGGCGAACGAATCCTTTCCGAACAGGATCCGGTCCTGGTACTGGATGAAGAACTCGCGCGCGAAGCGCGGCTGCCTGCCCAGGTCGTAGAGGATCGCCCCCATCTCCGCGTGCACGCGCGGATTCTTGTCGAAGATCGCGCCCAGCCGCGCGAGGTCCTGCGCGTGCCACCCCAGGTGGGCGAGCACCCATGTGGTGTTGGGGTGCCTGGCGATCATGCGGTCGCGCTCGGCCATGAGGTCGTCGAACTCCGGGAAGCGCGCGCGGTCGTTGAAGCGGCGATTCTCGAACAGCGCCATCTCCAGCCAACGCTCGTTCTCGTAGTCGAGCGGCGCGAAGAATTCCGCCGGGTCGCCCGTGTGCACGAAGACGGGAATGCCGAGCCGCGCCGCGGTCTCCCACACCACGTCGAGTTCGGGATCGTCCATCGCCAGACGGCTCCCGTCGGCCTTCCGGTTGGAGAGCCCGAAGCCCTTCATGATCTCGCCGATCCCCACCGCGCCCGCGCGCACGTCCGCCTCGAGTTGCGCGGCGATGTGGGCCCCGGAGCCCGGCCCCACGTCGTCCAGATCGAGCGCAGCGAAGAAGACGAACCGGTCGGCGTAGCCCGCGGCCTTCACCGCCGCGATCTGCTGGATGAGCCGCTCGCCCGAGCTCGGGTTCGCCTGGACCATCACGCGCAGGTTGAGGCGGTCCATCGCGGCCACCACCGGCGCGATCGCCTCGCGCGAGACGAGCCGCGGCGGATGGCCGTGGAAGTCCACCACCGGGAACTTGGCCCGCGGCACCTCGTGCGTAGGCACGACCAGGGTCGAGCGCGGCTTGTACTCGGTGATGCTTGGCGGCGGCAGGGTCGGCTGGCGCCCCTGCCCCCGCGCGGCGGCGGGGGCGGCCAGGGCGGCGCAGAGGAGCAGTCGGACGCAGGGAGCGGGGCGGCGCATGCGGGTGCGTCCTGGATGGGGGCCGGGGCGGCGCGCGGGGACGGTCCCCGGCGCGGCCCTCGCCCGAACCATGCGGCGCCGGCCGGGAGAACGCCACCTCACGCCTGTCCGGCCGGCGGGCCCCGTGATATCTCTCCACCCATGGACCTCTATCTCGTCTCCCTGGCGACCGGCGCCGCGGGACTCGTGGCGATGGCGGTCAGCGGGCTGTCGCACGCGGGCCATGCGGGGGACGGCGGCCACGCCGGGCACGACACGCACGCGGGCCACGCCGGCAGCGGCCAGGCGGGCCATCCCGGCTCGGACCACGGGACCCATCACGCCTCCACCCACGACTCCTCGACCGGGCGGCTGCTCGCGCTGCTGTCGCCGCGCGTCCTGTTCGCGCTGCTGGTCGGCTTCGGCGCTGGTGGGCTGCTCGGCGCGCCCCTCGGCGAGCCCTGGCGGCTCGGCACCGCGCTCCTCGCTGCGGCCGGCTTTGAGGGGCTGCTGGTGGGACCGCTCTGGCGCTTCCTCTTCCGCTTCGAGTCGCGCCCCGCGGTCACGCTCGAGAGCTCGATCGAGGACGAGGCGCGCGTCGTGAGCGGCTTCGACGCCAACGGCAACGGACTCGTCGCGCTCGACGTGGATGGACAGGTCGTACAGTTGCTGGCTACCCTATCGGCGGACGACCGCTCGCGCGGCGTGCGCGTCCGCACCGGCGACGTCGTCCGCGTGGACGAGATCGACGCGGCCCGCGGTCGCTGCATCGTGCGCGCCACCGATCGCTGATGTTCCCCCTTCTTGCGGAACCCATGAACATCCTCATCGTCGTCCTCGCCGTCGTGTTCGGCGTGCTCGTCATCATTCCTGCCATCGTCGCGTCGTTCCTGCGCAACGTCGAGGCGGGGACGATCCGGCTGGTCAGCTGGCTGGGCGGCGGCACCGTCATCTACCGCGGGCCTGGGAAGTCGAAGGAGATCCCACTGCTCACCACCGGCACGACGATCTCCAGCAAGGTGATCAACGTCGACCTCGACATCACCGACCAGACCGCCGACTTGGACCACGTGGGCACGCCGCAGCCGATCAAGGTGCGCGTGCTGGCGAGCGCGATCGTGTCGGTCGGGGACAGCGATCAGCTCATCAAGACCGCGGCCAACCGCTTCTTCGCCAAGCCGGAGGCGGACCAGGTCAACACGCTCACTGACCTGCTCTCCAGCTCGGCGCGCCGCGCGATCAACCTGCTCACGCACGACCAGCTGTTCTCGGCCAAGTCCACGCCGCGGGCGCTGTCCCCGGGATCGTCGCACGCGACCGCGGTCGTGGTCGCTCCCCCGCCGCGGATCGTGCACTCCAACCTGCCGGCCGGCATGGACACGCTCGAGGACGACGACGACCCGCTCGCGGTGATCATCCGCAAGGCGTGCTCGCGTGAGCTCACCGACCTGGGGCTGATCTTCAACTCGCTCAACATCAAGGTCGTGCAGAGCGAGGTCGCCGACGCGCGCCGGCGCATGTCCGCCGCCGAGGCGCAGGCCACCGCCGACATCGTCTCCGCGCAGCAGGCACGCCGCGCCAAGGAAGCGACGATCGAGGCGGAGCGCATCATCTCCGACCGCCAGCGCGAGCACGAGCAGACGCGCGCGTCGAACGCCGCGCTGATCGCGCAGGCCGAGGCCAAGCGTCAGGAGGCGATGGGGCTCCAGCGCATCGCCGAGCTGGACGCGACCCAGATCGCGCAGGCGCGCGCCGACGCGGCGCGCGTCACCATCGAGGCGCAGGCGGCGGCCGAGGCGGAGGCGATCCGCATCCGCACCGTCGCGTCCGCGCAGGCCGAGAGCATCGAAAAGGTGAACAAGGCGATCGCCGCGGGCGGCGAGAGCTACTTCCGCTACCGGCAGATCGAGATGCTGCCGATGATCGCCCCGCAGATCGCACAGGCTCTCGCCGAGGCGAGGCTGATCACGATCTCGGGCAACGAGGGCGGTGGCGCGGCGAACTCGACGACCAACCAGATCGTGAGCGTGATCCAGACCGTGATGGCGGCGCAGCTGGTGACGAAGAGCGGGATCCTGGGGGGCGAGGGGGGAAAGTAGGTAATGGTCGACACCAACTTCGAGATCTACAAGCGGGTCGCCGACGACGGCCAGTTCGCGAAGTCGTGACATAGAGCCGGACCGTCGTGCCGTCCGCCGGTGTCGCGAGGTGCGTGCGCTTGCGCCGCGTCTCGGTGACGACCTCCTCGGACGCGAGCAGGCCCAGCTTGATCCCGACGCCTGCGAACCCGATGCTCCGGCCCCTTCGCTTGGATGTCGCCGCGAGATCGTGGTAACGGGACAGGGACAGTCGGCTCATCCCGCCGCTGTCATCGCTGACCGTCAGGGGTACGAGGTCGGAGACACCGGAACCACCCCGATCACCCGCAGTCCCACCGCACGCGCGGCCGTAGCCAGCGCCTTGTCGTGTGTCGCCATCGTCAGGTTCACACCGCGCGCATCGCGCCAGCTGACGGCGGTGGAGAGGTGAATGGCGTCGAGCGTGCCCAGCGGGGTGGGATATGGCTCCGACGCCCGACGCAGGACGAGACGACTCACGTCCACGACTTCAACCGCCTCGAGGAGCCGGTAGACCGCGGTGCGCCGCTCGGCCAATTCGTCTGTCGAGAGCGCCTCCCGCCGGGATAGTCGATCGAGGGTCCGCAGGCACTCCACCTCCGTGAGCGCGCTCGCCACCGCGCTCTCGACGCGCTTCCACTCGGCGAGCCGGTCCGGCTCTCCAAGGACCAGGCGCAACACGACCGACGCATCGAGATAGGCGATCATCGGGCCGTCTGGCGCTCCTCCAGCAACGCACCCAGGCTATCGAC
>CAXNGW010000073.1:0-7675 GCA_964201975.1 Longimicrobiales bacterium | reverse complement strand
CGGCACCTCGAGCCAGCTCTTCACCAGCCGCTCGGCGAGCGCGCTCGCGTACGGCGGGTCGGCGAGCGCGATGTCGTAGCGGCCCTCGTCGAGAGCCGCTACGAACGGAACCACATCCTTCTTGAAGACCCGGATGCGCCCCTTCGCGCGCATGGCGGCGACGTTGGCCTTGAGGGAATGCAGTGCGGATGGATGGTTCTCCACGAAATCCGCGCGCGCCGCGCCGCGCGACAGCGCCTCCAGCCCGAGCGCGCCGGTGCCGGCGAACAGATCGAGCACGCGCGCGTCCTCAAGGTCGTCCTCGAGCAGCTCCATCCACAACTCGCGCAGCGCCTCCGAGGTCGGCCGCACGCGCCCCCCGGGCGAGGTGAGATGTCGTCCCGCCCAGTCCCCTGCCACGATTCTCATATCCGGTCCCGGTCCCAGTCCCAGATCGCGTGCGCCGCGGCCTGATCCATCGTGTGGCCGCACGTCTTGAGCATGAGCAGGATGCTCCCCTCCTAGGTCAGGGGAATGCTCGCGCACGCACCGGTGGAAGCGAAAGGGGACGGAACCTCCCGTGCGGCCGAGCCTATCAGCACTGGCCCTGGGCGCGCCCGCCCTCCTGCTCCCGCAGCCACGCCCATTCCGCCTTGAATGACCGCCTGCTCCGCGCCCTCCGCCGTGAGCCCGTGGACCGCACCCCGATCTGGCTCATGCGCCAGGCGGGCCGCTCGCTGCCGCGCTACCGGCAGCTGCGCAATGAGCGCCCGTTCTTCGACGTGCTCCAGGATCCCGAGGCGGCGGCCGCGATCACCGCGATGCCGCTCGACTACTATCCGCTCGACGCGGCGGTGCTCTACAACGACCTGGCCACGCCTTTTCTCGCCGCCGGCTTCAAGCTGGAGCTGAAAAAGGGCGTGGGCCCGGTGGTGGACCGTCCGATCCGCAGCGCCGCCGACGTCGACGCGCTGCCCCCGTTCGAGCCCCGCGAGTCGCTCAAGTTCAACCTGGACGCGATCCGCATCCTGGTGCGGCAGCTGGACGTGCCGGTGCTCGGGTTCGTCGGCGCACCGTTCACGCTCTGCTCTTATCTGGTGAACGGCCCGCGCTCGCGCGACCTCGTCGAGATCAAGCGCTTCATCTGGGAGCAGCCGGGGGCGTGGGCACGGCTGGCGCGCTACTGGGCCCACCACCTGGCCGAGTTCTGCATCGCGCAGCACGAGGCCGGCGCGGCCGCGGTGCAGATCTTCGACTCGTGGGCGGGCAGCCTCGGGGTCGAGGACTACCGTGCGAGCGCACTGCCGTGGAGCCGGCTGCTGATCGAGCGCGTGCGCGCGGCCGGGGTTCCCGTCATCCATTATTTCGGCGGCAACCCCGCGCTGCTCGAGCCCGTGGCCGAAGCCGGCGGGGACGCGATCTCGGTGGACTGGCGGATTCCGCTCGACGATGCGTGGACGAGGATCGGGCACCACCGCGCGATCCAAGGGAATCTCGATCCTCTCGCGCTGCTCGCCGGCGCGGAGGTGGCGGTGGCGAAGGCTCGCGATGTGCTGACCCGCGCCGCCGGTCGGCCCGGGCACATCTTCAATCTGGGCCACGGCCTCCACCCCGACACCGACCACCGCGTGATCGCCGCCGTCGTGGATGCGGTGCAGGGCTTCGACCTGGAGGAGGCGCGCGCGTGAAGGTCGGCGTCGTCCTGCTCAACTTCGGTGAGCCCGAGCACCCCGCGCTCGACGACGTGACGCCGTTCCTGGAGCGGATCTTCCAGGCCAACGCGCCGCTCGAGGGCACGCAGGTGGAGGCGAGCCGAGGGGCGCGGGCGCGCGAGCTCGCGGCCGCGCGCGCGCCGGCCCTGCTCGCGATCTACCAGGCGATCGGCGGCTCGCCGCTCAACGCGCAGTCGCGCGAGCAGGCGATCGGGCTGGAGGTCGAGCTGCGCCGCCGCGGCCTGGACGCGGCGTGCCACACGGCTTTCCAGTTCACCCCGCCCTACCCCGAGGACGTGCTTCGGCACGCGCTGGCCGAGGAGCCGGAGGTGCTGGTGGCGCTTCCCGTCTACCCCCTGTGCGGCCCCTCCACGACGGTCGCGGCTCTGGCATCGCTCGATCAGGCGGCGCGCGCGGCGGGGTGGACCGGTGGGGTGCTCGAGATCGGCGGCTGGCATCTGCACCCGGACTACCTCGCCTTCCACGCCGACCACGTGGTCGAATGCTGCCGGCGCTGGCGGGTGGACCCGCAGGGTCCGCGCACCGCGCTGCTGTTCTCGATCCACGGCACGCCGGTGAAGTACCTGGAGGGCGGGAGCCGTTACGACCGCTACGTGGAGGAGGCGTGCGCGGGCATCGCGCGCGCCGTCGGCGTCACGCGCTACCACCTCGGCTACCAGAACCACACCAACCGACCGATCGAGTGGACCAAGCCCGACGTCGAGGCCGTGATCCACGAGCTCGACGCGGACCGGGTGGTGGTGGTCGCGCCGAGCTTCATGCACGAGCAGTCGGAGACGCTGTCCGAGCTGGACGTGGACCTGCGGAGGGCGGCCGAGGCGCGCGGGCTCGACTTCTTCCGCGTGCCGGTGCCGCACGGCCATCCGCGCTTCATCGGCGTGCTCGCCGACCTGGTCCAGGCCCGCATCGCCGACGCGGGCGAGACCGCACCGATCGCGCTACGCCGCTGCGTCTGTCGAGCCGGCGGCGCCGCGCGCTGCACCAACGGGCTCCGGGGCGCCGGGACCGTGGCGCTCGCGCAGCAGCCGTAGTCCCCGTCACAATCCTCCCTCCCCGCTCGTTCCTTCCTCGCAGTAGCGGCTGAAACGCGGACCCCGGAGTTAGCTTCCGGCGTGGACTTCGACTCGCTCTACGACGAGGTCTTTCCGCCTCTCTTCCGGTACTGCCAGCGGCTCACCGGCGATCCCGATGTCGCGGAGGATGTGGCCCAGGAGGCCTTCGTCCGTCTGCTCGACCGGGGCGTCACTGGAGAGCCGCCGGCGCTGCGCGTGTGGCTCTTCACGGTCGCGACCCACCAGATCCGGGATCGCTGGCGCGTGACGCAGAACCGGAGACGCCTGCTGGAGATGCACCCGCTGACTCCGGAAGCGGTCCTTGATCCGGAGCAGGAAACCGAGCGGGGACGGGAGGTGGCCGCGGTGCGCCGCGCGCTCGCGGCGCTCGACCCGCGCGACCGGGAGCTAATGATGATGCGCGAGGAGGGTTCAGCTACCGCGAGATGGCCAAGGCGGTGGGGGTGCGCGCCACCTCGGTCGGCACGCTGGTCGCCCGCGCGCAGAAGCGCTTCACGGAAGCATGGAGCACCCTTGAGGGGCCGCGGGCACCGGCGAGCGATCGAGGAGAGGGATGACCCATCCGGACGACGGGCGCTTGCGGGCGCTCCTGGACGACGAGCTGAACGAAGCCGAGGCCGCGGCGGTCCGCGCTCATCTCTCTGCTTGCACAGACTGCGGCGCCGCGCTCGTCCGCAGCGAGGAGGTGCAGGCGCTCACGCGCGCGCTCCTCGCGTCGCTCGACGCCCCGGCGCCGACCGAGCGCGTGCGCGCTCGCCTCGCCGAGCGACGCGGCGAGCGCGCAGCGACCGCGGTTCCGCTGCGCGCTCGCGAGCGCCGCTCCTGGGTCGGGCGCAGTGATCTCGCGCGGGCCGCCGGCTTGGCGCTGCTCTTCACCGGCGCGGTCGCCGCCGCGGTGCACCCCGCCTCGCCCCTGCGGCGTTGGCTGGCCGGCGAGCCCGAGGTGGCGACGTCCCCGACGCCAGCGGAGGCCCCCGTGTCCGCCGCCGCGGGAGCGCCCCGGGAGGTCGGCGTGCGCGTCTCGGTCTCCCGCGCGGGAGCGCGCGTGACGCTGACCGGGGCAGCTGTCGCGCGCGGCACGACGATCGAGCTGACGTGGGTGGACGAAGGCGCCGCCGCGGTGTACGCACCGGAGGGGACCACGTTCACCACCTCGGACGCGGAGGGCCGCATCGACGCCGTGCTGGTGCCCGGTCCGGTCCGCATCGAGCTGCCCCGGAGCGCGCCCCGCGCGTCGCTGCGCGTGGACGGCCGCGTCTGGCTCGAGAAGACCGGGGAGCGGATCGACTATCCCGGTCCGCCGGCGCTGGTCGAGGGCGCGCGCGTCCGGTTCCAGATCCGCCAGGAGTGAGGCGCATGACGAAGCGCACGCCCCGGGCTGTAGTGGGAGCGCTGCTCCTGCTTTCGCTGGCGGCCGCGAGCGCCACGGCGCAGAGCGAGCCGACCGGAGAGGTGCACGGGATCGTGCGCGGGACCCACGACGCCTCCGGCGCTCCCCTCCCCTACGCGATGGTCGAGCTGGTGGCCGGCGGCGGCGGCCGCACCGTGCTGGCCGACAGCACCGGGCGGTACGTGCTGCGCGGCGTGCCCGCCGGGATGCGCCGCGTGCGGGCGCAGCACATCGGCCACGCGCCCGGGGAGGTCGAGGTACTGGTGCCGGCCGGCGGCGCGGTCGGGGTGGACCTCGCGCTCGCGCGCCAACCGGTCGTGCTGCCCGCGGTCGCGGTGATGGCCGCGCCGATCGTCCTGCCCGCCGTCGAGCGGCTCGGTCTGCGGCCGGTGCCGCCCGCGTGGGCCGCGAGCAAGATCGCGCTGCGGTCGCTCGCCGAGGGCACCGGCATGGCCGAGGCGGGCGTAACGCGGGCGGCGGGCGGCGGCGACGAGGGCGGAAGCGATCCGGCCGATCCGAAGGACGTCCTGCTCATGCGCGGCTCGACCACCGACCTCAAGCTCGTGCTGCTCGACGGGGCGCCGGTGTACACGCCGTTCCACCTGGGCGGGCTGCTGCCGAGCTTCGACGCGACCACCATGGGGGGCGCCGCGCTGCACGTGGGCGGCGCGCCCGTGCGCTACGACGGCGGGCTCTCGTACATCCTGGACCTGCGCACGCGGTCACCGCGGCGGGACGGCCTGCACGACGGCGCGGCGGCGCTGTGGGGCGGCACCGGGTCGCCCTACGGGTACGCCGACGGGCTGCTCCGCTTCGCCGCCGAACCCGCCGCCGGACACCGGCTGAGCCTGACCTTTTTCGCGAACCGCGAGTCGGTCTTTCTCTATCTGGAGTCGAAGCTCGGGCTGAGCGGTCCGGACGCGGCTCGTTGGGGCAACGACGCGCTCTCGCTCGGCTACCACGCAGTCGCGGGCGCGACCCAGATCGACGTGGTCGCGGCCGCGACCCGCTACCGCGCCGAGCTGCCGATCCCGCCCACCGCGGCCGCGCGGACCGCCGCCGAGCAGGCCGGGGGGCGCGCCGCTCCGACGCTCGCACGCGGCGAGACCGACCGCCTGCGGCTGAGCGCGGACGCGGCCCGCCCGCTCGGCCAGGGCACGCTCCGCTTCGGCGGCGCGGCCGACCGGATGGAGGTCTAGTACGGGGCCCGTCGCCTGCCCGAGGGTGCGCGCCCCGGCGCGGATGCCTCCGAGGGGGGGGTGGTGGCCGGCGCATACGCGGACGTGAGCATGCCCGCGAGCGGGACCGTGGGCGTCCGCATGGGGCTCCGCGCCGATTGCTTCTCGTCGGACGGCAGGCTGCGCTGGGCACCTCGGTTCGCGGTGCACTGGAGCCTCTCCGACGACGCCATGCTCACGATCGCGGCGGGCCGCTACCACCAGTACACGCGCGCCAGCGACGCGGAGGAAGGCAGCGAGGGCAGCGACCCCGACCGCGATCAGGGCGCCCACCACCGCCGGATCCCGGGGCAGGCTCGGCTGCAGGGTGCCTTCTGGTGCTGCGCTGGCGCTCATGCTTCAAGTTGGGGGGCCCGGCGGGCCGACTCAACCATGAGGGGGGAAGCTGGACCGCTAGAAGTCGTCCCCGCTGCTGCCCGAGCGCGCGCGGCCGGCGCCGAGCGCGACCCCTGTGCCCACCCCGACCCCGAAGGCCAGAGCGGTTCCAACCCCCACGAACGGGACGATCGCCACCACCGGCGCCGCCAGCACCGCGGCCGCCACCCCCGCGAAAACACCCAGGGCCGGATTCTCCACCAGCGAGGTGAAGCGGAGCCGCTTGGCGACGAAGTCCTTCGACTTCACGTGGCCGGCCACCGCGGCCGCACCCGCCGCCACGACACCGATGATCTCCAGCATCTCCGCACCCCCGCATGGAAGGATCGCTCCTCTCCCCTGTACGGGAGAGAGCCCCAATCCGTTTCGACGCGCTCCGGGCCGGCAAGAATCTTGCGCCCAGGGGCGGCCCGGGGACAGGGACAGACATTGCGAGGGTGTGCTTCCCCGCGTCCTATAGAACGTCCCTGGAAGACAGCTCCTCCCCCTCGCGCACACGCCATGACGCTCACGGCCCGATCGGTCCGCCTCGCCCTCGCCCTCGTCGCCGCCCTCGCGGCGGCGGCGTGCAACAGCACCGACGCGGTACCGCCCCCCGATGCGCCCGCCCCGCTCGCCGCGGTGCCGAACTCCGACCGCCAGGTGACCGTGACGTGGGGGCTCTCCGGCGAGGTGGCGACCGAGATCAAGATCGAGCGCGCCGAAGCGTCCGGCGTGTTCGCCCCGCTCGTCACGCTGCCCGGGATCACCAACACGCACGTGGACGTCGGGCTCACCCCGGCCACCGCCTACCAGTATCGCGTGCAGGCGTGCAACGCTTCCGGCTGCTCGGCGTTCGCGGGACCGGTGGGCGTGAGCACCTTCGCTACGCTGCGGATCACCACCACGTCGCTGTCCGGAGTCGTCGTGGGCGACTCGCTCGCGCTCCCGAACGCGGTGCGCGGCCAGTCCTACAGCGCGGGCATCACCGCGACGGGCGCGGACAGCGTCTACACCTGGTTCGTGGACGCGGGCTCGCTCCCGGCCGGCCTGGCGATGACCAACCTGGGCATCATCTCGGGCACGCCGACGACCGAGCAGTTGGCCCGCTTCACCGCTCGCGTGCGGAGCGGGGACGGCCAGACCGCGGTGCGGGAGTTCACCATCACGGTGGTCGCACCGGTGTCCGGGCCGGCGCTGGCCATCCGCACGTCGCTCCTGCCGCCCGCGCTCGTCAACCAGACGTACCAGCCGGCGCTGGCGACGACGGGGGGCAACGGCTCGGCCGTGAGCTGGTCGGTGGTCGCGGGCTCGCTCCCGCCGGGGGTCACGCTCGGCACCGGCGGCGTGTTCTCCGGCCGGACCACGGCGACCGGCACGTTCACGTTCACGGTGCGGGCGGCCAACACGGCGGGCCAATCGGACCAGAAATCCCTCTCGGTGACCCTGGTCGCAGACGACATCGGGCGCTTCAACATCACCCGCGTGGACGTGTCCGGCGTGCCCACCAACATCGCGCCGCACGTGGCCGCGGCGATCAGCCGCTGGGAAAACGCGATTCGGGGCGATCTCGCGCGCGAGGACATCCCGCGCGGCTTCTTCAGCTCGACCGGGTGCGGCGGCTTCGGCGAGATCTCCAACGGCACCGTGGTCGACGACGTCATCATCATGGTCAACATCGCGCCGATCGACGGAGCCGGAAAAATCCTTGGCCAGGCCTCTCCCTGCGCCATCCGGGACGACATCCTCACCATCGTCGGCTTCCTCACGCTCGATTCCGACGACCTGTCGCGACTGGCCGGCACCCAGACGTTGACCGACATCATCTTCCACGAGATCGGTCACATCCTGGGCATCGGCACACTGTGGGAAGGCTTCGACTGCCCGCCGCAGCAGGGGTTCAGCGCG
>CAXNGW010000072.1:0-7716 GCA_964201975.1 Longimicrobiales bacterium | reverse complement strand
TCGCGCGCACGGGCGGGCACCGGGCTCTCCAGCCGCAGCTGCACCCAGCCCTCGGAGCCGGGATCGAGCCGGTCCCCTTCGAGGACGGCGCAGCGGGCCATCACCTCGGCGGTCCCCAGGTGCACACGCACGCGCTGCCCACCCTCGATCGGCCAGCCGCCGTCGGGAAGGACGCGGAGGCGGGCGGTGAGCATGGAGGCGCCCGACCAGCCGGGGCCGGCGACCAGAGCCTGCCCGCGCGCCAGCGCCTCGCGATCGAGGTCCGCGCCGACCAGGGCGACCGCCGTGCGCTCTCCGGCGCACGCCTCTTCGACGTCACGGCCGTGAACCTGAAGCCCGCGCACGCGTCCCGGCACATCCCCGGGGACGATGGCCACCCGGTCGCCGACGCGCAGGCGCCCGGAGCGGAGCGTGCCGGTCACTACGGTACCGGTGCCGCGCACCGTGAACACGCGATCGATCGGCAGCCGGGCGGGGTCGGCGGGATCCCGGTCCACTCCCTGCTCGGCAGCGTCCAAGAGGGTGCGCGCGAGCTCGGCCACCCCCGCTCCCGTGCGCGCCGACGTGGGAAGAATGGGGGCGCCCTCGTAGGGACCGCCCTCGAGCAGGGTGCCCACCTCGTCTTTCACCATCTCCAGCCATTCCGCGTCCACCAGGTCGGACTTGGTGAGCGTGACGACCAGCCGCTCGACGCCGAGCAGCGTGACGATGTGGAGGTGCTCGCGCGTCTGCGGCATGACGCCCTCGTCGGCCGCGACCACCAGGAGAACGACATCCATGCCGGTGGCGCCGGCCACCATGTTGCGGATGAATCCCTCGTGGCCGGGCACGTCCACGACGCCCATGCGGCGCTCACCGTCGCTGAGCTCGGCGAAGCCCAGGTCGATCGTGATGCCCCGCTCCTTCTCCTCCTGGAGGCGGTCGGTATCCACCCCGGTGAGCGCGCGCACGAGCGCGGTCTTGCCGTGGTCGATGTGCCCGGCGGTCCCGAGCACGAGCCTACGCAACGGAGGGGGGCTCCATCAGGTCCACCAGAAACTGAAGGGACGGCAGGGGGCGTCCTCCCGCGACGTGCCAGGTCACGAAGTCCGACAGGAGGCGCAGGTGAGCACGCGGCCGCTCCAGGACGGCCGGCGCTTCGCCGTCGAGCAGCGCGGCGAGCTGCGCCCGCGCCCGCGGGCCGAGGCGAGGCCCGCCGTGGGCCGGCGAGCAGCGCAGGCAGCGGAGCCCGCCGGCGCCGAGATCGAAGCGCGCGAGGTCATCGCCGAGGGGGCTCCCGCATGCGACGCACCCGTCCAACGCCGGCCGATAGCCGAGCACGCCCACGAGTCGCCACGCCTCCTGGAGCACGGTCGGAACGACGGCGTCCCCGGAGGACGCGACCAGGCGGTCGAGTCCCTCGCTCAAGGCGTCGAAGAGGGGCGGGCTCGCCTCCTCGCCGGCGTGTCGTAGCACCAGCTCGGCGAGCACCGCGGCGCCACCGAACCGGCGCACGTCGGCGGCGAGCGCGCGCCGCGGGCGGGTGGGGACAAAGTCCTTGAGGGTCTGGAGGTCGCGCGTGGACTTCACAATCAGGGTGAGCGTGCCTTCGGCGAAGCTGTCGAGGCCGTTGCCGCCCTTGCCGCTCCCCGCCCGCACCCCGCGTCCCATCACGCCCACCGCGCCCATCGACTCCGTGTAGAAGCGCAGGACCTGGCTGGTCTCGCTGTACGGGTGCGAGCGGAGCAGGACGGCGCGGGTGGTGACGAGGGACACGGGCGCTACCCGAGCTCGCGCAGGCGATCGAGAAGCGCGCGCCGTCGGCCCGCCCATTCGTCAGGGTCGGGGATCTGGTCCGCGTCGCGGGCTTCATCCAGGCGCGCCACCTCGAAGAGCAGCCGCTGGCGCCGCTCGAACGCGGAGAGCCCGGCGGGTGCGACCGGCGCCAGCCCCGGCTGCCCTGCCACCGCGGGATGGGGACGGAGCACCGCGTAGAGCGCCGAGGTGGCGAGCAGGAAAGCGAGCCCCACCGCGAGCCAACGCAGCGGGACGAGAGGCTCCCCCTTTCCCTTCTTCACGATCAACGTGAGATCCTGGACGTCCGCTGCCGCGTACCTGCGGTACGTGACGCCGGGCTCCATCTCGACGGGCGGCGCGGCGGGTAAACCACCGACCTCGAGCGCGGGCGCCGGCTCCTTCACCAGCAGCTCGACCTCGCCGGTACTCCCCGGAAAGCGCGCGGTCAAATACGGATCGGGCACATGGTAACGCACCACGATCTCGCGCTCGCCGGGCGGGATGGCAGAGGTGAGGCGCAGGCTGCCGTCGACCAGCGTGGCCGCATCGGGAGCCATCTGAGTGCCGCCCACCTCGAGGTCGGTGGCGCCCGCGGGGAGCGGATACACGAACGTCGCGCCTCCCGGAGCGGCGATCCAGGTGCGGGGCCCGGCGTGGTTGAAATGCAGCAGGTCGGTCACCATCCACCCGAGCGCCGGGTCTTCCTCAAGGAGGAGATAGCGCGCTGCGACGATGAGCGTGGCCCCGCCCGGAGGCGCTGCCTCGGTGTCGTAGGTCCGGATCACGTAGAGCGAGTCGAGGTCGGCCGCGGTCCGCACGAGCGTCCCGAAGTAATTGACGCCGCCGCGCTCGACCGAGGCGAAGAACACCTCCTGCGCTCCGCCTGGATCGGGCACGCTCGGCAGGCGGAAGCGGAAGGAGCCGTCGCGTCCAGCGGTGAGGCTGTCGAGGGGTCCGGAGCCGTCCTGGCCCACCCGGTGGACGACCACGCGCGCGCCCGGGGCGGGGGCGTCGCCCACGAGCACCTGACCGCGCATCTCCGCGATCGCCGGCTGCTGTGCGCGCAACGCCGGTACACAGGCGAGCAGGAGGAGCGGAGCGAGCCCGAGTCGGCGGGGGGAGCGACGGCGCCCGCGCGCTCGCGGGACACCGGCCTGGTCAGGGGGTGAAGCGGCCAAAGTCCTCGGGATTCAAGCGGCGGAGGTATTCCTTTAGCTCCTCCGGATTCATCCCCTGGGACGGCGGGTCGCCGCGGCGCTTGGGCTCCTTCGTCATCCACGCTTCACCGGAGGCGGCTCCCGGGCCGTCGGGCGTCTCGTCCTCGGCAATCTCGATCGACGCGCGCTCGAGCAGATTGTCCTGCGCGAAGATGCGCGCGTCCGCGCGCAGCGCGACGGCGATCGAGTCGGACGGTCGCGCGTCCACCGAGATCACCTCGCCGTTGCGATGGATGATCATCTCCGCGAAGTACGTGTTCATTTCCACACGGGTGATGATCACCTTGCGCAGGCTGCCGCCGAGGCCATTCAGGACCGCCACCATGAGATCGTGGGTGAGCGGCCGCGCGAACTCCATATCGGCGAGCTGCATCGCGATCGCCTGAGCCTCGCTCGGTCCGATCCAGATGGGCAGCACGCGCTCGCCGCCCACCTCCTCCAGGATCACCACGGGGAGATTGCTGGAGCGATCCAACCCGAGGCTCTGAACCCTGACCTCGACCAGCACGCGGCGGCTCCGACCTGCGAGGAGGGTGCAGGGGGAGGGCTCCCCCTCTCGACCCGGTACAGTACTCCTCAGCGTGGGCCGGGTTCTCCCCGGGGGATCAGAGTCCCAGCGCGCTCTTCAAGTCAGCGGCGCGCTCGGTCCGTTCCCACCCGAACCGCCACATCTTGCCGCCCCGGGGGGAGTCCACGCACTCGGGCTGGCGCCCGAAATGTCCGTAAGCCGCGGTGGGGGTGAAGATCGGATTGCGCAGCCCGAGCGCTTCGATGATCGCGAGCGGGCGGAAGTCGAACACTTTGGACAATGCGGGCGCGATCGCCTGCTCGTCCACCACCGCGGTGCCGAACGTGTCCACGTAGACCGACACCGGCTCGGCCACGCCGATCGCGTAGGCGAGCTGGATCTCGCAGCGGCGGGCGGCGCCGGATGCGACCACGGTCTTGGCCGCCCACCGCGCGGCGTAGGCCGCGGAGCGGTCCACCTTGGTGGCATCCTTACCGGAGAACGCGCCGCCGCCGTGGCGGCCGGCGCCGCCGTAGCTGTCGACGATGATCTTGCGGCCGGTGAGGCCGCAGTCGCCGTGGGGACCGCCGATCTCGAACAAGCCCGTCGGATTAATGTGGAAGATGCAGTCGTCGCCGAGAAGCTCCGCGGGCAGCACCTTCCTCACGACCTGTTCGCGCACCTCTTCGTGGATGCGCTTCTGGCTGATGTCGGGGCCGTGCTGGGCGCTGACGACCACGGTGTGGATGCGCACGGGGCGGTCGCCCTCGTACTCGACTGTGACCTGGCTCTTGCCGTCCGGACGCAGGTAGGGCAGCGCGCCCGACCTGCGCAGCTCGGCGAGCTTCTTGGTGATGCGGTGCGCAAACTGGATGGGCGCCGGCATCAGGTCTTCGGTCTCGTCCGAGGCGTAGCCGAACATCATGCCCTGGTCGCCCGCCCCGCCCCGGTCCACGCCCATCGCGATGTGCGCGGACTGCTCGTCCAGTGCGATCATCACCGCGCACGCGTCGGCGTCGATGCCGCACGCGGAGCTGGTGTAGCCGATGTCGCGCAGCGCCGTGCGCACGACCCTGGCGATCTCGACCTTGGTCTCGGGCTGGATGGTGATCTCGCCGGCGACCACGACTAGGCCGGTCGTGATCAGCGTCTCACAGGCGACCCTCGCCGTCGGCTCCTTCTCCAGGATGTGGTCGAGGACCGAGTCCGAGATCCGGTCGGCGATCTTGTCGGGATGCCCTTCGGTGACCGATTCGGACGTGAAGAGCCTTCGGCTCAAGGAGTGTCCCTGCTCGGTGGGATGGAGGCGGAAAATCGGCCGGAAGCTACCCGGTCACCTTCCGGGCGACAAGTTCCAGCGGCCCGAGAAGGCGGCCAGATCGACCGAGTCGCCGATGCCGTCTACGAGCGCTTTCACCACGGCCTGCGCGGTGGGCGCGGCGAGCGCCTTGCGGGCCGCCGTCCGCGCGCTCTCCATGCGGATGCTGCGGATTACTTGCTTCACCTCGGGCAGCGCCGGCCAGGCGACGGAGAGCGCCGTGATGTCGAGGCCGAGCAGGAGGAAGGTGCCGAGCGGGTTGGCCGCCAGCTCGCCACACACGCTCACCTCGATGCCGGCCGCGCGGCCGGCGCGGGAGACTGCGTGCAGTTGGCGCACCACCGCCGGGTGGAACGGGTTGTAGAGCGGCGCCAAGCGGGCGTTGGTGCGGTCCACCGCCAGCGTGTACTGCACCAGGTCGTTGGTGCCGATCGAGAAGAAGTCGGAATGGCGCGCCAGCTCGACCGCCTCGAGCGCGGCCGCCGGCGTCTCGATCATGATGCCGAGCTTGTAGCCGCTGTTGAACGCGACGCCGGCGGCCTCGAGGCGCTCCTCCTCCTCCTCAAGCAACTCGCGCGTGCGGCGGATCTCGTCGGCGTCGTTGATGAGCGGCAGCATGATGCGCAGGTCGCCGTGCGCGGTCGCCCGCAGGATCGCCCGCAGCTGCGTGCGGAACAGCTCCGGCTCGTCCAGGCAGACGCGGATCGCGCGCCAGCCGAGGAACGGATTCTCCTCGGCGGGCATGTGCAGGAACATGGGGAACTTGTCCCCCCCCAGGTCGAACGTCCGGATGTAGATGGCGCCCTCGGGGAAGGCCTCCGCGACCTGGCGGTAGGCATCGTACTGCTCCTCCTCCCCCGGCATCGCACTGCGGCCCACGACCAGGAATTCGGTGCGGTAGAGCCCTACTCCCTCGGCGCCGTGGGCCTCGGCGTCCGCGGCCTCATCGGGAAGGTCCAGGTTGGCGCGCAGAGCCACCGGCTGGCCGTCACGCGTGATCGACTCCAGCTGCGCCACCACCAGGATCTCCTCCTCCATCTCCTGCAGCTGCGAGCGGCGCTCCTCGAAGACCGACCGCTCGCGCTCGTCCGGATCGAGCACCACGCGGCCGATGCGGCCGTCGAGGATCGCCTCCTGCCCATGGCGGGCCTGCGCGGTGATGTCTCCCAGCCCGACCACCGCCGGGATGGAGAGCGAGCGCGCCAGGATGGCCCAGTGTGAGGTCCGGGTGCCCTGGTCGGTCGCGATTCCGAGCACGCGGCTGGGATCGAGCTGAACGGTCAAGCTGGGCGTGATGTTGGTCGCCACCACGATGACCGCCGGGCCGTCCAATCCGACGCCGGTGGGATCGGGCAGGCCGAGCATACGGTTAAGGAGCCGCACCTGCAGGTCCTCGAGGTCGTTCAGCCTGTCCATCACCATCGGGTTCTCGCGCCGCCTCAGCATCTGGTGCAGCTCCATCATGCGCCACTCGAACGCGCGCGGAGCGCTGAGATGGTTTTCGCGGATGTAGCGCACCGTCCCTTCGCTGATCTCGGAGTCGTCGAGCATCAGGATCTGGGGATCGAAGATGCGCGCCTCGACCGGCCCCAGCAGCTGCTCCGCGCGGCTCTTGATCTGCTCGAGGCGCTCGCGCGCCCATGCGCGCGCCTCGTGGAAGCGGCGCACCTCCTCCTCGATGCGGCTCTCGTGGACGATCTCGTGGGGGACCCTGGGCACGCCCCAGGCGAGGATGCACACCGGCCCGAGGCCGATTCCCTCGGACGCCGCCAGACCATCAAGCACGATCGACATCAGGTCTCCTCGAACCCTCGGGCGACCAGCGCGGCGAGCGCCTCGAGCGCATCGCCCGCGTCGGTCCCCTGGCAGCGGATCTCGATCTCGCTCCCGTGCCCGGCCGCGAGCATGAGCACGCCCATGATACTCTTGGCGTTCACCATCAGCCCGTCCGTGCCCACCTCGACCTCGCACGCAAAGCGGTTGGCCAGCTTCACCAACTGGGCCGCCGGCCGGGCGTGCAGCCCGGCCAGGTTGACGATGCGCACTCTCTTCTCTGCGACCGTCTCGCTCATGGGAGGCCTCCGGGCCCGCGGGTCATCGCGCCGCCACCGTGAGGATGCAAACCACTGTCCCGACCGCCACCAGGGCCGCCGGCCGCCACGCCCGAATGCCGCCGAGCAGGCCGGCGAGGAACGCCGCCGCCCCGAGCGCCACCCACAGGAGCTCGAGCGGACCGCCCCGCACCCCCACGGCGCAGAGCAGCCCCGCGAGCACGCCCAGCAGCGCAGTGCCGGCACGGTTGATCCACCCGGTCCTGTGGGCGAGCCTGGCCTCGCGCAGCACGCTCCCCACGTCGTGGCCGCGGGCCAATCCGGCGCGGAACCCCCACACACGCAAAACCAGGTGGCCGATGTTGTACGGCACCAGGAAGAGGACGACGCATACCCAGGGCGGCGCGCCCAGAAAGAACGCCACCAGCCCGATCAGCGCGGTGGTGGGGAGCCAGGCGGCCCACACCAGCGCGTCCCCCAACCCTCCCAGCGGGCCCTTGATCGCGGTCTTGAAGCGGCGCACCAGCTCCGCGTCGGCGCCGTCGGCCTCCATGCGGGCGGCCGCGCCGAGCGCGAGCGCCGCCAGGTAGGGGTGCGCGTTGAAGTGCTCGGAGTGGCGCCGCAGGGCGTCGTCGAGCGCTTTCCCGGTGAACAGGCTGCGCAGCACCGGCAGCAGCGCGAACGCGAAGCCACCGCCGATCATGGTGCGGTAGTTCCACGAACCCTGGATGGTGAAGGATCGCAGGAACGAGGACACGCGGGCGGAGAGCGGGAGATCGGTCACAGCAGGATCCCTCCGGCCAGGCCGGCCGCGTGGCCGACGAGAAAGACGACCCCGCGCCGCCC